>JAAYCA010000007.1 GCA_012744435.1 Bacteroidales bacterium
AGAACTTTCCATAGCCGGCATCGACCCGGTAGAGGCCGAAGAAAACGACGACCGCGAGCAGGGCCATGACGGCCAGGAAAATATAGAATGTTTGCAATGATACCACATTCAAAGATACGGGAATTCCCGCATTTTTCCAATAATTAGCACCCAAAATACCAAAACAATCAGAATACAAGAAAATATTATTATCTTTGTATGATATGGCGAAAGAGTGCAAGTGGATTTTCAAGGAACCGGCCGACCCCGGAAAGGTCGAGCGGCTGGCCACGGAAGTGGGCATCGACAAGGTGCTCGCCGAACTTCTCGTGAAGCGCGGCGTCGAGACCTTCGAGCAGGCCCGCAGTTTCTTCCGCCCTTCGCTGGAAGCCCTCCATGATCCTTTCCTGATGAAGGACATGGACAAGGCCGTGGAGCGCCTGCACCGGGCTGTCACCTCCGGCGAGAAAATCCTTGTGTACGGTGATTACGACGTGGACGGCACCACCGCCGTCGCCCTGGTGTATTCCTTTATCCGCCGTTTCACCGAAAAGGTGGATTTCTACATTCCGGACCGCTACGACGAAGGCTACGGCGTATCCTACAAGGGCATCGACTGGGCCGCCGACGGCGGCTTCGGCCTGATCATTACGCTCGACTGCGGCATCAAGGCCATCGACAAGGTGGAGTATGCACGCAGCAAGGGAGTCGAAGTCATCATCTGCGACCATCACCTCCCGGAAGAGTCGCTGCCGGATGCCGTGGCCGTGCTGGATCCCAAGCGGGAAGACTGCCATTATCCCTTCGACGACCTGTCCGGCTGCGGCGTAGGCTTCAAGCTGGTACAGGCATATTCGCAGAAGTACGACATCCCCTTCGAGTCCCTGATCCCGCTGCTGGACCTGCTGGTCGTCAGCATTTCGTCCGACCTCGTGACGATGGTCGGGGAGAACCGCGTCCTCGCGCACTTCGGGCTCAAACAGCTCAACGAGAACCCCTGCAAGGGCTTGGGAGCCATGATCACCCTCTCCAACCTGGAGCCGGGACACATCTCCATCGACGACATTGTCTTCAAGATCGGGCCGCGCATCAACGCTGCCGGCCGCATGGAATCCGGCCGCATGGCCGTCGAACTGCTCAAGGCGACGGACGCCCGCACGGCGATGCTGATCGGCGAGAAGATCAACGAAAACAACAACGAACGCAAGAACATCGACCGCGAGATCACCCAGGAGGCCCTGGAAATGGTCCAGTCCGGCAAGTGCCTGGGCAGCGGCAACGCCACGATCGTCTATAACCCCAAGTGGAGCAAGGGCGTGGTGGGCATCGTCGCCTCCCGGCTCGTGGAAGCCTATTACAAGCCCACGGTCGTGCTGACCAAATCCAACGGTTTCGTGACGGGCTCCGCCCGCAGCATCGCGGGCTTCGATCTCTACGAAGCCATCGAAAGCTGTGCCGACCTGCTGGAGAATTTCGGCGGGCACGTCTATGCCGCCGGTCTCACCCTCAAAGAGGAGAATCTCGCAGAGTTTGCCCGCAGGATGGACGAATTCATCGCCGAAAGGGTGACGGCGGAGATGCTCACGCCCCTCGTGGAGATCGACGCCAAGCTGGATTTCACGCAGATCACCCCGAAGTTTTCCCGCATCCTCAAGCAATTCCAGCCTTTCGGCCCCGGCAACAACAACCCGATCTTCATGACGGAAAACGTCTATGACGCGGGCTCCGGCCGCAAGGTCGGCGGAGGCGGGGTCCACCTCAAGCTGGACCTTATCCAGGAGTCGCAACCCTACCATCAGATCCCCTCGATCGCCTTCAACATGGCGAATTTTTACGACTACATCCGCGAGGGCAACCCGATCGACGTCTGCTACGTCATCGTAGAGAATTATTACCGCGGCTCCGCATCCATCCAGCTTCGCATCCGCGACATGCACGAACGGGAAGATATCCTCTAACCCCCTCCCATGAAGACCGGCGGCGTCATTATCCGTTTCCTTCTCGGGATGCTCCTGTCTTGGGGGATCATGGCGGCTTTGCTGTTTTTCAGTCTTCCCCTGGACGGGCCCGGATTCCTTTCACGCGCCTTTGAAGAGGGACCGACGGCGGAAATGATGCAGAAAACCCAGGACATCTGGGGCTGGGTGCTTTTGGGCATGATCCTCTTGGCGCTGGCGGGTCTGCTGGCCTGTCCGGTCAAGGGTTTCTCCTCGAAAAGGGGGCGCCAGTCCGGTCTCAGGCTGCTGTTTCCCGCCTTCTGCGGAACGCTCATCCTGCTGGCTTTGCTGGAGATCCTGTGCGTGCCTGCCTTCTTCACCGGGTTCCTGCAGTTCGGCCGCTGGTACGGCTTCGCGACAATTGCCGGGAGCGTCCTGCTCGTGCTGCTGATGTATTTCCTTGGGTCTCGCTGCGTTCCCCTCGTCCGTTCCGTCGAAGCGCTCGGGAACGGGTGCCCCCGCGGCATCCGCATCGCCGAGGGGCTGCTCGTCGCCTTCTTCTCCGGAGCCGCGGTTTATTTTGCCTGGCACACCATGCGCTGGTACCTGCTGCCGGCCGGCATCCTGCTCGCGCTGCTGCCGGGCACGCTCTGCGAGTGGGCCCTCGCAAGGCGCCGTTCCGGCGTGCGGATCGGGTATCTGTGCCTTCGGACCCTGCGCGGTATCGGGCTGGTCGTTTTCTTCCCGGTCACGATCCCGGTTCTGCTCTACGCCCTGTTCAAAAACGGAAGCTAGAACAGCGTCGGCTCTTCAAAGAGACCGCCGGGGATGTCCGGGACCTCGTCGAGTTTCGCGGGAGTGGGGGAGTCCTCGACTTCGCCGGGAATGACAAGCGGTGAATCTCCCTCGTCTTCCGGTTCCGGTTCGGGTTCGGGCTCGGGCTCGGGCTCGTCGATGATCAGCGGTTCGATAAAGCGGACGGACTTCACCTCGCCGCGCTCGGCGCATTTCTTGCCCTTGGCGGCGATGCCCTTCTTGGCAATCCAGTTCTCGGCCTCGACGGTTTCCGGCTCTTTGTCGGAAAGTTTCCAGCTGATCTCGTAGCGGGGATGCGCATCGCCGCTGAGCTCCACGAGGTAGGACTTCGGCGAACTGGAGATGAAGCTGAGCGGGGTGTTGTCGCTGAGAACGAAAGAGAAGCGCTTGACGTAGAAGTTCTTGACGGAGCCGTCCCAGTACAGGGCGGTAAACACCTTGTCCGGGTCGAACTTCTCGATGAGCAGCACGTCGCCCTGATACTTGTTGACCAGCTCGAAGGAGGTGGTGTAGAAGGTGCCGTTGCGGAACACCGCCAATACTTTGTCGCCGTCCTCGAACTGTCCCAGGTACAGTCCATGGCCGTCTTCATTGAGCTTCTGGATGTCGGTGTCGTACCAGATGTCCTTGCCGGCGATCGTGCTTACGCCCTTGCTGCGGAGGCTGATCGTGCGGATGGCGTTCTTGCTCACGAGGTTGCCCCGGGCGGTCTTGCTCTTGATGGCGAGGTTGGAGAAGTCATATTCGAAACTTGTCTTCTTCAGCTTCGGCTTCGGCCGGAGCGCCACGCGCACGGTCTCGGCCTCGCCGTTGTGGTTGGCCGTGAACCAGACGATCTGCGAGCCGGGCTTTCCGGTCGTGATGTCGTACTCTTTGTCACGCGTCACGGAAGTGACGGCGAAACGCTTCGCATAATAGACGGAAGTCTTGCCATCCCGATAGATGACGTTGTAGATGGTGCGGGAATCGCCGCGGTTGAAAAGCCCCACATACAGCAGGTCCTTGCCGAAGAAGGCTTTGTCTTCGACCTTGGTGATCCGGTACTTGCCGTCCTTGCCGATGACGATGATCTCGGAGAGGTCGGAGCAGTCGCAGATGAACTCGCCGCCGTCGTCGCGCTTGAGACCGATGCCCACGAAGCCTTCCGCCAGGTTGGCCTGGAGCTTGGCGTTGTTGTTGATGACCTTGGTGGCCGCGATGGCTTCAAAATCAGTGAGCTCTGTGCGGCGCGGGAAATCTTTGCCGTATTTCTTTTTCAGGCTCTTGAACCAGTCGATGGTGAAACGGTCGATGTGTTCGATCTGATCCCGCACGACGGCCATCTGGCCCTCCAGGGAGAGAATCTTCTCGTCGATGGCTTTCGTGTCGAACTTGGAGATCTTGCGAACGGGCTTCTCCACGAGTTTGAGGATGTCCTCCATGACGATCTCCCTCTGGAACAGGTCCTGATACATCTTCATCTGCGTGAAGATGTCCTGCAACTGGGCGTCCCAGTCCTTCTGGTCCTGCTCGAGGACCTTGTAGATGCGGTTCTCGAAGAAGATCCGTTCCAGGGAACTGTAGTGCCAGTCGGCCTCGAGCTCGTCGAGTTTGATCTGCAATTCCTGCAGGAGCAGGTCGCGGGTGTGGAAAGTGCCGTATTCAAGGATGTCGTGGACCGTGAGGAATTGCGGTTTGTTGTCCTTGATCACGCAGGCGTTGGGGGCGATGTTGATCTCGCAGTCGGTGAAGGCGTACAGTGCGTCGATCGTCTTGTCGGGAGAGACGTCGTTGGGCAGATGGATCATGATGTCCACCTTGTCGGTGGTCATGTCTTCGATTTTCTTGATCTTGATCTTGCCCTTGTCTTTGGCGCGGAGCACGGAATCGATGATGTCCTTGGTGTATTTCCCGTAGGGGATCTCCGTGATGGCAATCGTGTTCTTGTCGATCTTCTCGATGCGGGCGCGCACCTTGACGGAACCGCCGCGGCGGCCTTTCAGGTATTTGCTGCAATCGGCGGAGCCGCCGGTGGGGAAGTCGGGATAGATCTCGTAGGGACGGCCCTCGAGAATGGCTACGGATGCGTCCAGCAGTTCATTGAAGTTGTGGGGAAGGATCTTGGAGGCGAGGCCCACGCCGATGCCTTCCGTGCCCTGCGCGAGCAGGAGCGGGAAGCGGACCGGGAGCTCCGTAGGCTCCTGGTTGCGGCCGTCGTAGGAGTTCATCCAATGGGTCACCTTCGGATCGAATACCACCTCCTTGGCAAACTTGCTGAGACGGGCCTCGATGTATCGCGGCGCTGCATTGGAATCACCGGTGAGGATGTTGCCCCAGTTGCCCTGGCAGTCGATCGTGAAGCCTTTCTGGCCCAGCTGGACAAGGGCGCCGAGGATGGACTGGTCGCCGTGGGGGTGGTACTGCATGGCCTGCCCCACGATGTTGGCGACTTTGGTGTATGCGCCGTCGTCCATGCGGAACATGGCATGGAGGACGCGCCGCTGTACGGGCTTCAATCCGTCCGCAATGTGCGGAACGGCCCGGTGCAGGATGACGTATGAGGCGTAGTCCAGATACCAGTCCTTGAACATCCCGGAGAGCTTGAACTTGCGAGCGTCGCTCCCCAGCAATCTGTCATAGCGGCTGGAGGATTCTCCTTCTTCGTCGATGACCTTGTCCTCTTCTTCGATTTCTTCAGGTGTTGTGATCTTCTCTTCTTCCATAAATCTAATCTTCGTATCCGAATTTGCGCAATTCCCGCTTGCTTTCCCTCCAGTCGGGATCCACCTTTACGTAGATCTGCAGGAAGACTTTCTTCTGGAAGAAGTCTTCCATGTCGATACGTGCCTGGGTGCCCACTTTCTTGAGCGCGGCACCCTGCCGGCCGATGACGATGCCCTTCTGCGACTCGCGCATTACGTAGATGACTGCGCCGATGTCGTAACGTTCCGCGCCTTCCTTGAAGGATTCGATGCCCACCTCGCAGCAGTAAGGGATTTCCTCCTTATAGTTGAGCAGGATCTTCTCACGGATGATTTCCGATGCGAAAAAACGGAGATTCCGGTCCGTGAAGGCATCCTTGTCAAACCAGGGCGGACACTCCGGCAGCCGCGTCACGACGGCGTCCAGGATGCTGTCGAGGTTGAAGCGCTCCTGCGCCGAAGCCGGTATGACGGTGGCGGCGGGAAGCTTTTCCTGCCAATACTTGAGCAGCTCCACCACGCGCGGCTGGTCGCTGATGTCTATCTTGTTGACGACCACGATGACCGGACATGTGATACGGGAGAGTTTCTCCACGTAGTCGGCGTTCTTGTCCGCTTTCTCGACCGTATCGGTGACATACAGTACGATATCGGCGTCTCCGATGGCCCCGTCCACAAAGTTCATCATGTTCTGCTGCAGACGGTAGCTGGGCTTGAGGATGCCCGGCGTATCGGAATAGACGATCTGCCAGTCATCCCCGTTGACGATGCCCATGATGCGGTGGCGCGTGGTCTGCGCCTTGGCGGTCACGATGGAGAGCTTCTCGCCCACCAGCGCATTCATCAACGTGGACTTCCCGACATTCGGGTTGCCGATGATGCAAACGAATCCGGAGCGGTGTGCCATTACACGTAAGCCCCCATCTTCAAAATATTGGTCTCGCCCTCGGTGAGATATCTCCATTCTCCCTTCTTGAGCCCTTTCTTGGTCAGGCCCGCGAAGTACACGCGGTCGAGTGCCTTGACGTTGTAGCCCAGGCTCTCGAAGATACGGCGTACGATGCGGTTCTTGCCGGAGTGGATCTCGATGCCGAGCTTGCGCTTGTCGTTCGCGTCGATGAACTCCAGTTCGTCGGCCTTGACTTCCCCGTCGCTCAGGACGACGCCGGCCATGATCTTGTCGTAGTCTTCCTGGGAGAGGGGACGGTCGAGCGCCACCTGGTAGATCTTCTTCTTGTCATAGGCGGGATGGGTGAGACGTTCGGCGATCTCGCCGTCGTTGGTCAGCATCAGCACGCCGGTGGTATTCTTGTCCAGCCGGCCCACCGGATAGACGCGGTTGGGACAGTTTTTGACCAGGTCGATGACGGTCTTCTCGGCATGGGGGTCGCTGGCGGTGGTCACGTAGCCCTTGGGCTTGTTCATCACGATATAGACTTTCTCCTCTCCCTTGAGGCGCTCGCCGTTGAAGCGGATGTCGTCGGTAAAGATATTGACCTTGGTGCCGAGTTCGGTCACCACCTCGCCGTTGACGGTCACGACGCCGGCCTGGATGAGGGTGTCGGCTTCGCGGCGCGAGCAGACTCCGGAGTTGGCGATGAACTTGTTGAGACGGACGGTATCCTGGATCGGGGAAGGATACGGCACCTCGCTGCTTTCGTTCCCGTTTACGACGGGACGGCGGCTGATCATGCGGTTGATGCCTTCGGTGGATTCACGGGTGAAGGCGGGCTTGAAGCCGGGCTTCTTGCCGCCCCTGGGCTTACCCGGGCCCTGCGGCCTGCCCTGCGGTTTGCCGGCGCCGTACGGGCGCGGCTTGCGGCTGTCGCCATAATTGCTCCGGCTTTCGCCATAGTTGCCCCGGCTCTCGCCATAGCTTCTTTTTTCGCCATAAGGGCGGCGCTCGCCCTGATCCTGGCGGCTGCCGGTGCCGCGGCTCTCGCCGAAGTAGCGGTTCTCGCCGTAAGGGCGCTGCGGACGGCCTTCTCCGTAGCTGCGTTTTTCTCCGTAGCTGCGCTTTTCTCCATAGCTTCTTTTTTCGCCATAGGGACGGTTCTCACCGTAGGGGCGTTTCTCGCCATAGGATCGGCGCTCGCCGTAATGGCTGCCGTGATGTTCGCCGGATGCGCTCTTGTGCGCTTCGGGCGTGTACTCCACTTTTTCGGAGTGGGGGTGATCCCCGGTCGTTTTCCGTGGTCTAAGTTTGCGACCTTCTTTTGTAAACTGGTCCATTGTCACTTGAGATTAAAATAATAAGTAATTGTGCCCTGCTGCATGGCAGGGGCGTCCGCACTCATGTTGAAGTGCGTTTCCATCGCAGCCTTGCGGGCCGCGGCATGGAGGGTTTTGTCCAATACGGTGGTGCCGTCGCCTCCCGGCACGGCTCTCGCTACGTTTCCGTAGTTGTCCACCCAGATGTCCACTACTACTATACCGCTTTCCTGGACGTTGTACACGGGCCGCGGGATGTTGCCCACGGTGTTGCGTCCCTGAACGTGTGCGTTCGGCTTGCCGTCCGTCCGTCCGCTTTCCGTATTGCCGCGGGCCTGGCCGGCCTTGAAGGCATCGTCCGCCTCGGTTGCATCGTGGGGCGTCGTGGCGGACGTGTCCTTTCGGGCCATGCCCGGGAACGCGGCGCGCGGATCGAGCGCGGGTTCTTCCTGCGGCGGAGCGGGCACGTCGATATCACCGACAGGATCCGGCTCCGTCTGCGGGGTTAGGTTGTCAAGCTCCCCTTCGTAGGGAGAATCGCTCTGTTGCGTCAGCTCCACGGGCCGGTCGGGATCGACTTCCCGTGCAAGCGGTTCCCGCCCCTGGGGCTGCTGCATGAGGATGTCGGGCGTCTGCTCGAAATCGATCAGCATGCTTTGCTCCTGCGGCGGGGGATAGATGTATTTCAGACCGGAGAACGAGACGAGGACGAGGGTGCAAAGATGGACGACCGCCGACATGACGATGCCGGTGATCCTGGCGTTGCGCTCGCGCTTCTGCCTGATTATCTGGTCATTCTGCATATGCTTATTCTGGCTGTGTGGCCAGGATGACTTTGTAATGGTTGCGTTTGGCGATGTTCATGACCTGCACGATCTCGCCGATCGGCACGCTCTCGTCGGAGAAGATGGAGAAAGTCGGATCCTCTTCGCTCTGGAGCAGGTCCACGAGTTCGTCTTCCACCGCGGAAAAGGACACGGGCTCCTGCGCGCCGTTGATATGGTAGGTATAGCGGTCCCCGCCCCAGTCCTTGATGGAGACGCTCACCGTGGCCTTGGCGCCCACCTGACCGGTGCTCTTGGGGAGCAGGAGCTTCAGGGCGTTGGGGTTGACCAGGGTGGAGGTCACCAGGAAGAAGATGAGCAACAGGAACACGATGTCCGTCATCGAGGACATCGTGATGTTGGGATCCGCCTTGGTGATTCGCTTCAGGGCCATCGTCTATTCGGTTTTAGGGGTCTCGCCGACCATTTCGAGGAACTTGATGGTGGCGCTCTCCATGCTGTAAACCAGTTCCGAGATGCGGGCCGTCAGGAAATTGTAGCCGAAGTAGGCGAGGATACCGACGATCAGACCGCCCACCGTCGTGATCATGGCGGTATAGATACCGCTGGACAGCAATGTGATATCGATGTTGTTGCCGGCGTTGGACATGTTGAAGAAGGCCTGCACCATGCCGATCACCGTGCCGAGGAATCCGATCATCGGAGCGCCGCCGGCGATGGTCGCCAGATAGGGAAGGCCCTTTTCCAGGCGGGCCACTTCCACGTTGCCGACATTCTCGATGGCGGCCTGGACATCCGTGGCGGGCTTGCCGATCCGCAGGATCCCCGCTTCCACCATCCGGGCCACCGGGGCGTCGTACTTGCTGCAGAGCGTCTGGGCGGACTTGATCTTGCCGTCGTGGATGTAGTCGCGGATATCCGCTATGAAGTCCTTGTCGATCTTGCCGGCCTGGCGGATGATCCACCACTTCTTGCCGAAGATGTAGATGGCGATGATCGAGAGGAGGAGGAGGACCCACATGAGCCAGCCGCCCTTCGCGGCCATTTCAAAGAGGGAATACGACATCTCCTGCTGCACGGGCACAGCCTGTGCGATGTCGGTCTGGAGGAGGGTAAAGAGCATATTCAGGTGATTTTGACAACTTACAATTGCAAAAAATCTGCCCATTGAGGCATAATCGTACAAAAGTACGATTTATTTGGGATTTCTGCAAAGATTAAGCTCCTCCTTTTCCTCCGGGAGCGGTGTGATTCAGATGACCTCCAGATCAGCCTCCGGCAACCAGCCTTGCCTGCCGTCCGCCAACTCGATGTTGCGCCATTCGCCGACACTGTCGAGAAGCTTGACCTTGGTGCCTTCGTGGAGCACGAACAGGTCCTTGGCTGAATCACGTCCCGGTGAGCTCTGGACCGTGGTCACGGCCCGCACGACGATGGCCCCGTCGGCCTTGCGGAAATCCGTCCGCTGCCAGAAGGCGAAGTGCAGGCAAAGCAGGGACAGTACCAGCGCGACGATTCCGGTGATGAAACCGCTTCTGCGTGCGGCCACGCTCCGTCCCAGAAGGAACAGCAACACGCAGCCGAGCGTGCCGGCCAGCAGGATCAGGAACAGTACCGCCCAGGTGTTGGACGGCAGCAGCCAGCAGAGTTTGCGCGCCCAGATGGACAGGAAAAACTCCGGCACCGCCTCGATCTTGTCCTGGACAAGCCCCTGGGCGAATTCGAGGTTGAAACGGGCATCGGAATACGACGGATCCAGTTTGAGCGCACGCTCGTAATTCAGGATCGCGTGGGCGAGATCGTCCTGCTTGAAACAGGCGTTGCCCAGGTTGTAGTACAGATCGGGCGACTCCAGCCCGAGGGCGCGGATGTCGGACCAGGCCTTGGCGGCCGTGGCCCAGTCTCCGTCGGAATAGGCGGCCGTGCCTTGGGTCCAGAGCGAGTCCGTGTAGGCGGTCTGCTGCGCGGCGCCCCGCTGGGTGGGCAGCAACAGGAACAGGGCGAGCAGCGCCGCCGCCGCGCCGTTGCCCTTCCGGGGATTTCTCTTCATGCTGTCATCGATGGCGGAGATCACGGAGACCGCGGTCTCGTAATGGGAATTCATGGCCTCGTGCCCGGAATCCGGAGCGTAGCGGGCGAACTCGCAGGCATCCAGCAGGCCGATAAATTCGGCCGCCAGGCCCTCCGGTGTGCCGTTTTCGACCAGCCGGTCGGAGATGTTCTCCTTGCTCATGTCAGCGGCGTCCAGGTTGAACTTGTCGGAAATGAAGCCCAGCAGGGCGCGGTGCAGCTCTTCGTAGAAGGCCGTGTAGAGGTTGCCCTTGAGGAAGGATCCGGCCTGGGAGAGCCGCTTCCGGGCCATCTTGGTGGCCGCGCGGTTTTTGCTGCCGACCACGTCAGCCCGGCGGGCGGCCAGGGTGCGTAGGGAGAACCAGGCGGCCGCGGCGAGCAGCAGCAGGAGTGCGGAGAGGATCCAGAAGGCGGGCGATCCGACGAAGAAGTGGCCGATGGCGGACAGGGCCGCCGGTTTGGTGGAGATGAAGCGGATGTCGCTCCCCACGTCGCGCACGTCGCGACGGTTCACGCCCTGGACGATCTGGCCGCCGCCGGAGCCGGAGAGATCCGTTCCCCGTTCCACGCGGATCGGAAGCGCCTGGCTGCGCAGGGTCACGTATTTGCGCGAAGCGATGTCGAAATAGCTGTATTCCACGGGACCGATCGTGAAATCTCCGTGGCTGCGCGGGATGAAGGGGTATTCGAAGGTTTTACCGCCGCCCGTGTCGGAGACCTTGACGTCATAGACCTCGAAATCCGGGGGGAAGGAGATCTTCGGCGCCTCCAGCAACGAGGTGTTGCCCGAGCCGGTCACCGTGATGCGGAGCGATGCGGCGTCGTGTGTCTTGAGCGAATCCCGCGTGAGCGCAGCGCTCATCTTGAACGAACCCACGCCGCCGCCGAATGAAGCCGGCGCTCCGGCCGGAAGACCGCTGACATGGATGGTAACCGGGGCCGTGGACACGCGTTTGCGGATGGTCTGGTAGTCGTCCTGGAAGAAGCTGTCGAAGATGCTGCCGGTCGAGGCCCGCGGGGTGCGGACATTCACGAGGCAGACCAGTTCCGCGGCGTCGACGGTGATGTCGCCGGCTTTCTGCGGCACCAGATTCCAGCTTCGCAGCACCGCGGCGTTGTAGATCTTCTCGCCCACGCTCTCCCGGTGGAATTCGATGTTGGTCGGCGCCTGGATCTCCTGGCTCCAGAAGCCGTTGAAAGTCGGGAACCTGGCGTCCTCGAAGCCGGCGATGTTGACTCGCTGGTAGAGCTTGAGCGTGGCGGTGATCGTCTCACCCACCATGGCGCTGCGCTTGCTCAGCGACAGGCGCAGGAACATGTCCTCGCCGGACACCTGGGCCGAACCGGCGGTGCTCCCGCCGCCCTGGTTTCCCTGTCCCTGGGACTGCTGGCGGCCGCCCTGTCCCTGCGAACTGGCGGCCGCTCCGTCGCTGACCACCTCGATGGTGGGCCGCGACGAGCTGAGACGGTCGCCCTTGACCGTGGCTTCCGCCGCCTCGATCTGGAAGCGTCCGGTCCCCTTTGGCAGCAACACGTAGGTATAAGTGGTCTGCGAAGAGGTGGTCCGCTTGCCGTTCACGATGCTGATCGAGGTCGAAGAACCCCTTTGCGGTCCCCACACCAGCTGGAAATCATTGCCGGGCTCCCAGCTGAAATCCGACGGCGCATGCTCCCCGCTGATGATAAACGTGATGTTGAACTGTTCGTTCACGCCTACCAGGTTGGGGGCCTGAACCTTGATCGAGTTCTGGCCGAGGGCGGCAATGGATAGCAACGCCGCTATGAGGATGGTCGTCAATCTTTTCATTACCAATTCTTTTCTTTCTGCTGGGATTTGAGCAGCGCGGCTTTTTCCCGGTTCACCTTGTCTTGCGTCTCCCGCTCCTTGGCCTGGATGGCGCGCAGCATCTGCTGGGCCTGCTGGGGGGAGATCTGCGGCTGCTGGTCCTGATTCTGATCCTGCTGGTCCTGATTCTGATCCTGGTCCTGCTGGTCCTGATTCTGGTCCTGCTGATCCTGGTTCTGGTTCTGGTCTTGGTTCTGATCCTGGTTCTGCTGATTGTCGCCGCCACCGCCTCCTCCTCCATTCTGGCGGTTCTCCAGCATTTTCTTGGCGTAGATGTAATTCTCCTTGGCGTCAAGGTCCGCCGGATCGAGCAGCAATGCCTGCCGGAAGGCGTCCACCGCCGCCTGGTAATCCTGCTGCTGCAGGGCGGCGTCGCCTGCGTTGTAGTGGTATTGCGCGGGCAGCGCTTCCTGTTCTTTCACCGCCGCGAGCGCTTTTGCGGCGCCGGCATAGTCCTGCTGGCGGTAGAGCGCGGAGGCCAGGTTGTATTCCGCCGTCAGGGAAAGCGAATCCTTGAGCACCGCTTTGCGGTAGTCGATCTCCGCCTCCTTGAAACGGTCCTTGCGGAACTTCCGGTTGCCGGCACGGACCTCCCCCTTGTCCACCTGGGCAAGGGCGGGCAGGGTGCAGCACAACAGCAAGAATGTCAATATCTTTTTCATGCTTCGAACAATCTCCTGCGCGAACGGCGCTCGCCGGGGAGCATCTCCAGCACGAAGAAGAAGAGCGCCGCGGCAAAGAAATACATATACTGTTCGTCATATTCCTCGAAGACGGTCGAGTTGAAACGCTCGTCCTCGAGCTTGCGGATCTCGTCGAGGATGGGGTTGAGTCCGAATTCCTCGTTGCCCGCATGGACATAGGCTCCGTTACCCACGGACGCGATGCGCTTCAGCGTCTCCTCGTCCAGGCGGGTCACGACGATGTTGCCGTCTTTGTCCTTCATCAGTTCGCCGTCCATGGGGATCGGCTGGCCCTGGAGGGAACCTACGCCGACGGTAAAGATACGGATCCCGGTCGAGGCCACCTGTTTCGCGGCCTCCACGGCATCGTCTTCATGGTTTTCGCCGTCGGTGATCACGATGATGGCACGGCTTTTTTCGCTCTGGGCGCTGAAGCCCTTGGCGGCGGTCACGACCGCATCTCCGATCGCCGTGCCCTGAATGGGTATCGACTGGGTGTCGATGGAATTCAGGAACATCTTGGCCGAGATGTAGTCCGTGGTGATCGGGAGCTGCACGAAGGAACTTCCCGCAAAAATGATCAAACCGATCCGGTCGCCCTGCAGGCGGTCCACGATGCGGGAAATGGCCAGTTTCGCCCGGGACAGGCGGTCCGGCGAATAATCCTGGGCCAGCATCGAATTGGACACGTCCAGGCAGATCATGATCTCGGCGCCCTTGGTCTCGCGCTCCACCAGTTTCGCTCCGAGCAGCGGCCGTGCCAGGCCGACGATGAAGCAGAAGAATCCCAGGCAGAACAGTACGATGCGCCACCAGCCCTTGGCCGAAGACCAGGACGGCATCAGGGCGGACACCAGCGACTCGTCGCCGAAACGGCGCATCCGCGCGCGGCGGCCCCGGCGAATCAGGGCGTAGCCGATGAGGATCACCGGAATGAGCAGCAGCAGCCACAGATAGAAAGCACGTGCAAAGTACAGCATTACGGCATCCTCCTCAGCAAAAGTCCCACAAGCAGTTCGAGCAGCAGGCAGACGAGGGCCGCCAGGCCGAAGCGCCCGAACAGTTCCTTATAGACGGGGAAGCTGTCCACGCTCGTGCGGGCCTTCTCCATCTTGTTGATTTCCGAATAGATTTCCGCAAGCTTGGTGTTGTCCGTCGCACGGAAATAGCGGCCGCCCGTGGCGTCGGCGATGTCCTTGAGCAAGCCCTCGTCGATCTCGACCTGCACCTGCTGCATTTCCATGCCCCAGGGGGTCATGACCGGATAGGGGGCCAGGCCGTTGGCGCCGACGCCGATGGTATAGACGCGCACCCCGTAGGTCCTGGCAATCTCGGCCGCAGTCTGGGGGGCCACCTCGCCGCTGTTGTTGACACCGTCCGTGAGCAGGATCACCACCCGGCTGGGCGCGTCGGAATCCATCATCCGGGCCACGGCGGTGGCCAGGCCGTTGCCGATGGCGGTGCCGTCCTCGATGAGGTCAGTCTGCACCTCCTTCATCAGGTTGATCAGCGTGGCGCGGTCGGTCGTGAGCGGACACTGGGTGTAGCTCTCGCCCGCAAACACCACGATGCCCATCCTGTCGGAAGGGCGTTGGGAGATGAACTCGATGGCGATATCCTTGGCAGCGCTGATGCGGTCCGGCGTGAAGTCCCGGGCCAGCATACTCGTGGACACGTCCATCGCAAGGACGATGTCGATGCCCTCGGCGTCGATCTTCTCGATCTCGCTGGACGAGCGGGGCCGGGCGAGCGCGAGCACGATCAGGCACAGCGCAGCCGTGCGCAGCACCATCGGCAGATGGCGCAGCACCCCCAGCGGCGAGCGGCCGCCCTGCAGCCACGGCGCCGCCGTGGACACGCGCAGGTGGGGACGGCGCTCCGCGAGTTCCCGCCAGACATAGAGCCCGGCCAGGAGCAGCGGGATGACCAGCAGCCACAGCAATGCGGGATTCTCAAAGTTCATCGTCCGTCTTCTGCTCCTCCTCAAGCACGGTCTGGTAGGTGGAAGTCACGAAACGGACGGCCGTCGGCAGTGCGCGGGCGTTCTCCTCCTGCGAGGCGACGTGTTTCGCAAACTTCACATAGTCGGCACATTCGAAGACCTCCCGCATCTCTTCGCGCAGGTCCGCGTCCAGGTCTTTCGCCTCCGCCAGGGCGGTGAAAAGTTCGGCCGTGGTCATCTCCGGCGCATCCACGCCGAAACGGTCTTCCATATAGGTTTTCAGGGCATCGGTGATGCCCGAATAGAACGCTTTCTGTTTCTCCGGCGCCCAGAAGGCGTCGCCGCGCCATTTGTCCAGTTCGCGCAGCGCTACGATGTAGGCCGGGTCGCGGTTTGCCGCACCGCCGGACTCCCCGCGCCGGCGCCGGAGCGCCCGGATTCCCAGGAAAAGCAGCGCGGCAAAGAGCAGAACCCCGCCGACCCACGGGAGCAATTCCTTGACGGTCAGCGGATAGCGCATCTGCTCCTTGATGTCGTGGATCTGGAAGGTGGCGGTGTCCACGGGCATGGTCTTCACCTCCATCTGCAGACCCTCGAACAACAGGGTGTCCTCTCCCCGGAGCACGGGGATGGCGGGCAGGTGATAGGTCCCTTCCTCGAACGGGGCGATCACGATGCTGCCCCGGACGCTGTACAGTTCCGCGCGGCCCTTGCGGCCGGGCTGGCGGACATGCAGGCGTGCCGTCGTGTCGAGCTGCCATCCCCGCACCAGCGTGAGGGTGTCGTTGGATGCCTGCGCGAATTCCGGCAGCGCCAGGGCGGTCCCCGCCGCCAGGCTGTCCAGCTGGAAACCATATTCAAGCTGGTCTGCGATGAGGATGGAATCCCTGGGCTGGAGCGGCTTGAGGAAAGCCTGTCCGGCCGGGACGATGTCCAGCAAGGCAGCCAATATGAACGTCAGCACTTTCATCTTCGGTTGAACAGGGCCATCAGGCCCTTGACATAGTCTTCGTCCGTGGCAATGTCCACGTGGTCGATCTGGTATTTGTTCAGCAGGCCGGTCTGCCGGGCCGACAGGGTGGAGAACCACCTTTCGTACGCCGCGCGGACCTTGCGGCTGTCCGTGTCGATCCAGGCGCCGCCGCCCGTTTCGCTGTCTTTGATGTGCACCAGACCCACGGGCGGCAGCGAACGCTCCCGGGGGTCGTGGACCTGGATGACGCTCAGGTCGTGGCGGTTCACCGCCACCTTGAGCGCCTCCTCGTAGCGGGGATTGCCCTCCGCGTCCACGTCGATCATGTCACTGAGCAGGAAGGCCGTACACTTCTTCTTGATCGCATTGGTGAGGAACTTCAGCGCGGCGCCGATGTCCGTCCCGTCGGAGGCGGGCTGGAGCTGGAGCATCTCGCGGATGATGTGCAGCAGGTGCGAACGGCCCTTGCCCGGCGGGATGAATTTCTCGACCCGGTCGGAGAAGAACAGCGCGCCCACCTTGTCGTTGTTGAGGATGGCGCTGAAAGAGAGCACCGCCGCAATCTCGGCCAGGCGTTCGCGTTTCGTCTGCCCGGCCGTGCCGAACAGGCCCGAACGGCTCACGTCCACGAGCAGCACCACGGTCAGTTCCCGCTCTTCCTCATAGACTTTCACGTACGGGGCGCGCAGGCGCGCCGTGACGTTCCAGTCCATCGAGCGCACGTCGTCCCCCCACTGGTACTCCCGCACCTCGCTGAACGCCATGCCCCGGCCCTTGAAGGCCGAATGGTACTCGCCGGCGAAGATCTGGTGGGAGAGCGCCTTGGTCCGGATCTCGATCTTCCTGACTTTCTTCAGAAGCTCGGTCGCGCTCGTATTACGGGACGATGACGGCATTGATGACCTGCTCGATAATCTCTTCGGTGGTGACGTTTTCGGCCTCGGCTTCGTAGGTCAGGCCGATGCGGTGGCGCAATACCTCCGGGCACACGGCGCGCACATCCTCGGGAATGACGTAGCCGCGGCGCTTGATGAAGGCATAGGCCTTGGCCGCCAGCGACAGGCTGATGCTCGCACGCGGCGAACCGCCGAACGAGATCAGGTCCCTGAGGTTCTTCAGTCCATAGTCCTCCGGGGTGCGGGTGGCATAGACGATGTCCACGATGTAGCGCTCGATCTTTTCGTCCATGTACACTTCGCGGACGACCTCCCGGGCCCGGACGATATCCTCGGGATTCACGACGGGAGAGGCCTTGGGGAATTCGCCGCTGTTGTTCATGCGGATGATGAGCTTCTCCTCGTCCTTCTTGGGGTAGCTCACGACCACCTTGAGCATGAAACGGTCCACCTGGGCCTCCGGGAGGGGATAGGTGCCTTCCTGCTCGATCGGGTTCTGCGTGGCCATCACCAGGAAGGGACGCGGCAGCGGGTAGGTCTGGTCGCCCAGGGTCACCTGCCGCTCCTGCATCGCCTCGAGCAGGGCGGACTGGACCTTGGCGGGGGCACGGTTGATTTCATCCGCCAGCACGAAGTTGGCGAAGACCGGGCCCTTGTGCACCTCGAACGACTCTTTCTTCTGGGAATAGATCAGCGTGCCGGTCACGTCCGCCGGAAGCAGGTCCGGGGTGAACTGGATACGGCTGAATTTGGCGTTCACCGCTTGTGACAACGTGCTGATGGCCAATGTCTTGGCCAAACCGGGGACGCCTTCGAGCAGGATGTGCCCGTCGGCCAGCATCGCAATCATCAGGTTTTCCACGAGGTGCTTCTGCCCGACGATCACCTTGCCCGTCTCCAGGGAGAGGAGATCCACGAACGCGCTCTCTTTCTGGATGCGGTCGTTGAGCTCCTTGATGTTTACACTTTCCATATAATTGACTAATTTTGCAGTCGGCTATGCGTTATTCCATCAAGCTCTCCTACAGCGGTGCGGATTTCTGCGGGTGGCAGGTCCAACCGGATGCTCCGAGTGTCCAGCAGACGCTCCAGGAGGCGCTTTCCACCCTGCTCCATGCCGCCGTTGCCGTGACGGGTGCCGGGCGTACCGACACGGGTGTCAATGCAATCGGCTACATCGCTCATTTCGACGCAGCCGAGGGGCTTGATACGTATCAATTATGCTACAAATTGAATGCCATTCTGCCCGGCTCCGTGGTCGTCCATGACATTGTGCCGGTTGCGGATGATTTCCATGCCCGGTTCGACGCCACGCGGCGCGAATACACTTACTTCCTGCACCGGGTGAAAGATCCCTTTGTCGCCGGCCATTCCTACCTCTACACTTTCCCGGACGTGGATTTCAAGCGGATGAACGAAGCGGCGCAGGCGCTCCTGGGGGAGCACGACTTCCGCTGTTTCGAGAAGACGGGTACTGACACGAAGACCTCCCTGTGCACGGTCTTCGAGGCCGGCTGGCATCGCTACACGCCCGTGCACCTGGCCCTGACGGGCCGGGAAGGAGGCGATGATTACTGGTATTTCCGCATCGCCGCCGACCGGTTCCTGCGCAACATGGTCCGCGCCGTCGTGGGGACCCTGCTCGAGGTCGGCCGCGGCAAGCGCACGGCCGAAGCGTTCCGCTCCCTGATCCTCCCCGCGGAGGGTCGTCCTGAGCCTGCCGAAGGTTCTTCCCGTTCTCTCGCCGGCGAATCCGTGCCGGGTCACGCGCTCTTCCTCAGCGACATCCTCTACTAGCCCGGGTGGAAGCCCCGGGCCGGAGACTCCGCGCCGCCGACAGATCTCAAGGCTTGACGGACACGGCCGGATGCCCGCCGTCGTTCGCGCGGTAGTGCGGGGCGTAGAGGGATTCGATCACCGGAACGGGGCACTGGAAGCTGCCTTCCTGGGTGACGAAATACTCTTCGGTTACCGTGGTATTCTCCTCGGGATAGCTGTCGAACCAGTACTCCGTACGGTCGGCGAGCACGCTCCGGTAGCCCTGCGGGCTGAAACTCATCCAGCCCGTGATGGAGATCGGGCGGAGCCGCCAGCCGTAGGGGCCGGAGAGCTGCTCGACCGGGCGGAAGGCCGCGGGACGCGGAGCCGTGAGCCGCACGAAACTGCGGTTCTCCTCGTTCCAGATGCTATAGGTGGCCACAACCTTGTCGCCGACGTGCAGCAAGTCGCCGTCTGCAAGCGGCTGGCCGTCGCGGGTGAAACTGCGCGAGAGCGTGAAGCCGTTGCCGGAAGCCTTGATCTGCGGGAAAGGGAGGGTGGTGGAGGCGGTCAGGGCGAGGACTCTGGTCTGCAGGGTCTCTTCCGTACCGCGCAGCACGCTGCCGATGGCCGGGATATAGGCCGGATCGTCTTCCCAGTGTTGCGTCTCTTTCTGAACCATGATCCACAGGCGGATGCCTTCCGCAACCTCATTGTGTCCGCAGTCGGTCAGCAGGTCGCAGATCAGCGCGTGTGCGTAGAGTTCGCTCTCCAGCAGCCCCCGCCAGGGCATCACGGCGTTGGGGTAGTATGTGCCGCCGCTGCGGTGCGGTTCGGCATACTGGAGCAGGGAGGCTATATCCTTGTCCAGGGATTTGCGCAGGCGGGAGGAAGTGAGCAGGGAAATGCCCCAGGACTGGGCGAGGGAAACCCCGCCGTCCCCGAGCAGCGCCCGCAGCGTCTTCATGCGGCGGGCCTTTGCGAAGACCTGTCCGTTGAGTCCGCGCCTGGTCCCCGGGACAAGGTAGCTCCGGACCTCCTTCTTGAACAGGCGCATCACCTTGGCGCTCACGCCTTCGGGCGAGAAAGCGACCTGCGGATACCGCGCCCGTACGTGCAGGTACTGCTCCAGACTGATGCCACCGCACCAGAAGGGCCGTCTCCGCCCGCCGAAGTACTCGTTGTCGAGATACAGGACGGCGGCGGGAATCTGAGCCGCAAGCTCCGCAGGGCAGTCTTCTCCCATGTCGGCGAGGCGTTCGAGCAGGGTGATGGTGAGGATGGGCGAGGTGGTCATTCCGGCAAACCATCCGAAGCCGCCGTCGCTGTTGTGGCAGCCGAGGATCTTATTTACCATATCGGCGCGCTGCTCCGGCGTGGCGCCGGAACCCTTCGAGCCGGGCAGCTTGTCAATCAGGAAATTGGCGTAGAGCGCCTCGCTCTGGTCGAGCAGGTTCTCGCTCCGCGGGAGGACCTTTTCCGGAATGGCCTCCTGGATCATTCCGAGAATGGAAATCTCGCGCAGGGCGGCTTCGGAGCCGGAGACATTGACAAACTGGCTGCGGAGGTCGGCGAGGACCGACTCGCGGTCCATCCCGGCGCGCAGCAGGGCGGAGTGGGCTTCCGTAATCGTCTGCACGGCCGGGCTGACCGGCATCACCACGAACACGGCGTCGGAGCCGTAGTCGGCGTTGTCGGCGGTGAAGCTCACGAGCAGGCCGAGGTCTCGGACCCCGGGTGCGACGGTCTCGCAGCTGTAATCCACGGTGCCGCCGCCCGGAACGGTAAGGCGGCCGCCCTTGTCGGCGAGAACGGGAGCGGTCTTGTAGTCCTTCCCGTTCAGGAATTTTACGGAGATGCGGCCGGGGACGGGCGTTTCCTTGCTGTTGGACACGGTCACACGGGCGACGTAGCGGTCGCCTTCATAAAGGAACTGCGGCTGCACGACGGCGACCTTGACCGGCAGGGTTACGACCATCTCCCGGCGCAGGGTGGCGTTGTGGAAAGCCTTGTCGTGTGCGAAGAGCTGGACATAATAAGTGGAGAGTTTGTCCGCCGTGGTGAAGTTGAAGGTCACCGTGCCATCCTTGTCGGAGCGCAGGAACGGCTCCCAGGCAATCGTATTGGCGAAATTCTCTCGGACGGAGATTTCTTCGGCGCCGCCCTCCTCCGATTCAAGGGACTCCTCGGGCATGGCGTCATCGGCCACCATTGCCTCCCGGGCCATTTCCGCCATCGGGGCGGCCTCATCCATGAGGACGGCCGAGCCCATTGCGGCGGATTTGGACAGGATGCGATTGCTTTGACGGCGGTTCAGCGCTTCCGCATCGAAAGCATAAGCCGAGTCGATGCCGAGCGTGTTCCTGTAATAGACCTCGGGCAGGGAACGGGTAGCGGGAAAGACGCTGTTCCACACATTGCGCCCGATGGTCTCCGTACTCTTGTCGAAGATGGTGGCGGCGAGTTCCACGCCTTCCGCCGTCCGGATGGTAAAACGATAGTCATGGTGCGGCGCCGTGGTGTCCAGGAAGCGGGTGAAGCCCAGCGGCAGTTCAAAACGGAGCTTGGGTTTGTAAGAGGAAACGGAATAGTCGAAGGCCCGTCCGTCGCGGAACCAGAGAACCTTGAGCGTCAGCGTTTCGGGATAATCGGCCTTGCGGTCGAAACGGATGACCTGCAGGGAATTCGGACGGGCGCGGACCCCGGCCAGCTTGACGATGCGCTTTTCCAGGAGGCGGTTGCCGTCGCCGTACAGCTCCGTGACGATCCACGCGGGGCCCGTGGTGGCGCCGACCTGCAGGGAAATGCCCGTGCCGTCGTCTGCCAGTTCCTTGAAGAAGCAGTGCACGTCCAGGTCGAGGGCGCTGTCCGCGTCTTCAACCTTGACGATATCATGCTCCATTATGTCGACATACTCCTTGCCGGTATCGCTCACCGCCGTGGCCCTGACCTCGACGGTATAGAGTCCGGAAGGGTGGCGGGACAGGTCGAGACTGACGTTTTCCCCGTTCTTGGCGTTGCCGGAGAGAAGGGTCTTGCCTTCGCGGGAAACCGCATATTCGATGCTGAGCCTCGGGTGCGTTTTCGGGCTGCCGCCTCCGCCGAGCTGGAAGCGGACCTGGGCGGCGCTGTCGCCGACGATGGATCCGCCGCTGCTGCCGCTCACGCGGTTGAAATGCCCCTGAACGCGATTCATGACGCGGATGTTGAGCGGGAGGCTCTGGGAGAAGTCGACCGTTTTGCGGAACTCCAGCGTCTCTCCCGTGGCATCCGTCACACGGACGGTGACGACGAGATTATGATACCAGCGGGATTCGTCGTCGGGGGCCTGGAAGCGGATTTTAAAATCGCCGTTCCCGGCGAGTTCAAGCTTTCCCTCATCGAGGGTTTCGCCTCGGTCCTCGACGCTGTATGTCGCCGTGGCCGTGCCCAGGTTGTGGCCCGAGTAGCTGCGGATGCCGCCCTCGACGGTGATGAAATCTCCCGGCAGGTAGAAACGGCTGTCGGGCTTCCAGCTCAGCTCGAAGCTGGGCAGGACGAATTCGTCCGCCCGGACGCGTGTTTCGGCGATGGTTCTGCCGCCCTCGCGGACGGAGATCCTGTACATGCCGCCCCGTTCGCCCTTTTTCAGGACGAAGGAGCCGGCAGCGGAGCCGAATTCATTGGTGGTCAGCTCCTGCGTGCCGATCTCCTTATCCGTGGGATCGGTCAGGGTGGCGGTCAGCCTGATACCGGCGGGACGGGTGGCGTATTCGTAGGTGCCTTCGTAGAGGAGGACTTTGTAATAGACGGTCTCGTCTGGGTTGAAGGCGGTGCGGTCCGTCAGCAGCATGGCGGCGTGCCGGGACGGATTGTCGGTGCTGACGGTGTCGCGCCTCAGGTAGTTGAATTGATGCTGCCGCGACATGCGGGCAAGACCGTCGATGCGGGTCGAGGCCTGGATGGTCCAGCCCCATTTGTCGTCGTCGAGCCGCGAGGTCATCGATTCGGGGAGGTAGGTGAAGCCGTCGATCACGAGCCCCTCCGCCTTGTCCACCTGCCGGCCCTTATTGTCGAAGAGGAGGATGTCGCAGCTTTTCACCGGTTCGCCGGTAATGTAGTCGGCGACATAGACGCCATAGCCGTCGAGATCGCGCTTGTGTGCGATGGAAAGGGTATATTTGGCATATTCGGTCTCGGTCTCCACCTTCCCGCCGGAGCACTTCAGGGTATAGGTCTTGTCGTCCAGGTCGGCGAGATCGAGGGTCAGGGTGTCGCGGAGGTAGAAACTCTTGACAGGGTTGTCCACCGTCCGGTCGAAGAGTTCTTTCTTGCCGTCCAGGATGCGGACGCGCACCGAAGGGAGGTTGCGGACGACGAAAGTGGCCAGACCTTTCTCCACGTCGAGGGAGATTTCCTGGGCTGTCAGGGTCTCCAGGATGCCGTCCGGTCCGTTGCAGCAATCGGCGATGGCCTTTTCGTCGCCGGAGAAGTTCTTCCGGTCGGCGATGAACGTCTGGCAGTCCTGTGCGAGCTGGCGGTATTCTTCCGAACTGCCCTGGCTCCAGTCCAGCTTGTTGCGGCGGCGCTGGAGCAGATACTGGCGGCCCAGCATGGAGACGGCCTGGCTCCGGTGTGCGCTGACGTAACCGGCCATCTCTTCGTCGGCGACAGAGGCGGGTTTCCGGCCGATGACGGTATAATCGACAAAGGCGTCATAGGGATAACGTCCGGTGAAATAGGCTTTGACGGCGTCGGAGACCGTGTCGGAACGGCTTTTCCCGAGCAGGCTCCACAGGGCGTATTCGTAATCGTTGGCGATCTTCGGCCGCAGGGCACCGGAATAAGCGAAATTGGACAAGTCGCTGTCATTGTCGTAGAAACGCGGGTTGCGCGCCTTCAGAAGCAGATCTTTCTTCTCGTTGACATAGGCCAGCAGATCTTCTGCGGAGGCACTTTCCTTGCGGGTGTAGAAGACGGCAACCGGTTCGCCGTAACGCTCGATGTCGCTGTAGGCCTGGGCGCGGAGTTCGTCATGAAGTTTCCAGTTGGTGCTGGAACGGGCTTCGACATATTTCCAGCAGGCATCATAGTAATCCCAGGCGAGGTGTCGCGCTGATGCTTCTTTCTTGATTCGTTCGAGAATGTCGGCCTGGTCCTTGGGCCGGTCGGCATCGACGGCTTTGCCATATTCTGCCCAGAGTCTTTTCAGGACAGGGTCGTCGCCATCCCTGGCGCAGGAAGAAAAAGGAGAAATCATTAGGGTTAAGAGTGTTAGTGCTATCAGTTTCGCTTTCATGGCACATGGTTTTTCAAGTGTCGAACAGTCCGATGGCTTCCGCAA
Organism: Bacteroidales bacterium; assembly: GCA_012744435.1. GTDB lineage: Bacteria > Bacteroidota > Bacteroidia > Bacteroidales > UBA932 > Cryptobacteroides. The sequence continues at coordinate 23,901 of JAAYCA010000007.1, forward strand.
CTACAAAAGTACTGCCACCAATATATAAGATGCAGTCCGGGATGCGGGATGCTGCATCGAGCGCCAGGCGGACGCCTTCCTCCACGGATCCGCAGGCGGTACACCGCAGGCCTTCCATCCGGGCGGCGAGCGCCTCGACGGGCAGGGCGCGCTCTCCGCGGGGAGAGACAAGGAAGTAATGTGCGTCCGGCGGCATCAGCGGCCGGATGGCGGCCAGGTCCTTGTCGGCCATGATGCCATAAACGATCAGCAGCGGCCGGCCGCTCTCCCGCAGGCGGCGGAAATTGATCTCCAGCGCCGGGGGATTGTGCCCGATGTCGCAGATGACCTCCGGTTCGGCGCAAAGACGCTCCCAGCGGCCGCGCAGACCGGTGCGGGCGGCGGTGGCGATGAGGGCTTCCTTATCGGGTTCTATCCCCAGAAGATCGAGGGCGGCGAGTACGGTGTGCAGGTTGACGGCCTGGCAGGGACCGGTGAGGTCGGTCCCGAACGATTCTTCTTCAAAGTCTTCCGCGAAAAACAGCGGACAGGGGGCCGCTGCGGCCTTGGCCTCGAAAACGGGGGCCGTTTCATCGTCGCGTTCGCCGACGAGCGCCGGGACGCCGGGCTTGAATATGCCGGCTTTCTCGGCGGCGATCTTCGGACGCGTGTCACCGAGCAGGGCACAGTGGTCCAGCCCGATGCCGGTGACGATGGAGAGTTCCGGCGTAATGATATTGGTGCTGTCCAGCCGGCCGCCGAGACCGGTTTCGATGACGGCGACGTCCACCTTCCGGTCGGCGAACCAGCGAAAGGCGATCCCGGTCGTGATCTCGAAGAAGGACAAGCCCTCGAAGTCTTGTCCGTCGAGGAAGCGGAAGACTTCCTCCCGGGGAATCATCTCCCACCCGTCCCGCTCCACGAGCTTGATCCGCTCGCGGAAATCCAGCAGGTGCGGGGAGGTGTACAGCCCGACGCGCAGGCCCGCGGCGGAGAGGGCTGCAGCGAGCATCGAGCATACCGATCCCTTGCCGTTGGTCCCCGCCACGTGGACGGCGCGGAACTGCCGCGAGGGATGCCCCAGGGAAGCGTCCAGCTGCCTCATGCCCGTCAGCCCCGGCTTGTAGGCGCCGGGCGTGAATCCTTTGTTCTGCACGCTGGGATGGCGGGCGAACAGCTCCTCCAGGAGCCGGTTGTAACGGTCTTCGAAAATCATCATAGTTGCAACTGAATTCAAATTTAATTAAATTTACACGATTTTATACATCGGATGGTCGAAAAAGCATCAGCATTGCACGCGATTTACGTCATCGACGGAGTGCAGGAGGAATATACTCCCGCCCAGTTGCTCGATGCCGTGACGGAGCCCGAAGGACGGCACCCGCATCCGGGGCCGGCCGAGGGACGTGCCGTGGATGAGACGCTGGATCCGGTGTTCCGGGACGCCGGCCTCGAACCGGGGTGCACGGACGCCTATCTGGAAGCGGTGTGCAAGGCGCGGAAAGCCGTTCCCGCCGCCGAGGCCGAGTCGTATACCCGCATCCGGGTGGCCTCGGTCCTTGCCGACACGCTTTGGCGGACGGGGGTTTTCCGCGCCGGCGATCTGCGCCTGGATGCGACCTGGCGCTGGAATGACGCCCCGGTCGGCGCACGTGCCGCATTCTATGCTTCGGTGCGTGCCGCGGCCGATTATGTCGACGCCCTCGGCATCAAGTTCAGCAGCTACCGCCATGTACGCACCGCCGGCCTGTCCGAACTGGTCCTGCGCCCCCGCATCGCCCGCGACGCCGAGGAGCAGGACTATGGCTTCATCAGTGAGCCGTACAGCACCAAACATCCGGTGCTCGGCTCGCGCCGGGCCTGCCCGTCCACCCTGCTGGGAGACGCCCAGAGCTGGGTGGTGTACATTCCCTTCGACACGGCTGATTTCCGCCTGGGCGGATCGCTCCTGGCACAGGAACTGGGCCTGGGCGGCGGCCCCGCGCCCCAGATTGTGGACGCCGATTATTTCCTGGATTGCTATGAGGTGGTGCGGGAACTGGTCGAGGACGGCGTCGTGCTGTCCGGTGCGACAGTCGGGGAAGGCGGGCTGCTCAAGGCCGTCCGGGGAATGGTGGAAGAGACGGGTATGACCCTGGACCTCTCCGACGTGATGCGCTCCTACCAGGAGCAGAACCCCCTGCGGATCCTGTTCGCCGAGCTGCCGGGGGTCGTGATCCAGATCCGCGACGCGGACTTTGACTACCTCGATGCCGAACTCCTGCTGCAGGATGTCGCTTTCTTCCCGCTGGGCCACCCGACCCCGGGTTCATCCGACATCCGCGTCAAGGCCTCCGCCAAGTCCGGCATCCAGACCATATTGGAATCCCTGATGCAGAACGCGGAAGGGGAAGACTAACACTAAAACCACATGGGAAAAGCAAAAATCTTCGTGCTCGACACCAACGTTATCCTGCACGACTACAAGGCCATCCGGAAATTCCGGGACAACAACCTCGTTATTCCCGTCGCCGTGATCGAGGAGATCGACAAGTTCAAGAAAGGCACGGACACTCTTTCGTACAACGCCCGCGGCTTTATGCGCACGCTGGACAAAATCACCTCAGGCCGCGATTTCGGGGCCGGCGGCCTGCAGATCGGCAAGGATCTCGGCTGGATCAAGGTGGAGCCGAACCATCCGTTCTCCGGCGAATTCGCCGACTTTTTCAAGGACGACATTCCGGACCACCGCATCCTCTCTACCGCCATGTGGGTGAGGGACAACAATCCCGGCACCTTCGTGGCCCTGGTCACGAAGGATATCAATCTCCGCATGAAAGCCAAAGCCATCGGCATGGCGGTTCAGGACTACTTGACGGACAAGATCCAGGATGACCGCATCGAAGAGGCGCAGCGTGAGGTCCAGACGATGACGGCGTCCGGCGACGTTCTCCAGGAGCTGGCTTACGGCCCCGAGACCGCCGTCGAGTGGCAGCAGGTGCTGAATGTACAGCCGCAACCCAATCAGATGTTCCGTTTCCGTTGGGAAGGTGACCGCGACGAGTGCATCTGCGCGCGTTACGATGCGCCGCGTGGCCGGGTCGTGCTCGTGAAAGCCCGGGAGGCTTATGGCATCCGTCCCCGCAATGACGAGCAGAAGTTTGCGCTTGACGCGTTGCTGAATCCGAAGGTGGAGCTGGTCTCGCTGACGGGCGGTGCCGGCACGGGCAAGACCCTGCTTGCCCTCGCGGCCGCCCTGGAGCAGGAGCAGGATTACGAGCAGATCTACCTCTCCCGCCCGACCGTCATCCTTGGCAATCAGGACCTGGGTTTCCTTCCCGGCGACCAGAAACAGAAGATGTTGCCGTTCCTGCAGCCGCTGATGGACAACCTCAATGTAATCAAGCATCTGTTCCGTCCCACCTCCAGGGAGGCGCAGCGCATCGAGGGCATGCTCACGCAGGAGAAGCTGATCATCGAGCCGCTCGCATACATCCGCGGCCGGAGCCTGGGACGCTGTTTCTTCATTATCGACGAAGCACAGAACCTCACCCCGCACGAGATGAAGACCATCATCACCCGGGCGGGCGAAGGCACCAAGATGGTCTTTACGGGCGATATCTTCCAGATAGACCAGCCTTATCTGGACCAGTGGTCCAACGGCCTGACGCATCTGGGTGAGAAGATGTACGGTCAGCCCCTGTTCCAGCATGTCTTCCTGCGCAAGGGTGAGCGGAGCGAACTGTCCGATCTGGCTGCGAAGTTGTTATAATTAAAAAAAACGCTATTTTTGCAGTTTTAACACAGTTTACTAAACTATATCCTATGTTTGAAATGAAAAAACGCGTCTATCGTTTCGGCGGAAAGACCGCCGAAGGCGATGGCAGTATGCGTGAGCTCCTGGGTGGAAAGGGAGCGAATCTGGCCGAGATGAGCAAACTCGGCATGCCGGTCCCTGCCGGCTTCACGATTACGACGGAGTGCTGCGCCGAATACTATGAGCTCGGCGGCGGTTACACCGAGGATCTCAAGATGGAGGTGCGTGGCGCCTTGAATGCCACGGAAGCCCTGATGGGCAGAAAATTCGGCGATCCCAACGACCCGCTTCTGGTGAGCTGCCGCTCCGGTGCCCGCTCTTCGATGCCGGGCATGATGGATACCATCCTCAACATCGGTCTGTGCTCCGCGACGATTCCGGGCATGATCAAAAAGACCGGCAATCCCCGTTTCGTGTACGACGCCTACCGGCGCCTCATCATGATGTATTCCGATGTCGTGATGGAGAAAGCCGAGGGCATCGAGCCGGAGGACGGCCAGGGTATCCGCCAGCAGCTGGACCGCATGATGAACGAGCTGAAGGAGAAGAAAGGCTATGCTTCCGATACCGAGATTACCGCGGATGAGCTCAAGGACCTCTGCGTGAAATTCAAGAAGAAGGTCAAGGAGGTACTTGGCGTCGAATTCCCCGACACGGCCCAGGACCAGCTGTGGGGATCCATCGGCGGCGTCTTCAAGTCGTGGAACGGCAAGCGTGCCATCGCGTATCGCCGTATCGAAAAGATTCCTGATGACTGGGGCACGGCCGTCAACGTCCAGTCCATGGTGTTCGGCAACATGGGCGATACCTCCGCCACCGGCGTGGCTTTCTCCCGCAACCCGGCCAACGGCGACAACCGTTTCTACGGTGAGTGGCTGATCAACGCCCAGGGTGAAGACGTGGTCGCGGGTATCCGTACCCCGAATCCGCTTAACGAAGCCACCAAGAACGACCATAACCGCAAGCTTGAATCGCTCGAAAAAGCGATGCCGAAGGTTTATGAGGAACTCGACGGTATCCGCAAGCGTCTGGAAAATCATTTCCATGACATGCAGGACATCGAGTTCACGATCCAGGAGGGCACCCTGTGGATGCTGCAGTGCCGTATCGGCAAGCGCACCGGTCTCGCTGCCCTGCAGATGGCCGTGGACATGCTCGACGAAGGCATGATCGACGAGAAGACCTGTGTGATGCGCGTCAGCCCGTCCCAGCTCGACGAGGTACTGCATCCGATTCTCAATCCCGTCTCCGAAAAGAGTGCGAAGGTCATCGCCAAGGGTCTGCCCGCTTCTCCGGGCGGAGCTGTCGGTACGCTGGTATTCACCTCCGAAGCGGCAATGGAAGCGGCTGCGGCCGGCAAGAAGACGATCCTCGTGCGTGAGGAGACCTCTCCGGAGGACATCCAGGGCATGCGTGCTTCCGCCGGTATCCTTACCACCCGCGGCGGTATGACCTCCCACGCCGCCCTCGTGGCGCGCGGTTGGGGCAAGTGCTGCATCGTGGGCTGTGAGTCCATGAAGATCAACCTCGCGGAGAAGTCGCTTACCTTCACCGGCGACAAGAAGGTTTATAAGGAAGGCGACTGGATTTCCCTCAACGGTTCCAAGGGCTGTGTCTATGCGAAGCGGATCGAGATGATGGATGCGAGCGAGAACCCCACTTTCCTGCGCTTCATGAGCATTGTGGACAAGTACCGCCGTCTGGGCGTACGTACCAATGCCGACACTCCGGAGGATGCCCAGAAGGCCCTTGACTTCGGCGCCGAAGGCATCGGTCTCTTCCGCATCGAGCACATGTTCTACGGCAAGAACTCCGACACCCCGCTGGCCAAGCTCCGCAAGATGATTCTCTGTGCCACGGACCGTGAGCGCAAGGACGCCCTTGCCGAACTCGAGCCGTTCATCAAGGCTTCCGTCAAGAGCACCCTCCGTGTGATGGACGGCAAGCCGGTCGTGTTCCGTCTGCTGGATCCGCCGCTCCACGAGTTCGTCCCGACGACCAAGGAAAAGACGGCGGAGGTCGCCAAGGAGCTGGGTATCAGCGCCGCCGAGGTGGCCCGCCGCGGTGCGACCCTCCACGAAGTCAACCCGATGATGGGTCTGCGCGGCGTGCGTCTGCACGTGACCTACCCGCTCATCGCCGAGACGCAGTACCGCGCCATTTTCAACGCCGTCGCGGAGCTTTCCCACGAGGGATTCCACCCGCAGCCCGAGATCATGATTCCGGTCACGGTCTCCGCCCGCGAGCTGGGCTTCCAGAGAGCCATCTGCGAGCGCATCAAAGCTGAGGTCGAGGTGCATCACGAGATGATCATCACCTACAAGTTCGGCACGATGATCGAGATTCCGCGCGCCGCCCTGACCGGCGACAGAATGGCCCGCACCGCGGAGTTCTTCTCCTTCGGTACCAACGATCTCACCCAGATGACCTTCGGTTTCTCCCGCGACGACGTCGGCACCTTCATGGGCAACTACCTCGGCCATAAGATCATCGACGCCGATCCGTTCCAGACCATCGACACCAAGGCTGTCGGCAAACTGGTCGAGATCGGAATCCAGACCGGTCGTTCCCGTCGTCCGGAGCTGAAGTGCGGCGTCTGCGGCGAGCACGGCGGCGACCCTGACTCCATCGCCTTCTTCAACAAGATCGGCGTGGACTACGTCAGCTGCTCTCCGTTCCGTGTGCCCATCGCCCGCCTTTCCGCGGCCCAAAGCGCCATCAGGCAGGCGGAGTAAGCGATTCCGCCGTAACGGCAACTGTCCCCCGGATGCTGAGAAAGAACCCTTTCGGGAAAAGCATCCGGGGGACAGTTCCGTTCCGGGCTTCCGTCCCAGTAACGGTCAAGTCGGCATCAGCCGGCCGGCCCCTTATTGGGTTGTGATAACCCTGACATCATCCACGGAGAGGCGGACGCGGAGCCACTGCTCGAGACGCTTGCTCTCCGTTTCTTTGAGCGGAATGCCGCTGCGGACGATGGCGATGACGGCCGGACGGGCGGTGCCGCTCTCCGCGTCTATGCTCTCGCCGATCGTCAGCGTCACCTCCTGCACTCCGGAGTACTGCGCGGCGATCTCGCGGGTAATCAGGGCGGAGGGCAGTTGCCGGGCCTGAAGGAAATCGATGGTGGCCGACAGGGAATCGACCTGTCCCTTCAAGGCGTCGACCTGCCGGTTGTGGCCGTCGAGAATACCCCGGATGATTTCGGATTCGCTCATCGTTTCACCCTGGAAGGCGGCGTCTTCGTGGAGGATGATCTGGCTGCGGGTGATGCCGGCTTCTTCCGCGTCGAGGTAAATCCGTTCGCGGGCGGAGGTCTCCATCCGCTCGCCCGCCAGGTAAATATCCAGTTTATGCGGACGATCCTCGAGATTGACTTTGTAGTCGTAGATGTAGCTCTTGCCGAGGCTCTTGTTCTGCATGACCAGTTTCTGTGCGCTGCGGGCGAAATTATTGTCCTGGATCATCCGGACGGCGGAATAAACGATCGGTACCAGCAGAATGACGAGGATGACGGAAATCCAGCGGGCACTGCGCCGGGCACGGGCGTCGTCCGTCCCGATGGCGGAAGGGAAATGCAGGTACTTGACCGTGAAGAACGTGGCCAGGGTGATGAACACCGTGTTGATGATGAAGAGGTAGAGGGCGCCGAAGATGAAGCGCGACTCCATGTGTGCAATGCCGTAGCCGACCGTGCACAGCGGCGGCATCAGCGCCGTGGCAATGGCCACGCCCGGAATTACAGTGCCGCCCTTGTCCTTCCGGGAAGTCTCCAGAATGCCGGCGAAGCCGCCGAACAGGGCGATGAACACGTCGTAGATCGTGGGGTTGGTACGCGCCAGCAGTTCCGTCTGCTGCTCCAGCTGGAGGGGGGAGATCAGGTAGAAGATCGTGGAGGCGAGGATACTGATCACCACCATCACGGCGAAGTTCTTGAGCGCGTCCTTGACGAGCATGGTGTCGTTGGTGCCCAGTCCGAGGCCGAAACCGAGGATCGGTCCCATCAGCGGGGAGATAAGCATGGCGCCGATGATGACCGGGATGGAGTTGAGGTTCAGGCCCACCGAGGCGATGATGATGGCGCAGGCAAGGATGAAGACATTGGGCCCGCGGAACGCCACGCTGCCCCGGATGTTCGCCGAGGCCGCCTCTGCGTCCACTCGGTCGCGCATGTTGACCAGCGACCGGAAGAAATTTGCAACCTTGTTCATACGGGGGCAAAGATAAGCAAAAAACGCAAATCTCTGCAGACAGCCTACAGAGAACTCGGCGGGATGCCATATTTGTTCTTAAAGGCGCGGGAGAATCCGTTGAGGGTGGAAAAACCGACCATGTAAGCCACTTCGCTGATATTGTATTCCCGGTCCAGGAGCAATCCCCTGGCGCGGCTGAGGCGGTAGCCGGTTAGGAACGCTTGCGGCGACTGCCCGGTGAGGGCCTTGACTTTGGAGAAGAGCCCGCTGCGACTGACGTTCATCTGTCCGGCCAAGTTGGATACGTTGAACTCCTCATCGCCGAGGTGCTCCTCAATGAGTGCGTACATTTTCTCGAGGAAGGCCTTGTCCCGCTTGCCGAGCTGGAGCGCGGGTAGGACCTCGCCCACATCTTGGGCGGTCTTGTCCGTAAGCGCCTTTTGGACCTTGCGGCGGGCGCGCAGCAGATTGCGGACCTGGAGCCGGAGCGCCTGCGGGTCAAAAGGCTTTTGCAGATAAGCGTCGGCACCAAGTTCGAGCCCTTCGAGTTGCGTGGCCTGACTGGCCTTGGCCGTCAGCAGGATGATGGGGATGTGGGAATACTCTTCGCTCTCCTTAATATCGCGACAGAGCTCGAAGCCGTCTTTGTAGGGCATAATGATGTCGCTGATAACCAGGTCCGGGGCGCTGATGCGGATGAAGCGCAAGGCTTCCTCGCCGTCGCCGGCCAGCATAACGTTGTAGATTCCGCGGAAGAGGTCGTGCAGGTAAGTGCGCATCTCGATGTTATCCTCGACGATGAGCAGGCTCATCTGGCTGTCCGTGGCCTTTAGCGGCGTGGGCTCGGAAAGCTTACCGCTGGCCTCAACCGGGACTTCATGCCAGATCTCCGTATCCGAATAGGCTTCCAGCCCGGCCGGCAGCACGAAGGAAAATACGGCACCCTGTGGTTTGTTGGCGCTGACCTTGATGGCGCCGCGGTGCAGCCGGATGAGATAGAAGACATAGTTGAGTCCGATGCCTAATCCGTCAGGAATCTTGTTGCCCACTTGCTGGCCAATGCGCTCGAAGCGCTCAAAAATGTGTTCGAGCCGGTCCGGCGGGATACCCACCCCGGTATCGGCCACTCGGATACGGAGGTAGGGGCCGTTGTAGCTGTCTTCGGGGAGCTCGTAGGCAGAGAGTACCTCCGGCTTGGACAACTGGACGGCATCGATCATGATAGTCCCGCCGTCCGGCGTGTATTTGAAGGCGTTGCTGATCAGGTTGAATACGATTTTGGACAGCTTGTCGCGGTCGCACCAAACGCTTAGGTCCCGGGGGAGGGATGCGTCCACAGTCAGCTTGTGCTGCTCGCGGACGTAGTCAAAATTGCCGATGATCCCGGAGAGTAAGGCACCTGGGTCGAAACACATGACGGTCAGGTGGTCACCCTCGCGGGAGAGGCGGTTGAAATTGACTACCTGCTCGGTCAGAGTCAGCATCTTTTCGCTGTTACGCTCGATCACGCGGACCAGGTACCGGTCGTGTTCGCTGAGGTCATTGTTGCGCGAGAGCTCGCGTGCAGGTCCGTAGATTAGGGATAGTGGTGTGCGGTATTCGTGCGAGATGTTCATGAAGAAGTCTGTCTTCTCGCGACTGAGCTGTTCGCTCAGCGATCGTTCAATTTCGGCATGCTCAGCGCGCTCCCGGTTGCGGCGATTGCGCCAACTAAGGTTTAGCAGGAGCAGAAGAGTGCCTAGGATTAGGAGGCTCCAGGCCGTTTTTGCCACTGGAGAGAGCCAGGGAGACGGCTTTCTGTGTAGGCGGAGCAACTCCTGCTCCTCCTGCCATGTGCCGTCAGGATCCTGGACCCTGACGAGGAAGCGGTAGCGCCCGGCCGGGAGGTTGGAATAGAAGGCCTGCGGGAAAATACCCGTTCGGGCCCACTGCGTGTCGTGACCTTCGAGCCGGAATTCGTAGGAGAGCTGCTTACCAAAGTCGAAGTCGATGGCGGAAAAGTACAGGTTTACAAGTCGCTCGTCGTGGCTCAAGACCAGTTCGCCGGCGGGGATTTCCACGGGTTCATTGTTGACCAGCAGGGCATCCAGCGATACTTGTCGCCGGCTGACGGGTTCCTGCACCCACGGATCGACCACGACCAAGTGGCCGTTGGCGCCGAAGACAAGATTGCCGGAACTGTTGCGGGTAACGGCGTTGTTGGCGAAATCGACGCTCTCCTGCCCGCCGACGGGGATACCCTGGATCCGGGAGAAGTCTTGCCAAATGAGGGCCAAGTCGTTACGCATGCTTACCCAGATACCGCTTTCGTCCGGCAAGATGGAGCGAATGGCGTTATCGGGCAGGCCGTCCTTAACCGTAATCCTTACACTCGACTGATCTGTGGGGTTGTAGCAGACCAGGCCCGCGCTCGAGGAGCCAATCCACAAGCGCCCGTCCGTGTCTTCCGCCAGGCAGGCGGGAGCAGGAATATAGACGGGAACCTCGAGAAACTGGCCGTCTCGGGTGTATTGGTAGATGTGATCCTCGTCGATGAAATAGGTCTTCCCGCTCAAGGTTGAGAAGACGCGCCAAAACTCGGCTGGACGGCTGATGGGACGGCTGGTTCGCTCCCCGTCCCGGATGGTGTGGATGCGGCCGTCCTGGATGAAGCACAGGTTGCCTTCTTCGTCCTCCCAAGTGGCGCGGGCGCCGGTTGCCGGCCAGCGGCGCTCCTCGACCATGCGGCCAGACTGCAACTTGTATAGTAGCAGTGTATCGTAATTGAGGATGAGCCAGAATCTCCCGGCACGGTCCAAACGGAGGTGCGTGATACTCTTGTCGGATGCGGGCAAAGCGGGGGTGATGTCCTGGGTCTCCCCGGAGCGGGTATTGACCAGAAGGATCCGCTGCCTTGTCTGGACGATAACCGTGTCGTCCGCCCATGAGATCACGCGGGCGACGGCATCCCTGGCCCCCGTGTCCGGTAGGCGGATGATATCCTGAGTGGAGGCGAAGGACCGGTGCCGGAGCTCGCCCTGGCCGGTGGCGATCCAGAAATGCTCTGCGGTTAGCAGGTAGACGGGTTGGCCGGAGAAATCCGGAGATAATTTATCCCAGATTGGCTCAAGCCGCTTCCCTTCCGTGTCGAGCATATAGTAGCCCCCGCCCGTTAGCCCATAGATGATGTCGGAGCTGCCCGGAACGGACTGCACGAAACTGACAGCTCCATCCGTCCCCCTTCTATTATCCTCTAGCAGTCGTCCCCAGAAAGGTTCCGGGGCCCCGTCCGGGCTCCAACTCTGCAGGCCGGCGTCGGTGGCTGCAAATAGGACTCCGTCCGGGGTGAGAGCCAGATCGTTGATGCGGGTGGAGCGCTGAACGTTCTGCAGCCGCACGAGGTTGAAATCCCAGTTTAGGACGGCGATCTGCGGCTGGTTGTTGCGGGCGGCATAGACCAAACCATGCGCCTCGTCGGCGAGCAGGTGCGTGCAGTAAAAGAACTGTGGTTGGTCGAACACGGTCCTGCTTGTCCCGTCAGCCTTGTCGTAGAGATATAGCCCCAGCGGTCCGGCATACAGCAGTCGATCCCCGCTGAAGTTGAGGATAGCGGTGACGGGGGAGAATCTCGGGTAGGGGCGGCGGATCACTTGGCCGTCATGGATGAGGTTGAGGCCGCTCTCCGTGCCTACCCATAGGCGGCCTTCCGTGTCCGGACAAAGGGAGAAGATGCGATCGGAACTCAACCCGGTGCTGTCCGCCATGCTGTATATTTTATAGGTGGAGCCGTTGTAGCGGTTGAGCCCGCGGCGGGTGCCGATCCACAGATAACCGTCCTCGTCCTGCACCAGGGCCGTGATGGTGGGATTCGATCGCTCCGAACTCACGGAAAGGAGATGGGTCTGCGCCGGGAGTTTTCCACAAAGGGCCATGGCGGCGATCAGGATAAGTAACGGTTTTTTTATGCGCCGGGTTGAATTGCAATGGTAAAGATAGTGAAAATGTCTGGGGAATAGCAGGATTCTGCCAAAAGCTATCTCATTTACTCTATTTTGGACGTTCGGTAGAACTTTCTGTCGATTTCGCACTCTCTGTGTACACCTAGACGCATTTCAGATTGGTTTCGGCGCGTTCCCCGGGTGGCTATATTGTAACTTTACAAATGTATAACCACTACAAAATGCACGTAACCGATTCGCCATGTTATCGACCAGTCCCCGCAGACTGATTTCCATCGCTCTTCTGACAGTGGTGCTCTGCCTATGTGCACATGGGCTCAGCGGAAGTAGCTCCAATCCGGCCGTTCGGTCGCAGCAGGGCTTGCTCCCGCACAATCTTGAAACACTTTCCTTCAACCAATTTTATATTAACCAAAAATTAATCGTATGATTAAGATGAACAAATCATCCTTGAAGCGCCTGGTTTCGGTGCTATGCGGCTTCCTGCTGCTCTCGCCCGTAACCTTTGCGCAGCAAACGATTACGGTGAGAGGCAAGGTTATTGATCCGGATAAGCAGCCGGTCATCGGCGCGGCCGTCATCCAGGCAGGCACGACCAACGGCGCAGCTACGGATATTAACGGTAACTTCACCCTCACCTGTCCGGCAGGAGCCGAACTCGAGGTCTCCTCGATCGGTTACGAAACCGTCACGGTCAAGGCCGCGACCAACCTGACTATCACCCTCGCAGAGACGGCCTCCGAGCTGGATGAGTCCGTGGTCGTCGGTTACGGCACACAGAAGAAAGCCTCCCTGACCAGCGCCATTGCAAACATCCGCGAGGAAGAACTCACCGCCACCAAGTCCCCGGACATGACCGCTTCCCTTCAAGGGAAGGTCCCAGGCTTGTTGATTCACCAGAAGTCCGGCGGCGCCGGAGACTTCGATACGGAACTCAATCTCCGTGGCTACGGAGAGCCTATGGTCGTTGTGGATGGTGTCATCCGCACGGCACCTCGCCGTGGAAGCGGTTTCGGTTACGGCTCCTATAGTAACTCCAGTTCCGCTGTTCTCTCTCAGCTCAATCCCGAGGACATCGAGAGCATATCCGTGCTGAAGGACGCCTCTGCATCCCTGTACGGAATCGGCTCCCAAAATGGCGTTATCGTGGTCACCACGAAAAAAGGAACGATCGGCAAACCGAACGTGCGCTACTCCAATACGCTGTCTTTCGGTGTCCCGACCGCCCTTCCCGACGAAGTTGGACTGTATGAATACATGCTGGCCCGCAACGAGATGCTGACCAACACCCGCACGACGAGTGGTTTTTTCACCGATGAAGAACTCGGCCATGCCAAGGCCGGTGACCGCGGCTACGAAGGCACCAATTGGCACGAAGTGGTGATGAAACCGTTCTCCTTTCAGCAGAACCATACCCTTTCCGTCAATGGTGGCAACAACCAGACCCAATACTACCTGAGCACTCGTTTCAACGAGGACCAGGGTATCCTGAACGGAGATGACCTCGGCTACAAGGCCTTCAACTTTCAGGGCAATCTGACGACCAAGATCACGGACCACCTGACCGCAGTATATCAGTCCTCGTTCGATACGAACAAGCGCGTGGGTATTTCCACGTCCAACTCCGAAATGAACTTCTACTACTATGTGGGTCTCGCGGAACCGAACCAGGGCCCGACCGTTTTGGACAATCCGTCCCACTACTCGGAGGCGAACTACGAGCAATGGAACCCCGCTGCCATTCTTGACATTGACACGATGGGGTACAGCAAGACGTTGATGTTTACTTACAACAACAGCCTCGACATTAAGTATGAAGCTCCGTTCCTCAAGGGCTTGATTCTCGATGCGTTCGCGTCTTTCAACATCAACCAGCGCCAGACCAACCTGCTTGACAAGGCGGTGGATATCTATGACTACTGGTCCGACCAATTTGTGATCAGAAAGGGCGAAAGCAAATACAGTGAAACCTGGAATAAGCGTCAGCAACTCTACGGCAAGCTTCAGGCGAATTACAGCCATCGCTGGGGCAACCACAACTTTACGGGCATGTTCGCTATGGAAACCCGGCTGGGTTGGAACAGCAACATCAATGCTTCCCGCAAATACGGTGAATTCTTTACACATGACACAATTGGCCAAGGACTGAACGATTCCACTCAAAAAAACGGCGGTTCCCGTTCCGACACGGCGACAGCCGGCTACATCGCCCGTTTAACTTATGATTATAAGGGCAAGTACCTCGTAGAGCTCACGGGCCGTTACGACGGTAACTACCTTTACGCTCCCGGTCAGCGCTGGGGCTTTTTCCCAGCTTACTCCATCGGCTGGAGAGTGTCTGAGGAGCCTTTCTTCAAGAACACCTTCCCGTGGATCAACAACTTTAAGTTCCGCTGGTCTGACGGCCAGACAGGTGGTGCTCAGGGTTCCGCTTATGCCTGGCAGCTTGGTTACACGGCTTCCGGCAGCTATGTACTCGAAAGCGGTACCCCTACCTCGGGCTATGCCAACAGCTCGGCGGCTGAGACCATCGTCTCATGGAATCATGTTCGCATGTCCGACTTCGGTTTCGACTTTGAGATCAAGCGAGGTTTGATCGGCGGTTCGGTTGACTGGTTCTGGCGCAACACTACCGGTATCGCGGCATCCAGTATCTATTCCAACAAGGTTCCTGATTTCTACGGAATCTCTCTGCCGCAGTACAACCTGAACTCGAGTCAAAACGTGGGTATCGACTTGCAGTTGAGCCATCGCAACCATATCGCTGACTTCAACTACCGCATCACCGCGACCGCGACATTCTCCCGCAGCCGCCAGACCTATATCGCTTCTGCGGAAACGGCGACTTTCGGCTCTCACCAGGCCTTCTACAACAGCTTCAGCGAGGGCCGCTGGAGCAATGCCCGCAACGGCTCCTACTATGAATGGGAGAACGGTGGCGAGCAATTCCACAATTGGGCTGAAATCAATGATTACAGCATCTACACCGGCAAAGCGGTCAATAACATGATTCCGGGTATGTACAAGATCGAAGACCGGGACGGCAACGGAGTGATCAACAGCATGGACCAGTACTACTCCTGGGGCTCCAGCGCCAACGCCTTCATGGGTGGCGGCAACAACCCGCCTCTCCAGTTCGGTCTCATGATCTTCATGAACTACAAGAGCTTTGACCTGAACGCCACGTTCAGCGGCGCCGGCCTTGACAACAAGTTTATCTCCCTGTCCGGTCCTTATGGCTATGGCTATTTCCGCAAGTTTTACGATACTTATGTGGATCACTACCGTCTTGCGGACGGCTACACGGATCCTTTCGACCCGAACTCACAGTGGATTGAGGGCTTCTGGCCCGCTCTCACCACCGCCAACGGAGGCTACAATACGTCCGATAACAACACCTATCGTTACGTCCAACCGTACACTTGGATCAATGCGACCTATCTCCGTCTCAAGAGTCTCGAAATCGGCTACACACTTCCACGCAACCTGACCGGCAAGATCGGTATCAAAAGCGCCCGCATGTACCTCAGCGGAACCAACTTGCTGACCTTCTGCAACAAACTGCTCAAACCATATGATCCTGAGCGCAATTTCGGATGGATCGGCGGTGGCGGTGGCGCTCCGATTATGAAGACGTTCAGCCTTGGTTTGAATCTTAACTTTTAATCTGCGAGTGAAATGAAAAGATTCTTTACATACATTGCCGCTCTTGTCCTCTCCTTCGGCCTGGTCTCATGCGACAAGATTTTTGACAGTCTCGAAGGGGACCTCACGAAAATGGCCGAGTCGGACCTGACCTCCAGTGAAGCGGGCTTGCAGAAACTGCTTGCCGCGGCATACAACAACATCCCGATGGGGGCGTTCGCCAACACGGATCATAACACGCTGAATTCAACGAATTCACACAACGCCAATTATTCCATCACCACGACAGGTTTTTGGAACTACACCCACGTGCGTGCCGTCAACAAGTTATTCAACCAGATCCAGCAGGCGTTCGACAACGGTGCAATCAACGCTGATACCCGTGACGCGATGCTGGGCGAAGCCCACTTCATCCGCGCCTACTACTATTTCGGCTCCGTCCGTGCCTATGGCGGCGTCCCTATCGTCGAGGAGCCCCTCGATGATAAATATGACGGTGGAGAAGACGTGAATGCTCTTCTCTTCCCGAGAAAGACGGAAAAGGAGACTTGGACCTATGTCCTCGACGAGTTCGAGAAAGCGGCCACCCTGCTGCCAGAGAGCTTCGGCGACGCCAGTTATCGTGCCAACAAGTATGCGGCTTATGCCCTTGAGGGCCGTGCTGCGCTCTATGCTGCTTCCGTGGCAAAATACTGGAAGAATGCTCCGATTGAGGAGCATTACCAGGCAGTTGCGGAAGACCTGACCAGGATGGCCTCCACTGATGCAGATGCGTTCTACAAGCGTTGCATCGAGGCCTGCGAGAAGGTGATAAATTCCAATAATTATAGCCTTTATGGCGCCCATCCCGCCAGCGTAGCCGAGGCCAAGCAAAATCTTCAGACCCTTTTCCTTGGGCGCAACGGAAGCGAGTTCATCTTCGGCAAGGGCTATGATTCCGGACTGGGCGATGCGACGAACGGTTTCGATTACAACGCTTCCCCGAACCAAGTTCACGCCACGGGACAAGGCTGGCAGTATGGCCGTTATTCCGTGACTCTTAACCTCGTGGATGAGTTCGATGACTATGGTGCAAACGGCGGCCGTGCCGACGGTACGATCAAGACCCGCAACGACGGCAAGGAAGACGACTATGCCATCAACCTGGGGCAGGGTACGCAGGACGGCTTTTCCGTGGACACCGATTATATCAAGTACGATGACCCTACCGACCCCTTCGTCAATAAGGACGCTCGCTTCCAAGCCCACGTTATCTTTCCAGGCTGTTCCTTCCGCAGCACGACGATCAACATCCAGGGCGGTATCATCCAACCTAGCGGGAAATACACCTTCTTCCAAAACGAAAAAGGGGCCCTCAACGGTAAGGTTTACTGGACGCTGGGCGGTGAATTGGACACTGATTATTCCGCTTTCTATCAGCCGGACAACGACAACGGCGGAAATTGGTACAATACCGGTTTTGGGATTGCGAAGTTTCTCGATCCCGCCGCTGCCAAACAGTACACCGACAACCCCTGGCCAGATATCCGTTACGCCGAGGTCCTGTTGAATTATGCCGAGGCCGTAGCCGAGAGTGGCCAGGGCAACGTTGCCAACGCGAAGAAGTACCTCAACGATGTCCGCCACCGCGCCGCTTTTAAGGACGATATCGACCTGACGGTTGACAACGTTCTGCACGAGCGCCGCGTCGAGCTAGCCTTCGAGGGAGACTATGCCAGAACCCTCCATCGTCGTCGCGAATACGCATTCGGCGCCGCCAACGCGGTCCGCAAGCGCGCCCTCGTACCGGTCGTGGACCTGCGGGGCGACAAAGCCAAGTACATCTTTGTCCGTACGAATGTATGGCATAACGATGTGGGCAAGAACACGAACGGTCTGTACATTTCCGATTACCGTCTCTACTATGGGTCGATCAGCAACTGGGAAAAGAACCAGATTACGAAGAACCCGATTCAGGAGTAATTCAATAAGCAATCTAATATGAAAAAGGTATTATATTTTCTACCAGTCCTTTTGATGGTCACGGCCTGTGATTGGTTCGTTTTCGACAATGTCGAAGGCTACGACGCCACGATCACGGGAACATTCAAAGATGCTACGGGAAATCCTGTCCTGTTCGGTGTACCGGACAACTATGGGTTTACCATCTACGAAGAGAACTTTACTCCGTCGAAGGGTAAATTCGTTTCTTCCGCCCAGACCTGGTATGCCAAGACCAACGGCACATATACGAACAAAATGGTTTTTGCCGGGGATTACAAGATTGACACGAAAACCAACAACTTCTATCCCATCACCGAGAGCTTCACCATAGCCAAGGGCGACAACACGCACGATTTCATGGTCACCCCATACGCCCGTATCAAGAATGTGCAGATATCGTATGACGCTGCGACGAAAGAACTCGTGGCCAAGTGTACGGTGGAGCATGGCGATGTAACCAAGACCAATGGTATACAAGTGTTCTTCATGATCGCACAGGACCGTTTCGTGGCCAAAAACAACAACAACGCCAAGGATGCGACGGCAAGCTCTCCGTTTATCGAGGGAGGCGATGTCGAGCTGCGGATCAAGACCACGGGAGGCAACAACTCCGAGTTTAAGTACACGCAACCGCATTACGTGCGGATTGCCGCACAGGCAGCCCATTGTGCGATTGTTCCGGCTTATGACGAAGAGACCGTTGACTGGGCCGCTTGGGGAGCCATGGGTTATGCCGGTTATCCCAATGTCCCGGACGAGGTAAAGGTCATTGTCCATCACGATGCTGCATATACGAACGACGGTTCGGTGAACCCGAACCAGGCTTACAATTATTCATCCGTTTATAGAGTCTCTGAAGACTTCAGCACGATTACTGAGGTTACTGATTGGGACTAATCATGTTAATTTGGTTTGGGCCGGGGGGTAACCCCGGCCTTTTTTTAGGGAAACTAGTTC
This sequence comes from Bacteroidales bacterium, assembly GCA_012744435.1. Taxonomy (GTDB): domain Bacteria; phylum Bacteroidota; class Bacteroidia; order Bacteroidales; family UBA932; genus Cryptobacteroides. The sequence continues at coordinate 42,389 of JAAYCA010000007.1, forward strand.
ATTTTTCTTATTTTTATTGATCAAGATACTCGTTACTATCAACCCAATATGAAAAGAATCCTAACATTAATCATTACGGCGGCATTGTCCATCAGTGCCTTCGCCCAGCAGCAGCTGTTCCAGAACAATAATGTCAAATCGCCCGAGGTCAATCCCGATGGAACGATCACCTTCCGTCTCCGCGCGCCGAAGGCCGTCAAGGTGACAGTCAGCGGCGACTTCCTGCCGGCTATCCCGGAAAGGGCAACTGACGCCACGACGACCGTCGACATGGTCGAGCAAGACGGTGTCTGGGAGTACACGACCGGCCCGCTGCCGGGCGAACTCTATTCCTACAGCTTCAACGTGGATGGCGTCCGCATCCTGGATCCCTCCAACGTGTATGTCAATCGCGACGTGGCCACGTACACGAACTACGTGCTCCTGACCCGCCAGAAGGACGATCCGGGCTACTACTATAGCGCCAACGATGTCCCCCATGGCAATCTCGCGAAAGTCTGGTACAGCAGCCCGACCCTGGGGATGACCCGCCGCATGACGGTCTATACCCCGGCTGGCTACTATGACAAGGGCAACAAGACCAAATATCCCGTCTTATATGTCTGCCATGGCACGGGCGGCGATGAGAACGCCTGGAGCGAACTCGGCCGCGCCGCGCAGATCCTCGACAACCTCATCGCGGAAGGCAAGGCGAAGCCGATGATTCTGGTGATGCCGAACGGCAACGTCAGCTGGGAGGCCGCCCCGGGCGAATGGTCCATGGGACAGTACGTCCCCGCGATGGGCAGCAGCAACCAGTTCGGCCCCGGCAAGGGCACGATCCCCGACGCCTTCCCCGAAGTGATGAAGTACATTGAGGAGAACTACCGCGTGCTGAAAGGCGCCGCCAACACCGGTATCTGTGGCCTTTCAATGGGCGGCGGTCACACCTTCCAGATCACGAACCAATATCCCGGCAAGTTCGGCTACGTGGGCATCTTCTCGGGCGCCATCTCGGTCCCGAACTCCGAACGCGGCAAGTCCTTCTCGGAAAACCTGAATGCGAACACGGCCTACGCCGCCCGCATTCACGGCGTCTTCGCCGCGAAACCGAATGTCTACTACATCGCGATGGGCAAGACGGATTTCCTGTATGCTTCTACGGAACAGTACCGTGCTTGGCTGGACGCCCAGGGCTACCCGTATGAATACCGGGAGACCCCGGGTGGCCATATCTGGCGCAATTGGCGGCTCTATCTCACCGAATTCGCCCAGAAAGTATTTAAATAATCACTGCATCGTTATATGAAAAAAATTCTTGTTTCCTTGATGGCGTTCGCGCTGACAATCAGCGCTTTTGCGCAGCAGTCCCTGATGGGCGGCCAGACCGCCAAGTCCCCCGAGATCAATCCTGACGGTACCGTGACATTTCGGCTCATCGCTCCGAAGGCCCGTACGGTTCAGGTTACGGGCGACTTCATTCCCCCGATCCCGGCCAACATGAATGGCATGCGTATGGATACCCCGGCCACCGTGAATATGGTCGAGAAGGACGGAGTGTGGGAGTACACCACGCCTGTACTTGAGCCGGAGCTTTATTCCTATGTCTTCAAGGTGGACGGCGCCACGACGCTCGATCCATCCAACATCTACATGTTCCGCGATGTGGCAACCTGGTCCAATATCCTGATCGTCAGCAAGGAGAAGGGTGACAAGGGGGACCTCTACAGCGTCAACAAGGTAGCCCATGGCGAGGTAGCAAAGGTCTGGTACGATAGCCCGACCCTCGGACTGAGCCGCCGCATGACGGTGTACACCCCGGCAGGCTATTTTGACAAGGGCAACAAGACGAAATACCCTGTACTATACGTGCTTCACGGCGCTGGCGGCGATGAGGAAGCCTGGCCGAACCTCGGCCGTGCGACCCAGATCCTGGACAACCTGATTGCGGAGGGCAAAGTCAAGCCCTGTATCATGGTGATGCCGAACGGCAATCCGAACACTTCCGCCGCCCCCGGTGAGTGGTCTGCTGGCATGTACACCACTTCCATGAACGCCGGCGCCGGCTTCCCGCCTGCAAAGGCTGGGATCCCCGAGAGCTTCGGTGACATCATGAAATACGTGGAGAGCCATTACCGCGTCTTGACCGGAGCGGCCAATACGGCGATCTGCGGCCTGTCCATGGGCGGCGGCCACAGTTTCCAGACCTCGATGCTCAACCCCGGCAAGTTTGGCTACATCGGTTTGTTCTCTGCCGCTGCGTCCGTTCCCAACGATGCCGCACAAAAAGCACAGTTTGAGCAGCGAATGAAGGCCCTGTTTGCCGCCAAACCGAAGCTTTATTACATCGCGATCGGAGAGACGGACTTCCTCTACCAGTCCAGCGTAGGACTGCGCAAGTTCCTTGACGAGAATGGTTATCCGTACGAGTACCGTGAGACTTCCGGGGGACACATTTGGCGCAACTGGCGCGTCTATCTGACGGAATTCGCTCAGAAGGCATTCAAATAGCTTGAGAGAAGTCTTCCAAATAATAAAAAACGTCCGTGCGAATCTCGCACGGACGTTTTTGTACAGGTAGGTTTTATTATTTAAAGAGCAGCCGGGCGAAGGTGTTGAGGTATCTTCTCCAGTTGGCCCAGGTGTGGCCGCCGTCGGTGACGAAGAAGGTGTGCTCCAGGCCGTTCGCGGTCAGGGCGGCGTCAAGCTGCTTGGCGGACTCCCAGAGGAAGTCGGCCTCGCCGCAGCCGAACCAGTAGAGCTTGTAGCCGGCCTTCTTGATGCCCTGAAGCTGCGCGTCGAGCTGCTCGCTGCGCTGGCTGCCGATGCTCAGCGGGCAGATGTACTTGAAGGTGCCCGGGTAGAGCGCCGTGGCGCTGAGGGTGTGGCCGCCGCCCATGGACAGGCCGGAAATGGCGCGGCTGTCCGGCTTCGGGATGGCGCGGAAGTTCTTCTCGATGAAGGGGATGATCTCGGTCACGAGGCTCTTGACATAAGCGTTCTGCTCGGTCACCTGCTTGGTGGGGAGGTCGAGGGTGGGGGCCGCCTGCTGGCCGGGGTTGCCGTTCGGCATGACCACGATCATCGGCTTCGCAAGGCCCTTCTCGATCAGGTTGTCCAGGATCTGGGCGGCGCGGCCCATGCTGGTCCAGGCCTCCTCGTCGCCGCCACCGCCGTGAAGCAGGTACAGCACGGGGTATTTGACCTTCGGGTTGGTCTCGTAGCCGTAAGGCGTATAGACCATCATGCGGCGGTTCAGGCCGAGCAGCTGGCTGTCATACCACATGGCGCGGACCGTGCCGCGCTGGTTGGCTTCGCCATAGTTCTCGGTGCGCTCGCCGGGGACGATGAGCATGTTCAGGAAGCGCTGGCCGTCGCGCTGGACCATGATGTTCTGCGGGTCGTTCACGGACACGCCGTCCACCAGGAAGCTGTAGGTGTAGATCTCAGGGGCGGGAAGGGGCATCTTGACGGTCCAGACGTTGCCCTCGCCGCGGCGCATGTCCACGGTGCCGGCCCAGGTACTGCTGAGCTTGACATAGGTGGCGTAGTCTGCGCGGAAATTGAAGGTCACGCTGTCGCCCTGGATGTCCGGGGAGACGACGCGGCCGCCGCCGCGCTGGAAGTTGGCCAGTTCCTGGCCGAAGGCCGTGGCTGCGATCAGGCAGGCGGCCATAAGGGTGATGATTCTTTTCATATGATATATAATTCTTGAATGGTTTTGGTTCTTAATACCATATAACAAATATAATATTTTCCATTTAATATGGTTTGTTTTTCTCTTGCTTTGCCCTTAAATTTGTACAACCCGAAAAAGATTTAATCAACAAGCATAATTATGGCAAAGAAACAGACCAAAGGCTATCCCTGGAAATACTGCTCCCTGGGCGGTGTGGTCCGGGTCAACATTACTTCCGGTGAGGATATTGCCCATCTCGGAGAGCTGGATCAGAAGCTATGGACGGTCCTGAGCTGCCCGACCCGGAATCTCGCGCTCGACAGCCGTACCCTGCAGCTGATCGACTCCGACGGCGACGGTCGCGTCCGCGTGGCGGAGGTCGTTTCCGCGGCGCAGTGGCTGACCTCCGTGCTCAAGGACAGGGACGCCATCCTCAAAGGAGAAAGCGTGCTGCGGCTCGACGGCATCGACACGGACTGCGAGGCCGGGCAGAAGCTCTTTGCTTCCGCGAAACAGATTCTCTCCAATCTCGGTTTGGAAAAGGACGAAATCAGTGTGGAAGAGGCTTCCGACAGCGTCGCCATTTTCGAGAAGACGCAATTCAACGGCGACGGCGTCATTACGCCCGCTTCTGCGGATGATGAGACGCTTCGTCCGCTGATCGAGACGATTGCCGGAAAGATCGGTTCCACGACGGACCGCAGCGGCGAAGCCGGTATCACGGCAGAGCACATCGAGGCGTTCTACGCCGCCCTCGCGGACTATGCCGCCTGGCAGGATGCCGCTGAGGCCGGGAAGGCCGCCATCTTCCCGTATGGGGACAATACTGCGGCGGCCCTGGACGCCTGCGAGGCCGTCAAGGACAAGGTGGCCGATTACTTCATGCGCTGCAAGCTCATCCGTTTCGACGACGCCGTCGCGGGCGCCGTGGATCTGTCGGCGGACCGCGTGGGGGCGATCAGCGACAAGAACCTTGCGACGCAGGCCGAGGAGATTGCCACTTATCCGCTGGCCCGTCCCGCCAGGGAGGCCGTACTGCCCTTCGATGCCATCAATCCGGCATGGCAGGCAGCTTTCGCCGCTGTCAAGGCCCTGGTGCTGGATGTCGATTTCCCGAAAGCGAAAGGCATCACCGAAGAGCAGTGGCAGGGCATACTGGACAAGTTCGCGCCGTACTGCGCCTGGCTTGCGGACAAGAAGGGCGAAGCGGTGGAGGCGCTGGGGCTGGACGAAGTCAAGGCCCAGCTGAAGGCAGACCGCAAGGCGGAACTGCTCGCGCTGGTCGAATCCGACTTGGCTCTCAAAGAGGAAGCGGAATCCATTGACGGGGTGAAGCGCCTGATGCTGTACTACCGCGATTTCGCGAAGCTCCTTCGCAACTATGTGATATTTACGGACTTCTATGGACGCAAACAGGGCACGCGCGGCATCTTCGAGGCCGGCCGCTTATATATTGACGAGCGCTGCTGCGACCTCTGTATCAAGGTCGCTGACATGGGAGCACATGGCGACATGCCCAAACTCAGCGGGATGTTCCTGCTCTACTGCAAGTGCACGTCCAAGGCCAAGGGCGAGACGATGGACATCGTGGCCGTGATGACGGACGGCAAGACCCGCGACCTCCGTCCCGGCAAGAACGGTCTCTTCTACGACCTTGACGGGGCCGACTGGGATGCCGTGATCACCAAGGTCGTGGAGAATCCCATCAGCATCAAGGCAGCGTTCTGGAGCCCTTACCGCAAGGTGGCGAATTTCATCTCGGACAAGATCGACAAGTCTGCTGCCGACAAGGACGCCGCGGCGCTGAGCAAGCTCCAGACCACGGCAGATGCAGGCCCTGCCGGCGCCAAGCAGCCTTTCGATATTGCCAGGTTTGCCGGCATCGCCGCGGCCGTGGGCATGGCCCTGGCCGGTATCGGCGCCGTGCTCGTCGCGCTTGGGGCGGCCGTCAAGAGCCTGGTCTGGTGGCAATGGATCGTCATCATCGCCGCCGTGATGCTCATCATCTCCGGCCCGTCCTGCTTCATCGCCTGGCGCAAGCTCCGCCGGCGCAACCTCGGCCCCGTGCTCAACGCCAACGGCTGGGCCATCAACTCCGTCGTGCTCGTCAACATCCTCTTCGGCAAGATCCTCACGAGCGTGGCCAAATACCCGAAGATGAAGCTGGATGATCCGTATGCGAAGCGCACGCCCCTGTGGCGCAAGATCCTGTGCTGGGTGCTGGTCCTGCTGGTGATCGCTTTCGGCGTGCTGTACTTCACCCATCATCTCGGTTGGCTGGGATTGTAATGGAACTACCGGAATTCCTTGCGATCGAACGGGCCAACGTAGGCCTTTTCTGTGATGTTTTCCCGCCCGTGATGGACGGGGTGTCCGTGTGCATGCAGAACTATGCCTACTGGATGCAGAAGAAGGTGGGCGGCGTGTGCGTGGTCACGCCGAATGTGCCGGATGCGGACTACAGCGTGCATGATTACAAGGTGTACGACTATTTTTCCGTCCCGGTCCCCAAGCGAGCCCCGTATGTGACCGGCATTGCTGAAATCGATCCGGTCTGGCTCGCGAAAGTCGCCAGGACGCGTTTCAAGATCTTGCATGCGCATTGCCCGTTTGCCACGGGACTTGTTGCGCAGCGCATCGCGCGCCTGCAGGGGATTCCCCTGGTCGCGACATTCCACTCCAAGTACCGCGACGACTTCTCCCGCGTGCTGCCCAAGATCGCGGTGGACCTGGCGATCGACGCGATCGTGGAATATTACGAGCGGGCCGACCTCGTATGGGTGCCGCAGGAGTCCACGGTCGAGGTGCTCCGTGAATATGGCTACACCGGCCATGTGGAGGTGATGGACAACGGTTCCGACCTCGTGGCGGACTATCCCGAAAAGTATTTCGTGGAGGCCCGGCAGCGGCTGGGGATTGCTCCTGAGGAGTTCGTGATGCTGTTCGTGGGCCAGCATATCTGGGAGAAGAATCCGCGCCTGATCATCGAATCCCTGGCCCGCATTCCGGACATTCCCTTCCGGATGTATTTCATCGGCGTGGGTTATGCGGCCGAGGAGATGAAGGACCTGGTATCGGAACGGGGACTGGATGAAAAGGTTACCTTCGTGGGATCGATTACCGACCGCGCCCGCCTGACGGATTATTACGCCGCTTCGGACCTGTTCCTGTTCCCTTCTCTCTACGACAATGCACCGCTGGTCGTCCGCGAGGCGGCGGCCCTGAACACGCCGGCCGTGATGGCGGAAGGGGCCACGGCCGCCACCATCCTCCAGGATGGCGAGAACGGGTTCCTGGTGGAGAACGATGCGGACAGGATGGCGGAGTTGCTTCGCAGCCTGATCCATGATCCGCAGCGCGTACACCGTGTGGGGGTGCAGGCTTCCAAGACGATCGTCCGTTCGTGGGAGGACTGCGTGGAAGAGGTGCTGGACCGCTATAATGCGCTGCTGCGCAGTCGGGGCTTGCCGCTTGTCGAAAGGTAAAATGCCGCAAGGTTTTGGAAATTCGCGAAATATGTCTAAATTTGCACGCTTTTTCCCATGGGGGGATAAAGCGTTGAGTTTAACCCTTAATTTTTTTGCTGAGACATGGCTGAATATTTGATGCCTGAGAAGAAGCAAGAGATTTTCGCGAAGTACGGGAAGTCCAATAAGGACACCGGCTCTCCTGAGAGTCAGGTTGCTTTATTTTCCTACCGTATCGCTCACCTTACCGAGCACGTGAAGAAGAACAAGAAAGACGTGGTCACGCGTCGTTCTCTTCTCCGCCTCGTCGGTAAGCGCCGCCAGATCCTGGATTACCTCCAGCAGGTGGACATTGAGAGATACCGTAATATCGTCAAGGAGCTCGGTCTCCGTCGATAAACAGATAGGAAAAGAGAGGGGATGGTTCCCGGGTGGGACCATCCCTTTTTTGATGAAAAAGACGTAAAAGAAGCAATAGAGAAACAGTAATGAACGTTATCAACAAAAAGATCGAGCTCGCGGACGGCCGCGTGATCGAGATCGAGACCGGCAAACTGGCCAAGCAGGCCGCCGGCTCCGCCGTTGTCAAGATGGGAGGCACCATGGTCCTCGCCACCGTGACCTGTGCCGAAGAAGTCAAGGAAGGCACTGATTTCATGCCCCTCACCGTGGACTACCGTGAGAAGTATTATTCTGCAGGCCGTTTCCCCGGCGGTTTCCTGAAGCGCGAGAGCAAGCCCTCCGACTACGAGGTGCTCATCGCCCGTCTGGTGGACCGTCCCATCCGTCCGCTCTGGCCGGATGATTTCCATCTGGAGGTGTTTGTCCAGCTCACGCTTATTTCCGCCGAGAAGGACATCCAGCCCGACGCCCTTGCCGGCCTGGCCGCTTCCTGCGCCCTCGCCACCTCCGACCTGCCGTTCGGCGGCCCTGTGTCCGAGGTCCGCGTGAGCCGCATCAACGGCGAATTCGTCATCAACCCGACCTTCTCCCAGATGAAGGACTCCGACCTCGAGCTGATGGTCGCCGCCACCGAGGAGAATATCATGATGGTCGAGGGCGAGATGAACGAAGTGTCCGAGCACGACATGCTCGAGGCCATCAAGTTCGCCCACGAAGAGATCAAGAAGCACTGCCGCGTGCAGAAGGAGCTCATGCACGAGCTCGGCACCGACGGCGCGAAGCGCGAATATCCCCACGATCCGGAGGACGAGGAGCTCAAGAAGGCCGTGCACGAGTTCTGCTATGACAAGTGCTATGCCCTTGCGAAGGCCGCCAAGCCCAAGAAAGAGCGTGAAGAGGGCTTCAAAGCCATCAAGGAGGAGTTCCTCGCCACGATTCCCGAAGAGGAGCTCGAGGAGAAGACCCCGCTCGTGGAGCGTTACTACCATGCCGAGGAGAAGGAAGCCATGCGCAACATGATCCTCGACGAAGGGATCCGCCTGGACGGTCGCGTCTGCGATCAGGTGCGTCCGATCTGGTGCGAAGTGGACTACCTCCCCTGCGCCCACGGTTCCGCCATCTTCACCCGCGGAGAGACCCAGTCCCTCGCGACCGTGACCCTCGGCACCAAGATGGACATGAAGGAGATGGACGAAGTGCTGATCCAGGAGGACCAGCAGTTCGTGCTCCACTACAACTTCCCGCCGTTCGCCACCGGCGAGGCCAAGCCGCAGCGCGGCCCCGGCCGTCGCGAGATCGGCCACGGCAACCTGGCGATGCGCGCCCTCAAGCCGGTCGTGCCCCTCGCTCCCGAGAACCCGTACGCCGTGCGCGTCGTTTCCGATATCCTCGAGTCCAACGGCTCTTCTTCCATGGCCTCCGTGTGCGGCGGCTGCCTCGCCCTGATGGACGCCGGCGTGAAGATCAAGAAGCCGGTCGCCGGTGTGGCCATGGGCCTGATCACCGACGAGGTGCACCCGAATGACCGTTACGCCATCCTGACCGACATCCTCGGCGACGAGGATCACCTCGGCGACATGGACTTCAAGGTCACCGGTACCGCCGACGGCATCACCGCCACCCAGATGGACATCAAGGTGGACGGTCTGTCCTACGAAGTGCTGGAGAAAGCCCTCGAGCAGGCCCGTCAGGGACGTATGCACATCATGGGCGAAATGATGAAGACCATCAGCGAGCCGCGTGAGGACTACAAGCCCTTCGTGCCCCGCATCGTCCAGCTCCGCATCGCTGCCGAGTTCATCGGCGCGGTCATCGGCAAGGGCGGCGAAACCATCCAGAAGATCCAGAAAGAGACCGGCACCGTCATCAACATCGACGAGGAGCCGATCCCCGGGACCAACCTCACCGAGGGCGTGGTGGACATCGCGTCCGACAACGCCGAGAACATGCAGAAGGCCCTCGATTGGATCAAGGGGATCTGCGCTGTTCCCGAGGTCGGCACGGTCTATCACGGCCGCGTGGTTTCTATCCTCGAGTTCGGTGCCTTCATCGAGATCCTGCCGGGCAAGGAAGGCCTGCTGCATGTCTCCGAGATCGCATGGAACAAGACCGAGAAGGTCGAGGACGAGCTGTCCGTCGGCGACGAAGTGGATGTCAAACTCCTCGAAGTCGACGCCAAGACCGGTAAGATGCGCCTGTCCATGCGTGCCCTGACCGAGAAGCCGGAAGGCTACAAGGAGCCGGAGCGCCGGCCGCGCGGCGGCAATGACCGCAATGGCGGCAACGGCGGCGAGCGTCGCAATGGCGGTGACCGTCGGGACGGTGGCCGCGGCCGCGACGAGCGCCGTGGAGGCGACCGCCGGGATGACCGCCGCGAGGGTGGCCGTGACAACCGCCACGGTGACCGCCCGCGCCATGGCAACGGTCCCCGCAACGAAGCCCCTGCGCCGTCCTTCGACGACTTCAAGGAGACGGTCGACGAGGTCTTCTAGGAAGATCGGGCCGAAGAAATCGGAATCCGTCCTCAAAACAGGCTGTTTTTGAGGACGGATTCCGTTTTTCTGCCCCTTTGTCCACCATCGGGGCTTTTTTTGTGGATGGACCCCTAGTCAATCAGGCCGTTCTTCTCCGTGGTCCAGCCTTCGTTTATTGCAGCCGGAATCCGTCGGCGTCCTCCAGGACCGGGAACTTGGCGTGATACTCCGCGAGGTGCTGCAGGTCGATTTCGCCGCCGGCGAAGCCTTCCTGTCCGTCGGGGGCACAGGCCAGCGTCTCGCCGTACGGCCCGATCAGGGCGGTGCCGCCGTCGTAGTTGCAGGTGGGATCCGTGCCTACGCGGTTGGCGGCCAGTACGTAGCAGGCATTTTCAATCGCCCGGGCGCGCACGAGCGTGTCCCACGCGAAACGGCGCACGTCGGGCCAGTTGGCCACGAAGATGATGGCGTCGTAGTCATTCCGGTTCCGCAGCCAGACGGGGAAACGCAGATCATAACAGACCGCCAGCAGGAAACGCACGCCGCGCCATTCCACGATGATGCGCCGCTCTCCCGCGGCGAAGCGCTCGCCTTCGCCGCCGTAGCCGAAGAGGTGGCGCTTGTCGTAGTGGTCGAAGCTGCCGTCCGGCCGGACGAAATAAAAGCGATTGACACATTTCCCGCCAGGGATCTCCAGCGCGATGCTGCCGGCCAGGGCGGTGTCCAGCTGCGCGGCCTTGCGCTGCATCCAGGCGAGACCGGCAGAGGGTTCTTTCTCCACGGTCGCTCCGTCGAGGGTGGCGAAGCCGGTGGTGAACATTTCCGGGAGGACATGCAGGTCGGCGCGCGGGGCGCCGTCGAGCAACCCGTCGAGATGACGGAGATTGGACTCCGGATCGCCCCAGAGGATATCTTGCTGAATGATGTTTACTTTCATTTTACTTCAATCGGTTGGTACTTCGGCACGAGGCTCTTCATGATGATCCAGGCCAGCAGATAAGCGATGCCGCAATAGCAGAAGATGATGAAATAGCCGGCGGGCTTGCCCTCGAAACCGAGGAAACTGAAGGCGGAGCCGGCATTCTCGGCATAGGTGAAAAGGTTTCCGGCGACCTTTTGCACGATCATCGAACCGATGCCGCCCGCCGTGGTGCCGATGCCGGTGATGGAGGCGATGGTGCTCTTGGGGAACATGTCGCCGATGGTGGAGTAGAGGTTGGCGCTCCAGGCCTGGTGTCCCGCGCCGGCGAGACCGATCAGGATGGCCGGCCACCAGGCGGACTGGAGGCTGATGCCCAGCGGCTGGGCGAACAGAGCGGCAATCGGGAAGAATGCAAAGATGAGCATCGCGAGCATCCGGCCCGCATAGGGATCCATGCCTTTCTTCTCAACGAAGATCCTGGGCAGGTAGCCGCCGACGATGGAAATCACGGTGACGATGGCGTACAGCGTAAAGATCAGCGCCTGGCCCAGTCCGGAAGTGGCGGGTGCGCCGAACTGGTTGCTGAAATAGGAAGGTGCCCAAAACAGGAAGAACCACCAGACGCCGTCGGTAAAGAACTTTCCGGTAATGAAGGCCCAGGTCTGCTTGTACTTGAAGCACTGGAGCATCGGGATGGATTTCTGATCGGCGACAGCGGCCTTCTCTGCCGCTTCCGCAGCGTCGTCCTGGTGGATGTATGCCAGTTCCGCTTCGTTCACCCGCCGGCTCTTTTCCGGCTTCTCGTACATGAAGGCCCAGAAGAACATCCAGATGAAGCCCAGGCCGCCGATGATGATGAAAGCCCATTCCCAACCGAGCCTGACAGCCAGGGGCGGAATCATGAGCGGAGCGGCGAGCGCTCCCACGGAGGCGCCGGCGTTGAAGATGGAAGTCGCGAAAGCGCGGTCTTTCTTCGGGAAATACTCGGCCGTTACCTTGATGGCGGCCGGGAAGTTTCCGGATTCGCCGAGTGCCAGGATGCCCCGGCAGAGCAGGAACAGGTAGACGGAGGTCGTCGAGACGGCGAGGGCGACATTGCTGCCCACTTTGACGGCGCGCAGGGCCGCCACGCTGCCCAGTCCCGTCAGCTGGGCGGTGCCCCAGCCGCAGGCGGCGTGCAGGCAGGCGCCGACGGACCAGACGCCGATGGCGATGAGGTAGCCCTTCTTCGTGCCCATCCAGTCCACGAACTTGCCCGCAAACAGGCAGCAGACAGCATAGAATATGGAGAAGAAGGAAGTAATGGTGCCGTAGTTGGCATCTGTCCAATGAAACTCCGGCTTGATGAATTCCTCATAGGTCAGCGACAGGACCTGGCGGTCCAGGTAATTGACCGTGGTCGCCACGAAGAGCAGCGAGCACAGCCACCAACGCCAGTTGGTGATCAGTTTCTTCTGGGTCTCAGACATAAGCGCGGGCCTCTTCGATGATTTGGAGCGATTCTTCGCAGAGTTTCGTGATGCGGGTCCAGTCGCTGTTCGCGATGGCATCTTTGGGGAAGAGCTGGGAGCCCATGCCGACGCACTTGACGCCGGCCTTGAACCAGGCTTCGAGGTTGGCCTTTTCGGGCTTCACGCCGCCGGTGACCATCAGATTGCTCCAGGGCATGGGCGCAAGAACGCTCTTGACGAAGGACGGGCCGAGGACATCGCCCGGGAAGACCTTGCAGATGTCGCAGCCGGCTTCCTGGGCGGCGCCGATTTCGGTCACGGTAGCGCAGCCCGGGATGTAGGGAATGAGCCGGCGGTTGCATACCCGGGCCACTTCGGGATTGAAGCCCGGGCTGATGACGAAGTCGGCGCCGAGCTGGATGTAAAGGGCGGCGGTGGCGGGGTCCGGTACGCTGCCAACGCCGAGGACCATGCCCGGGACCTCGTCCCGGGCGGACGAGGCGAGTTCTTTGAACACCAGCTGGGCGAAGTCGCCGCGGTTGGTGAATTCGAAGGCGCACACACCGCCCGCATGGCAGGCTTTGAGCACCTTCCTGGCGACATGGATATCGGGATGATAGAATACCGGAACCATGCCCTTTGTGACCATGGCCTTGAAAACATGATTCTTACTGTATTGTGCCATAATTGTCTGTTTATCGGGACACCCGTCCGGAGGCGTCGCCCTTCATCAGGGCCTCGACTTCGGCTACGGTGACCTGGTTGTAATCTCCGAAAACGGTATGTTTGAGACAGGAGGCCGCAACGGCGAAATCCAGCGCGCGCCGGTCGTCGCCGGGCCAGGTGAGCAGGCCGTAGATAAGCCCGCCCATGAAGGAATCTCCGCCGCCTACGCGGTCCACGATGTGGGTGATGTCGTAGCGGGGGGATTCGAAGAGCTGCTCGCCGTCCCAGAGCACGCCGCCCCAGGTGTTGTGGTTGGCGTTGATGGAACCGCGCAGCGTGATGATCACTTTCTTCGCCCGGGGGAAGCGTGCCATCAGCTGCTCGCCCACGCTGCGGAATCGCTGCTGGTCGATCGCTCCGCCCGTGGACGCCGCATCGAAGCCCTCCGGCTTGATGCCGAAGACCTTCTCCGCATCCTCCTCGTTTCCGAGGAGGATATCACAGCCTTCCACCAGGGCGGGCATCACCTCGCCGGGCTGTTTTCCGTATTTCCAAAGGTTCTTCCGGTAGTTGAGGTCGCAGCTGACCGTCAGGCCCAGCCGGTTTGCGGCGCGGATGGCCTCCAGGCAAACCGCCGCCGCGCCCTGGCTCAGGGCGGGAGTGATGCCGGTCCAGTGGAACCAGTCGGCGCCGGCGAGGACTTTCTCCCAGTCGATCATGCCGGGCTGGATCGTGGCGATGGACGAACCGGCGCGGTCATAGACGACTTTGCTGGGGCGCGCCACGGCGCCGGTCTCAAGGTAATAGATCCCAAGGCGGTCGCCGCCGGACAGGATGCCGGACGTATCCACTCCATAGGCGCGCAGGTCACGGAGGCAGGCTTTGGCGATATCGTTGTCGGGAAGGCGGGTCACGAACGCGGCGTCGATGCCGTAGTTCGCAAGGGACACGGCCACGTTGGCCTCGCCGCCGCCGAAGGTGGCGTCAAAACTGCGGGCCTGGCCGAAACGCAGATGTTCCGGGGTGGAGAGCCGGAGCATGATCTCTCCGAAGGTGATGACTCTGGGCATTTGGTTTTATTTTTGGCGGCAGTAGATCTGGACCGGACAGCCGGTGAGATTGAAGTTGGTGCGGAGCTGGTTCTCCAGGAAACGCTTGTACGGGTCCTTGACGTACTGCGGCAGATTGCAGAAGAAAGCGAAGGCCGGGAAGGCGGTCGGGAGCTGGGTCACATATTTGATTTTCACGTATTTTCCCTTCCAGGCCGGCGGCGGCGTCTCTTCGATCACGGGCAGCAACGCTTCGTTGAGGCGGGCCGTGGGGATCTTCTGGGAATAGTTGGCGTAGACCTGCGCGGCGGCGTCCAGCACGTCCTGGATGCGCTGCATCTTCACCACGGAGGTGAAGATCACGGGGACGTCGTTGAACGGGGCGAGCCGCTCCTTGAGCGCGGCGGTATAGTCGCGCAGGGTGTTGGAATCTTTCAGGAACAGATCCCACTTGTTCACCACGACCACACAGCCCTTCCGGTTCTTGACGATGAGGTTGAAGATGCTCATGTCCTGGGCTTCCATGCCGGAGGTGGCGTCGATCATCAGGATGCAGACGTCGGCGTGCTCGATGGCGCGGATGGAGCGCATCACGGAATAGAATTCCAGGTCCTCCCGGACCCTGGCCTTGCGGCGGATACCGGCCGTGTCCACGAGCATGAATTCGTGGCCGAATTTGTTGTAATGCGTCTCGATGGCGTCGCGCGTGGTGCCCGCCACCGGCGTGACGATGTTGCGCTCCTGCCCCAGCAGGGCGTTGGTCAGCGAGGATTTGCCGACATTGGGCTTGCCCACGATGGCGATGCGGGGGAGTCCGGCGTACGGGTCCTCCGTCTGCCCCTCCTCGGGCAGCGCGGCCACCACGGCGTCCAGCAGGTCGCCGGTGCCGCTGCCGTTGGCCGCCGAGATGCTGTAGATCTCGCCCAGGCCCAGGGAATAGAACTGGTAGGCGTCGAACATCTTTTCGCCGGTGTCCACTTTGTTGACGCACAGTACGACGGGCTTCCTGGTCCGCCGCAGGATGTCGGCGATCCCGGCGTCGTAGTCTGTGATGCCGGTGGCCGCCTCGACCATGAACAGGACCAGGTCCGCTTCGTCGATCGCGATCTGCACCTGCGAACGGATGGCCGATTCGAATACGTCGTCGGAATTGGTGGTGTATCCACCCGTATCCACGACGGAGAACTCCCGGCCACACCATTCGCAGCGGCCGTAATGCCGGTCGCGGGTCACGCCGGCGGTGTCGTCGACGATGGCCTGCCGCATTCCGACGAGGCGGTTGAAAAGGGTGGATTTGCCGACATTGGGCCGGCCGACGATGGCAACGAGACTCATAGACTATTTGTTGTAAAATTGACAGTCCTGACAGGCTTCGGATTGCCCGCCCCGACAGGATTTTCCGTGCAGTGCGGCATCTTCATCCTTGAAGCAGCGGATGCCGCGTTTGCGCATTTCCTCGTTGGAGCCTACGTCGTAGTGCGGGAACTCCTTGCCGGAGAGGATGTTGATTCCCAACCCCAGCACACAGAGCCCGACCAGGACGAGCACGACGAGGAAGACAGGCCACATAGTTCCTTATTGGACGAAGTCCGGACTGATGGCTTCGTAGTTGTATACCTTGTGGATGATCGAGGCGAAGACCTCGGCCATCGAGACGATGCGGATCTTCGGATCGTCGGCGAGCTCCGGGTGGGGGATGGTGTCGGTGATGAAGATCTCTTCCATGGGGGAATCGTGGATGCGCTGGAGGGCGTTGCCGGAAAGCATGCCGTGCGTGGCGCAGGCGCGCACGCTGTGGGCGCCCCGGCTCATCAGCACCTCGGCGGCCTTGCAGAGCGTGCCCGCGGTGTCGATCATGTCATCCACGATGATGATGTCCTTGTCTTCGATCTCGCCGATGGCGGTGATGGAACCGACCACGTTGGCCCGCTCGCGGGTCTTGTGGCAGATGATCACCGGACACATCAGCTCCCGGGCATAGACGTTGGCACGCTTGGCGCCGCCCATGTCGGGTGCGGCGATGGCCAGGTTCTTGAAATGACGGTTGCTGATATAGGGGAGGAAGACCTTGCTGGCATACACATGGTCCACCGGGATGTCGAAGAAACCCTGGATCTGGCCGGCGTGAAGGTCGCAGGTCATGATGCGGTCCGCCCCGGCGGCCCGAAGCAGGTTCGCGACAAGTTTGGCGCCGATGGCTACGCGCGGCCGGTCCTTGCGGTCCTGCCTCGCCCAGCCGAAGTAGGGTATTACGGCCGTGACCTCGTCTGCCGACGCGCGCTTGGCTGCGTCGATGGAGAGGAGCAGTTCCATGAGATTGTCTGCCGGCGGGATCGTGGACTGGATGATGTAAACGGAGGCGCCACGGACGCTCTCCGAGTATTGGGGCTGGAATTCGCCGTCGCTGAAGGGGGTGACCTCCAGTGCGCCCAGATGCAGGTCGGGCTCTTCCGGGGACTTGATGGCGTTGATGTGGTCGATGACCTGACGGGCAAAGTCCTCAGAAGCTCTGCAGGCGAACAATTCCAAACGGTGGGTGTGTATCATGACTGTATGTTGGGTTTAAATCGTCTCGAGTATGTTTTCGATGTAGTCCAGGATCTCCTCCTTGCCGCGGTGCGTCTGCGAGGAGCTGCAGAAGACGGGCGGGAGCTCTTCCCACTGCTCCAGCAGGATCTGCCGGTTGCGCTCGAGCTGCGCCGCGAGGACATTGGGACCCTGTTTGTCGCATTTGGTCAGGATCAGGGCGAATGGGACCTGGTGTTCGCCCAGTTCTGCAAGGAATTCCCGGTCGATTTCCGTGATGTCGTGCCGGGAGTCGACAAGGACGAACAGCAGGACCATTTCTTCCGAGTTCAGGATGTAGTCCCGGATCATGGCGGCGAGTTCTTCGCGGCCCTTCTGGTTCAGCTTGGCATAGCCGTAACCCGGCAAGTCCACCAGATACCAGCTGTCGTTGATGAGGAAATGGTTTACCAATTTCGTCTTGCCGGGGGTGGATGAGGTCATCGCCAGTTTGCGGTTGCCGCATAAACTGTTGATGAGAGAGGATTTGCCGACGTTGGACCTTCCGATGAAGGCGAACTCCGGCAATCTGCGCTTGGGCTTCTGTGATATCCGGGTGCTGCTGCCTGCGAACACGGCCTCGGAAATCTTCATACAATACTAACGCTTAAAATCATACAAAGATAATAAAAAAAGTGTAATCTTGACCTTACTTTCCATAGCATGTGCACAGGTGGAAAGTTGATGTAGGAAAACCGAAGAATTTACGTACTTTTGTATTGCTATGGAGACGGATTTCATAGACCTGCTCGAATTGCAGTTGCGGCTGCGGGAGGAGATTGAAGATTCCTTCCCGGAGCGGCTCTGGGTGCGGGCGGAGATCGCCTCCGTGCAGGCCAAGGCCAACGGCCACTGCTACCTCGACCTCGCCCAGAGCGAGGGCGGGCGGATCGTGGCGAAGGCCAAGGCCGTGATCTGGCGGAGCCGCTTTGCTCCGTTGCGGGCCTATTTCCGCGAAGCGACGGGGGGCGAGCTCGCCGCCGGGATGGAGGTGCTGCTGCGGGTGCAGGTGAGCTACAGCGAACTCTACGGCCTGTCGCTGACGGTCGATGAGATCGAGCCGCGTTTCACCCTCGGCGCCGCCGAACTGCAGCGCCGCAAGACCCTGGAGAAGCTCGAGGCGGACGGTCTGCTGGACCGGCAGCAGGAGTTGGAGCCGGCACTGCTGCCGTATCGCCTGGCCGTGATCTCCGCGCGGGATGCGGCCGGCTACGGCGACTTCCGGCGCCATTTGGAGGAGAACGCTTACGGTTTCGCCTTCGAGGTGTCGCTCTTCGAGGCCACGATGCAGGGGGAGGAGGCTCCGGCGAGCATCGTGGACGCGTTGGAGCGCGTGGAATGTGCTCCGGAACCCTACGACGCCGTGCTGCTGATGCGGGGCGGAGGTTCTGCGCTGGACCTCGCCTGTTTCGACGATTACGGCCTGTGCTTCGCCATTGCGAACTGCCCGGTGCCGGTGTACACGGCCATTGGCCATGACCGCGACGTGCATGTCGCGGACCGGGTGGCCCATGATGCCGTCAAGACCCCTACGGCCCTGGCGGACCGCTTCATCGATGCGCTTGCCGCCGAGGATGAACGTATCAGCGCCTTCGGCAACCGCCTGCGGATGGCCTTTGCAGCCAGGCTTGCCGGGATGGAGCAGCGGATCCTCGCGCTTGGCGAAAGGATCCGTGCCGCAGATCCCCGGGGTGTGCTGGCGCGGGGTTATACCCTGGTTACGGATGCCGGCGGGGTGGTGGTCAAATCCGCCCGGCAGCTCCCGGCCGGGACGAAGTTCAGGCTGCTGTTTGCCGACGGCACGGTGGAAGCCGTTGCCGTAGAATGATGGATGGCGGCGGACAGCGAGTGAAAAATAATCTCCGTCCGGGAAGATAGAAGATAAAGGAATATGGAAGAAAAATTCGACTACAACGAGGCGATCGCCGAGCTGGAAAGGATCGCCGCCCGGGTGGAAGACCCTGCAACCGGTCTCGACGAGATCGACCGCTGCATCAAGCGGTCGGACGAACTCATCGGCCGTTGCCGCGAATACCTGCGCTCAGCACGAACCAAAACGGACGAGTTATGATAAAGAAGATCTATCAGACCGACCCCTGGCTGGAGCCGTTCAAGGGCGCGATCGAAGCACGTCACGAGCGGATTCTCGCCGACCGCCGCAAACTCGCGGGAGAGGGCCCGCTGTCCGCGGCGGTCAACAACCACATCTACTATCCGCTCCACAAAGAAGACGGGGAATGGGTGATCCGCGAGTGGGCCCCCAATGCCACGCGGATCTACCTGATCGGGGAGGGCAACAACTGGAAGCGCATCGACAGCTATGCTTTCAAGCCCGTCGGCGCAGGCAACTGGGAGCTCCGCCTGCCGGAGATGTTTCTCCGTCACGGAGAACTGTACAAACTTTGGATCGAGTGGCCCGGCGGGGGCGGGGAGCGTCTGCCCGCCTATGTGACCCGCGTGGTCCAGGATCCGGAAACCAAGATCTTCTCGGCACAGGTCTGGGCTCCCGCGGAGCCGTTCAGATGGACGGGCCGCAAGCCCGGCCGCCGGCCGCATCCCCTTATTTACGAATGCCACATCGGCATGAGCTCCGAGCAGGAGAAAGTGGCATCCTTCGAAGAATTCCGCCGCGACGTGCTGCCGCGCGTCGCGAAACTGGGCTACAACGTCCTGCAGATCATGGCGCTCCAGGAGCACCCCTATTACGGGTCCTTCGGCTACCAGGTGTCCAATTTCTTTGCGTTGAGCTCGCGTTTCGGCACGCCCGAGGAGTTCAAGGCGCTGGTGGACGACGCCCACCGCCGCGGTATCGCCGTGATTATGGATATCGTCCACTCCCATGCCGTGGAGAACGAAGCGGAGGGCCTGGGCTGTCTGGACGGCCACGAGGACCTGTATTTCTACAAAGGCCCGCAGGGGCACCACCCCGCCTGGGGCTCGCGCTGCTTCGACTATGGCAAGGATGAAGTCAAGTATTTCCTGCTTGCCAACTGCAAATACTGGATGGAAGAATACCGCCTGGACGGTTTCCGTTTCGACGGGGTCACGAGCATGATTTACTGGGACCACGGTCTGGGCAAGGATTTCGGCAACTATGCCTATTACTTTGACCAGGGCGTGGACGAGAACGCCGTCAGCTATCTGGCCCTTGCCAACCAGCTGATCCACGAGATCGATCCCGCGGCGATTACGATCGCCGAAGACGTCAGCGGCATGGCCGGCCTGGCCGCGCCTTTCGAGGCGGGGGGCGTGGGCTTCGATTTCCGTATGGCGATGGGCATCGCCGACCACTGGATCAAGTGGATCAAAGAGCTCTCCGACGACCAGTGGAGCATGGGCGGCATCTGGTGGGAGCTGACCAACAAGCGCGTCGACGAACACACGGTGTCTTACGCAGAGTGCCACGACCAGGCGCTCGTGGGCGACAAGACCATCATCTTCCGCCTGGTCGACAAGGAGATGTACTGGTCGATGGACAAGGCCTCGCAGAACCTGATCGTGGACCGGGGCATCGCCCTGCACAAACTGATCCGGCTCGTGACCCTGGCCACCTCGGGCGGCGGCTATCTCAATTTCATGGGCAACGAATTCGGTCATCCCGAATGGATAGACTTCCCGCGCGAGGGCAACGGCTGGTCCTGCAAATATGCCCGCCGGCAGTGGTCTCTCGCTGACAATCCGCTGCTCCGTTATGGCGGCCTGCAGGCTTTCGACGCGGAAATGGTCCACTACGTCAAACGCGAGCGCATCCTCTCCGGAGAGCTGAAGCAACTTTATGTCGATGAAGCGAGGAAAGTTTTGATTTTCAGCCGCGGAAATAGTATCTTTGCATTCAATTTCAACCCGGTTGCGTCTTTCGAGGATTTCCGCTTCGGGGCGCCCGACGGAGAGTATGCCCTGGCATTCGATTCCGACGAGCCTGAATTCGGAGGATTTTCGAGGCTGGGGCGAGGCGAGCGCCATGCCACGGTGGATGGCGTCCTGTCGCTCTACCTGCCCAGCCGCGTCGCAATCGTGTTGAAAAAAACCAAATAACCCGCACATATGGCATTTCTGAAATTCAACAAATCAGAGCTTGTCAACCTGGCCTACTCGCTCAAGCGGGAAATCTTGAGCGCAAACAAGACGGGCGCGTACTGCAACACCTCCATCGTGACCTGCAATACGCGCCGCTATCATGGCCTGTTGGCTGTCACGCTGGACCGCTTCGGCGGGGACCGTTTCCTGCTGCTGTCCGACCTGGACGAGACCCTGGTCGTGAACGGCAAGCAATTCAACCTCGGAATCCACTGCTACGGAGATATTTACGAACCGCGCGGCCACAAATACGTCGTGGACTTCAGCGCCGACCCGGTTCCGCAGATCACCTGCAAAGTCGGGGAGATCCTCTTCCGCAAGAGCATCGTGCTGGCTCCGGACTGGGACCAGGTCCTGGTCAAGTACGAGGTCCTCGAAAGCCCGGCGCCGGTCTTGCTGCAGCTTCGTCCGTACCTGGCGTTCCGCAACATCCACGACCTCACGCACGAGAATCCGCAGGCCGACATGTCCGGGACAGAGGTTCCGGGCGGGATGGTCTTCCGGTTGTACCGGGAGTTTCCCGACCTGCACCTCCAGCTGAGCGACGCCAAGGCGAAGTTCACCGCCAATCCGTACTGGAACTACAACATCACCTACTCCGACGAATACCGCCGCGGTTTCGACTGCCGCGAGGACCTCGCGGTCCCCGGCTGGTTCGAAGCGCGCCTGAAAGCCGGAGAGTCGCTGGTCTTCTCGGCTTCGCTCCAGCAGGAGGAGGCCTCTGCGCTGAAACGCCGCTACAATTCCTGCGTCAGGGCTGCCGGCGAGATCACCAGCTACCACGACCAGCTTCGCCGCTGCGCGGATTCGCTGATCACCAACCACAACGGCCGCAGGAAGATCAACGCCGGCCTCTCCTGGCTGTACAACGGCCTGCTCCGCGAGACGCTCCTGGCCCTGCCGGGCCTGACGCTTCACGGCCTGAACAGTCCTGCCCAGTTCGAGGAGATCCTCGATAACCTTATCGCCGACGAACAGGAACGGCTTTTCTCCCGCACCACGCAGGTGGAGGCCCCGCTGCTGCTGGCCCGCGTGCTGCAGCAGTACATCGATTTCGGTGCCGACGGGAACAAGGTCTGGAAGAAATACGGCGCCACGCTGTGCGGGGTGGTGGAGAGCTACCTCCCGGGCGTCCGCGCCGAAGTGTCCATGCAGCCGAACGGGCTGCTCTGGGCGCAGAAAGACGGCGTCGCCCTGAGCTGGATGAACGCCTACATCGACGGCCGCGCCGTCACCGAACGTGCCGGCTACCAGGTGGAGACCAACGCCTTCTGGTACAACGCCGTATGCTTCGCCGTGGAGATGGGCTCCGCTTATGGCGGAGCGAAGGGCGCCGCATTCGCCGCCAAGTGGACCCCGATCCGCGACATGATCCGCAGCAGCTATCAGCATACCTTCTGGAATGCTTCCCGCGGGTGCCTTGCCGATTATGTGGACAACGGCGGCCAGGTGATGGACATCCGTCCCAACCAGATTTACGCGCTGGACGTGCCGTACTCCCCGATCGACGAGGAGCTGGCGCCGTCCATCCTCCGTATCGTCGACAATGAACTGGTCACGGCCCGCGGCCTGCGGACCCTCTCTCCGCGCGACGCCCGCTACCAGGCGGTTTACGAGGGCACGCAGCGTGAGCGTGACCTTGCCTACCACGGCGGCAGCACCCGTCCGTTCCTGCTCCGCCCCTACGTGGCGGCGAGCCTCCGGATCAAGGGCGCCTCCTTTGTCAAGCGTGCCGAGTGGCTGACCGAGGGCTTCTATGCCGATCTGGGCAAGCACGGCGTCGGCGCGTTCTCCGAACTTTATGACGGCGACCCGCCCCACGAGCCGCACGGTGCCATCTCTTCGGCACTCAGCACGGCGGCGCTGCTCTCCATCAACTACATGTTGGACCAATACACGGAAGAATAGGATATGAAAGTCTTGATGTTCGGCTGGGAATTCCCTCCCCACATCGCGGGCGGTCTGGGGACGGCCTGCGAAGGTATCGTCAAGGGCTTGGCGCACAACGGGGTGGAGACGCTCTTCGTGATGCCTTCCGCCTCCGGCGACGAAGACCAGAGCTGCGTCACCATCCTCAATGCGAGCGACGTGGCGGTGCGGAACGTCAGCGACACCGTCGAGGAGTTCCTCGACAAGGTCAAATTCATCAACGTGGACTCGAACATCGTCCCTTACGTGGATCCGGAGGAGTATTTCGAGGCCATCGAGAAGATGAAGCGCGAACAGCTCCGCGAGACAAACGTCGGCTTCGGCCAGAAATTCAGTTTTTCCGGCAAATACGGTGCGAACCTCCTCGAGGAGGTGTCCCGCTATGCACAGGTCGGCGGAACCATCGCGATGGAGCATCTCGGTGAATTCGACGTGATCCACGCCCACGACTGGCTGACCTACCTGGCCGGCATCGCCGCCAAGGAGCTGTCCGGCAAGCCGCTGGTCGTCCATGTCCACGCCACTTCCTTCGACCGCGGCACCGACGACATGGTCGACTCCCGCGTCTATTCGATCGAGAAGCGGGGCATGGAGGCGGCGGACCGCGTCGTCACGGTCAGTGACCTCACGCGCAATATCGTCATCAACAAATACGGCATCGATCCGGCCAAGGTCGTGACGGTGCACAACGCCGTGGACTTCAGCGGTCGGGAGAACCTCTCCGTCGAGCGTGGCGTGCGCGACAAGATCGTGACTTTCCTGGGCCGCATCACCTTCCAGAAGGGGCCCGAGTATTTCATCGAAGCCGCAGCCAAGGTCCTCAAGCGGACGAAGAACGTCCGTTTCGTGATGGCGGGCAGCGGGGACATGATGCGGCGCGCCATCCGTCAGGTGGCCCGCCTGGGCATCTCGGACCGCTTCCACTTCACGGGTTTCCTCCGCGGACAGGAAGTGCAGAAAATGTTCGCCCTATCGGACGTGTACATCATGCCTTCCGTATCCGAGCCGTTCGGCATCTCCCCGCTTGAGGCGATGCGCTCCAACGTCCCATCCATCATCTCCCACCAGTCCGGCGCCGCCGAAGTGCTCAAGTACGCCCTCAAGGTCGATTTCTGGGACGTCGATGCGATGGCGGACGATATTTACGCCCTTCTGCAGTACCCTGCGCTGGCCGATTTCGCCAACAAGCAGGGTTTCGATGAAGTCAATGCGCTCAAGTGGAACAATGCCACCGCCAAGCTCAAGAAAGTTTATGAATCAGTAGTCAATCAGTAATATGAAGAAGTCAATCTGCCTGTACTTCCAGGTCCACCAGCCCACCCGTCTGCGCCTTTACAGATTTTTCGATATCGGCAAGGATTCGCATTATTACGATGATTTCGCCAACCGGACGATCCTCAAGCGCATCGCCCAGAAGTGCTATCTGCCGATGAACGAGGTCCTGCTCGAGTCTATCAAGAAGAACAAGGGCAAGCTCAAGCTGGCCTTCTCCATTTCCGGGTCTGCCCTGGAGCAGTTCGACCGCTATGCCCCCGAGGTCATCGAGAGTTTCCGCAAGCTCGCCGAGACCGGCTGTGTGGAGTTCCTCTGCGAGACTTACAACCATTCGCTGTCGTCGCTCGCTTCCCAGCCGGAGTTCGAGCACCAGGTACTCAAGCACAAGGCGGCCGTGGAGCAGTATTTCGGCGTGACGCCGAAGACTTTCCGCAACACGGAGCTGATCTATTCCGACGGCATCGGCGCCATGGTCTATGATCTGGGCTTCAAGACGATGCTGACCGAGGGGGCCCGCCATATCATGGGCTGGAAGAGCCCCAATTATATCTACAACAATGATTTGAAGTCAGGTCTCAAGCTCTTGCTCCGCAATTATTCGCTGAGCGACGACATTGCCTTCCGCTTTTCCGACAAAGGCTGGGAGGAGTGGCCGCTGACCGCCGAGCGCTTCGTCGGCTGGCTGAAAGCCGCCGAGGGCGATATCGTCAACCTCTTCATGGACTACGAGACCTTCGGCGAGCACCAGGGTTCCGAGTGCGGCATCTTCGAGTTCATGCGCGCCATGACGGATGCCGTGGCGGCCGACAAGGAACTGGAGTTCGTCACGCCCGAACGCGCTGCCGCGCGCCTCAAGTCCGTGGGCGACCTGTCCGTCCCGCAGCCCATCTCCTGGGCCGACGAGGAACGCGACACTTCCGCATGGCTGGGTAACGAGCTGCAGCAGGATGCCTACAACAAACTTTACGGCCTGGAGGAGAAGCTCTCCATCCTGAACGACCCCGCCCTGTGGAACGACTACGGACACCTGCAGGAGAGCGACCACCTGTATTATATGTGCACGAAGTTCTTCTCCGACGGGGAGATCCACAAGCGCTTCAATCCGTACGACACGCCTTACGAGGCTTTTATCAATTATATGAACGTCCTCAGCGATTTCATGATCCGTGTGAACGACGCGATCGCCGAGAGACAATAGTCAGTAGTTTTTTATGATGAATCAATCTGAAATGGCCGCGCCCGCGTGGAAAAGTGTGATGGTGACGCGGCATCTGCCGGAGGAGCTTTCGGGGCTCGAAACCCTCTGCAAGAACCTCTGGTGGTGCTGGAACGACAAGGCCAAGACCCTGTTCCGCACCGTGGATTATGACTTGTGGCATACGTCCGGCCACAACCCGATGGTAATCCTGGACAAGGTGAGCCTCAAGCGCTACAAGGAACTCGCCAAGGACAAGGAGTTCCTCGCCCTCCTGGATGAGGTGATGAGCGAGTTCAACGAGTACATGGCTGCCAAGGAGCAGCGCACCGAGCCTTCCGTCGGGTATTTCTGCATGGAATACGGACTGGACACCTCCCTGATGATCTATTCCGGCGGCCTGGGCATCCTGGCCGGCGACTATCTCAAGGAGACCAGCGACATGAACGTCAATCTCGTGGCGGTCGGCCTGCTGTACCGCTATGGTTATTTCAACCAGCGGCTCACCCCGCAGGGCAACCAGGTGGCGGAGTACAAGCCGCAGGACTTCCTGAAGATTCCGGCCGAGCCCGTCCTGGGAGAGAACGGCGCCTGGAAGACGGTCTCCATGCAGATGCCGGGCCGTACGCTGAACGCCCGTATCTGGAAGGTGGCGGTCGGCCGCACCGATCTCTACCTGCTGGATACGGACTATGAAGACAACAGCCCTGAAGACCGTCAGGTCACGCATCAGCTCTACGGCGGCGATTGGGAGAACCGGCTGAAACAGGAGATCCTGCTTGGCATCGGCGGCGTGCGCGCCCTGCGCGAACTCGGCCTGTGCCCCAAGATCTACCACTACAATGAGGGACATGCGGCCTTCGCCGGCCTGGAGCGTCTGCGCGAATGCATCCAGGACAACCATCTTTCCTTCAGCGAGGCGCTGGAGCTGGTCCGTGCGTCCGGCCTCTACACGACCCACACGCCGGTTCCCGCCGGCCATGATGCTTTCTCCGAGGATATGATCGGCCGTTATTTCAGCCACTATCCCGGCCGTCTGGGCATTGACTGGCGTACGATGATGAGCCTCGGCCGCATCAATGCCGACAATCGCGACGAGAAGTTCTCGATGAGCAACCTCGCCGCCAACCTTTCGCAGAACGTCAACGGCGTGTCCATGCTGCACGGCAAGGTCAGCCAGGACATCTTTGCGAACATGTATCCCGGTTTCCTTCCGGAGGAGCTCTACATCAGCTATGTCACCAACGGCGTCCACTACCCGACCTGGGCCTCCAAGTACTGGAAGGAAGTGCACGCCAAGGTGTTCGGCCCTGAGTTCCAGACGCATCACTACGACAAGAGCTGTTTCGGGGGCATCTATTCCGTGTCCGATACCGAGATCTGGGATGTGCGCAAACGGCTGAAGAAAGAATTGGTCCGCACCATCCGCGAGCGTCTCTCCGACCCGTTGGTGTGTGCGCACTATACCCCGAGCGAGGTCGTTACGATCAAGGAGCGCCTGCGTGAAGACGTGCTCACTTTCGGTTTCGCCCGCCGTTTCGCGACCTACAAGCGCGCGACGCTGCTGTTCAGCGATCTCGACCGGCTGGACGCCATCGTCAACGACCCCGAACGTCCCGTCCAGTTTATCTTTGCCGGCAAGGCTCACCCGGCCGACGGTATGGGACAGGATCTGATCGAGCAGATCATCGAGATCTCCAAGCAGGACCGGTTCCTCGGCCGTATCATCTTCGTGCCCGGCTATGATATCACCCTCGCGAAGCGCCTTGTCCAGGGCGTGGACGTGTGGCTGAACAACCCGACGCGTCCCCTGGAGGCTTCCGGCACTTCCGGCGAGAAGGCCGCCATGAACGGCGTGATGCATTTCTCCGTACTGGACGGCTGGTGGGTCGAGGGTTACCGGGAGGGCGCCGGCTGGGCGCTTCCGCAGAAGCGGACCTATGAAGACCAGAACTACCAGAACGAACTGGATTCCGCCACGATCTATGCCACGATCGAGGGCGAGATCGCCCCGGCCTACTACGATGTGGATCAGGCCTCCGGCCTGTCGCCCGTCTGGGTCGGCTTCATCAAGAACACGATCGCGCAGGTGGCCTGCAACTTCACCACCAACCGCATGCTCACCGACTACTGCAACCAGTACTACCTGCCGCAGTACGAGCGCTACACCGAGATGTGTGCGGACGATTTCCGGATCGCCCGCGAGATATCCGCCTGGAAACGCATGATGGAGGTGGAGTGGAACAACATCCGCATCGTGTCCTGCTCGGAGCCGGATGCCTCTTATATCCTGTCGCAGAACGACATGATCAAGAGTAAGGTCGTGCTCGACCTCGGCCGCATCCGTCCGGAGGATATCGGCATCGAGATCGTCTTCACAACGGCGGATTCCAAGGGTGAACTGCATATCCAGGAGGTTGCTGAAATGCAGCTGACGAATGTCGAGGGGAGTCTCGCCACGTTCGAGGCGGAAATGTTGCCGGAGCACACGGGTATGTATCAGGTGGGCAAGCGCCTTTACCCGAAGAACCCGCGTCTGCCGCACCGGCAGGATTTCCCCTTGGTGAAATGGCTGTAGCGGCTACCGGCTTTTTCGACGGGGTACATCTGGGGCATCGCCAGGTGATCCGCACGCTCGTCTCCTCTGCCCGCGAAAGGGGCGAGGAGGCGATTGTCGTGACGTTTGCTCCGCACCCGCGCGCCGTATTGCAGCAGGACGCCCACAGTCTGCGGCTGCTGAATTCACCGCAGGAGAAGGAGGCGATGCTGCGGGAACTCGGTGTGGACCGGGTGGAGACCCTCCGCTTCGACCGCGCCTTTGCGCGCCTGTCCGCCGCCGACTACATCCGGACGGTCCTGATCGGCCGCTTCGGCGCCACGCTGCTCGTGCTCGGTTTCGACAACCGCCTGGGCTCCGACCGTCTCACCCCCGATTCCATCAAACCCCTCGCCGAATCCCTCGGGCTCGAAGTCATCGTCGTCCCTCCGGCTTCTATTGCAGGGCAGTTCGGCAGTTCGCCCCAGAAAACGTCCGGTTGCGCCGGACCCCTCCCATCTGACGATGGGCCCCTCGAAGGGCAGGCTACCGGGGCCCCCGAAAATACTTCGATTTTTGGGGTGGTCTTGCCGAGGGCGGCACGGTTTTCCGGGGCGACTGCCGAAGCTGCCCTTGCTGCACCAGAACCTGCGGAGGCGGTGAGCTCCACCAAGATCCGGAAGGCGTTGGAGGAGGGGAGCGTCGAGGAGGCGGAGGCGATGCTGGGCTATGCGTATGGACTGCGGGGCGTGGTGGTGAGCGGCAAGCAGCTGGGGCGGACCCTGGGATTTCCGACGGCGAACCTGCGGCTGTACGATCCGATGAAGCTGATTCCGGCGCGGGGCGTCTATCTTACTGAAGTAGAGGTGCTTGGAGGACAATACTGGGGAATGACCAATGTCGGTGACATCATTGAAACCCATATCTTCGACTTCAGCGAAGACATCTACGGCCTCGATCTGAAAATCCGCTTCCGCCGCTGGCTGCGCGCCATGCGCCCCTTCCACTCCCTCGACGCCCTCAAGGCGCAGCTCGCCGCCGACGAAGCCGCCTGCCTGGCTTTGCTTCAGAAATAGCCTCTCATCTTTGCAGGGGTTGTTTTTTGTCAAATATTTTGCTATATTTGCAACATTACAAGGGTTCTGCCAGCGAGGCAGGACTCCTTTTTAGTTGAATGAACGAAATCTGATTATGGCAGAAGTACATTACATGAGCCAGGAAGGGCTGGACAAGCTCAAGAAAGAACTCGCCGAGGCGTTGGCTCAGCGCCCGGTCATCGCCGCGGCCATCGCTGAGGCGCGCGAGAAAGGCGACCTCTCCGAGAATGCGGAGTATGAGTCTGCGCGTGAGGCGCAGGGTCTGCTCGAGCTCAAGATTGCCAAGTTGCAGAACCAGGTGGTGAACGCGAAGGTCCTGGACAGTTCCCAGCTCAACTGCGAGCAGGTCCAGATGCTCAATACCGTCAAGGTGGAGAATCTGGGCAACCACCGGGTGATGGAGTTCACCATCGTCGGCGAGAGCGAAGCCGACTTCGCAAACGGCAAGCTCGCCGCCACCACCCCGATCGGCAAGGCGCTCCTCGGTCACAGCAAGGGCGAGTCCGTAGAGGCCAAGGCACCCTCTGGCATCCTCAAGTTCAAAATCCTGGATATCAAGTTCTGATGGCAACCATCTTTACCCGCATCGCCCAAGGCGAAATCCCGTCCTACAAAGTGGCGGAGAGCGAGGACTACTACGCCTTCCTCGACATCAATCCGCTGGCGCAGGGCCATACCCTGGTCATCCCCAAGAAAGTGGAGGACGACTATATCTTCCACCTCGACGAGCCGGCCTACGAGGGCCTCTGGGCCTTCGCGCGCAAGGTCGCGCTGGCGCTGAAGGCCGCCGTGCCCTGCAAGCGCGTCGGCGTGGCCGTGCTAGGCATGGAAGTCCCGCACACCCACATCCACCTGGTTCCCCTGCAGAGTGAGGGAGACCTGGATTTCCGCAAGAAGCGCCCGGTCTTTACCCCCGAACAGATGGCGCAGACCGCCGCCGCAATCCTTTCCGAATATGAGAAATTGCAGTAAGTTGTTCTGGGCCGCCCTGGCGGCGTTGTCCCTTTCCGCCTGCGCCGACAAGGCTGTCATCCGCGGTACCATTGCTGACGCGCCCGACAGTAAGATCGTAGTCAAGCAGTTGGATATCAATACGTATCGTAATGTCGATACCCTGAAAACGGGAGCGGACGGCTCTTTCAGATATGAGGTGAAGGTGGCCGCCGGCCAGCCGGAGTTCGTGTATCTGTTCTATGGCGACACCCGCATTGCCGGACTTCTGCTTGAGAAGGGCGAGAAGGCGGTCGTGCACGCCGACACGCTCGGCCGCTACACCGTCGAGGGTTCCGAAGGCTCCGCCGAGCTGGCGAAGGTGGACAAGGCGTATGCCGACTTCATCGCCGCGCTCGCGGCGAATTCGTCCGAGCCGACCCAGATGACCCGGCTTTATCTGCAGCATTACCGTGAGTGCGTCCGCTACGTGCTGGAGCACCCCTTCTCGCTCACCACGGTCCCCGTGTTCTTCGAGCAGCTGGGCGACAATCCGGTGTTCTCGCAGGAGACGGACGGCCTCCTGTTCCGCCAGGGCGCCGACTCCCTCAAGACAATCTATCCGAATTCGCGCTACGTCAAGGCGTTGGACCGGGAGGCCGCGCGCCGGATGCGTATTCTCGAAGTGGTCAACCAGGTCCGGAATGCTCCGGAAGCATCCTTCCCGGACATCATCCTGCCGGACACCAAGGGCGAGAAGCGCCCGCTGAGCGCCGTGGATGCCAAGGTGGTCCTGGTGCATTTCTGGGACGAGACCGACGCCGCCCAGAAGATGATGGCCTTGGACACGCTCCTGCCGATCTACGAGAGGTATCACCCGCGCGGCTTCGAAATCTACTCCATTTGCGTCTCAACGGACAAGCCCGAATGGGCGTCTTCCGTGCTGGGCCAGAAGCTGCCGTGGATCAATGTCTGCGACGGCCTGGGCGGGGCTTCTCCCGCCGTGGTCACCTACAATATCACCGAACTGCCCACCTCGTTCCTGATCGTGAACGGGGAGGTCAGCACCACACCGGTCAGCGGTGCGGACGGGCTCCGGAAGGAGCTTGCAAAGTTGCTTCGTTAGAATAGTTTCTTCCGGCTGACGGTCGCGACGAAATCCTTCAGGTAGAAGGGCTCGAAGTAGGCGACGTCCCGGAAATGACCCGCCTTGAACTCCTGCAGCGCGGGCTGAAGCATCCCTGAGGCGGTGGGGCAGGTCTGCACGAAGCTGACCTGCGGTCCCGCGAGCAGTTCACGGCATTTGCCGGCCCCGTCGCCGATGACGAGCACGGGGCCGGCGCTGCGTTCGGCGCGGAAACTCCCGGCGGTGATCACCTGCGGCTGCACTTCGGTAAGCTGTTCGCCTTCCGGCGTGAAGACGGCGGTATAGACTTCCATGCGCCGGGCATCGATCATCGGGATCACGCGATGGCAGCCTTCGGGCAGCCAGCCGTTGGAGCGGGCCTGATGCACCAGCAGTTCGAGCGTGCCGACCGAGAGGAGCGGGACGCCGGTGGCGAAACAGATCCCCTTGGCCGTGGACACGCCCACGCGCAGTCCGGTATAGGATCCCGGCCCGGCGCTGACGCACACGGCGTCGAGGTCCCCGGCCCGGAGTCCGCATTCGTCCAGCACTTCCTTGACAAACGGGGCGGTCATTGCCGCGTGTGCCCGGGGGCTTTCGCTTTCCCGGCTGGCCGCGATGCGATCTCCGTCGGCGATCGCCACGGAGCACAGCGAGGTGGACGTTTCTATCAGGAGGATCCTAGACATGGGCGGCGGCGTCGGCGGCGGCAGCCGCAGCGGCAGGATCGCTCCCGCCCGTGACAAACGACTTCAGGATGGGGAAGATGGTGTCGGCGGCGTTCTTGAGGGCATTGTATACCACGGCGTTGGCCGTGGCCTCCGGTTTCACGATATGGAGCGAACTGTTGAGCGTCTCGAACAGGAGGATGAGCAAGCCCAGGATGAGGGCGACCTTGAGGACGCCGAAGATCAGGCCCAGCAAACGGTTCATGAAGCCCAGGGACAGCGCCTTCATGGCGCTGGTGAGCAGCGCTCCGACCAGGTGAAGGAGGATGGCCACCACGACGGCAACCAGCACGAAGCTCACGACATTCAGGATGGAAAGGTCCAGCGTGATGTACTGTCCCAGCCAGGGGCCCAGTATCTTGGAGAAGCGGAACGCGGCCCAGGCGGCGGCCAGGATGGCTACAAAATCGACAACTTGCTTGATGAAACCCTTGGAGATGCCGGTGACGATTGCCGGGATGAAGCAGAGCAGAAGAATAATATCCAGAATAGCCATGTCGTTTTTGGTTAAATGGGCAGAAATCGTTACATTTGCGGGTTAATTGTAAGTGCAAAATTAGACAAAAAAATATGACATTCAAAGAATATAACGGCCTGGACCTTGTTCGCGTGGGTGCGGAGGTATTGGAGCGATGGCAGCAGCGGCATGCTTTCGAGCGTTCGCTGACCCTGCGCGAGGGGGCTCCGGAGTTCATTTTCTTCGAAGGTCCGCCTTCCGCGAACGGCATGCCGGGCATCCACCACGTGATGGCCCGCTCCATCAAGGATGCCGTCTGCCGCTACAAGACACAGGCCGGTTTCAAGGTTCGCCGCCGCGCCGGCTGGGACACCCACGGCCTGCCGGTCGAGCTGGGCGTCGAGAAAAAGCTCGGCATCACCAAAGAAGACATCGGAAGCAAGATCTCCGTCGCGGAGTACAACCAGACCTGCCGCGAGGAGGTGATGAAATATACCGCCGAATGGCGGAGCCTCACCGAGCGTATCGGTTACTGGGTGGACATGGACGACCCGTACATCACCTATGACAACCGCTATATCGAGACGCTCTGGTACCTGTTGAAGGATATTTATGGCAAGGGCCTGCTTTACAAGGGCAAGAGTATCCAGCCCTACAGCCCCGCCGCCGGCACGGGCCTGAGCACGCACGAGCTCAATCAGCCGGGCTGTTACCGCGACGTCAAGGACACGACCTGCACGGTGCAGTTCAAGGTGGTGGGGGAGGAGGACCTCTATTTCCTCGCCTGGACCACGACCCCCTGGACCCTCGCGTCCAACACGGCGCTCTGCGTGGGGCCGAACATCGACTACGTCAAAGTGCGTTCCGCCAATCCCTACACCGGCGCCCCCGCGACCTACATCGTCGCCGAGGCGCTCGTCGGCACGCTTTTCAATGGCAAGGTCCCCTTCGAGGTGCTGCCCGGCAGCTGCAAGGGCCGCGACCTCGTGGGTCTGCGTTACGAGCAGCTGATCCCCTGGTTCCGCCCGGACGGCGACGCGTTCCGCGTCATCCCCGGCGACTACGTCAGCACGGAGGAAGGCACGGGCATCGTCCACATCGCGCCGACTTTCGGCGCGGACGACGCCAAGGTGGGCCGTGCCGCGGGCATCGCCGCCCTGCAGGTCATCGACCGCAATGGCGACGCCCAGGCGCAGGTGGACCTCCAGGGCCGCTTCTGCCGCCTGGAGGACCTCGACCCGGACTATGTCGCCACGCACGTGAGCCCGGATTACGCCGAGTGGGCCGGCCGCTACGTCAAGAACGCTTATGACAGCACCCTCGGCCCTGACGACCCGACCCTGGACATCGATCTCTGCGTCATGCTCAAGAGCGCCGGCAAGGCCTTCAAGATCGAGAAGCACGTCCACTCCTATCCGCACTGCTGGCGCACCGACAAGCCGGTGCTCTACTACCCGCTCGACAGCTGGTTCATCAAGACCACGGCCGTACGCGAGCAGATGATGGCGCTCAACGACCAGATTGCGTGGAAGCCCGAATCCACCGGCACGGGTCGCTTCGGCAAGTGGCTGGAGAACATTCAGGACTGGAACCTCAGCCGCAGCCGCTACTGGGGCACCCCGCTGCCCGTCTGGCGCACCGAGGACGGCAGGGAGGAGATCTGCATCGGCTCCGTGAAGGAACTGTACGGAGAGATCGACAAGGCTGTCGCCGCCGGCTTCATGGCCTCCAACCCGCTGCGCGACAAAGGCTTCGACCCGGACGACATGTCCAAGGACAACTACGACCGGATCGATCTCCACCGTCCGTACGTGGATGAGATATTCCTCGTCAGCCCCACGGGGCGGAAAATGACACGCGAGACCGACCTTATCGACGTGTGGTTCGACTCCGGAGCCATGCCTTATGCCCAGACGGGCCTGCGCGGCATGGACAGCCCGGACTTCGGCTGCACGGCCGACTTTATCGCCGAAGGCGTGGACCAGACCCGCGGGTGGTTCTACACCCTGCACGCCATCCACACGATGGTCAGCGGAACGCCCGCTTTCCTCCGCGTGATTTCCAACGGCCTCGTGCTCGACAAGAAGGGCGAGAAGATGAGCAAGCGCCTGGGCAATGCCGTGGATCCCTTCCAGGCGATGGACAAATACGGCGCCGACGCCCTCCGCTGGTATATGATGACCAACGCCCAGCCCTGGGACAACCTCAAGTTCGACGAGGCCGGGGTGGAGGAAGTCCGCCGCAAATTCTTCGGCACGCTGTACAATTCGTACTCCGTTTTCGCGCTGTACGCCAACATCGACGGTTTCGATCCGACGGCGGAGGCCGTGCCTTACGAGCACCGGCCCATGTTCGACCGCTGGATCATCAGCCGGCTGCATACACTCGTGAAAGGGGCTGTGGCCGCCTACGAGGACTACGACATAACCACGGCCGGCCGCCTGGTGCAGGATTTCGTCTGCGACGACCTGTCCAACTGGTACATCCGGCTCAACAAGAAACGTCTCTGGGGCGCGGGGATGGGCGAAGACAAGCTCGCCGCCTACCAGACGCTCTACGAAGTGCTCAGGGGCGTGGCCCTGCTGGGCGCTCCGATTGCCCCGTTCTTCATGGACCGCCTGTGGCTGGACCTCGTGCCGGACGCCGATTCCGTGCACTACTGCCCGATGCCGCAGTACGACGCCGCCCGGGTGGACCGGGCGCTCGAGGAGAGCATGGCCTTCGCCCAGAAGGCCTCCTCGATGGTGCTCGGACTGCGCAAGAAAGTCGGCATCAATGTCCGCAAGCCGCTCGCCAAGGTGCTCGTGCCGGTCATCGACGACACGGTCAAGGAGCATGTCGTGCGCGTGAGCGAAATCTTCCTGACCGAAGTCAATGTCAAGGAGATTGAATTCCTGCACGACACCACGGGCATCATTACCAAGAAGATCAAACCCAATTTCAAGACACTCGGCAAGATCTACGGCAAGCAGATGAAGGAGATCGCCGCCGCGTTCGGGCAGCTCTCCCAGGAGGAGATCGCCGCCATCGAGCGCGCGGAGGCGGAATATATCCTGCACCTGCCTTCCGGCGACGTGACCCTGAACAAGGGAGACTATGAGATTAACTCCGAGGATATGCCGGGCTGGCTCGTCGCAACCGAAGGGACCCTTACCCTGGCTCTGGATATCGTCCAGACGCCGGAGCTGGTCCGCGAGGGCAATGCCCGTGAGCTGATCCACCCGATCCAGACCCTCCGCAAAGACAGCGGTTTCGAGGTCACGGACCGCATTCACACCGTCGTGTATGCCGACGGTGACGCCGCCGAAGAGATCCGGCAGGCGCTCTCTGATTATTCGGACTACGTCGCCGCCCAGACCCTCTCGCTGTCTCTGGAGCAGAAGCCGCTCGCCGAGGCTCCGCAGACGGCCGCCGAGGTCGAATGGGGTGCCGGGACCATCCGGATCCATGTTGTCAAACACACTGATTCCCTTTCATAGTTTATGGAAAAGATCCGTTATTCCGACGCTGAACTCGCTGAGTTCAAAGCCATCATCGAGGAGAAGCTCGCCAAGGCGAAGGCTGAGTACAACACCCTGCGCCAGGTCGTGATGCACAATGGCACCAACGACATCGAAGACACCACGCCGTCTTTCCGTACGGTCGAGGACGATGGCGCCTTCCAGCTCTCCAAGGAAGAGGCCAGCCAGATGGCCCAGCGGCAGTACAAGTTCATCCAGAATCTGGAGGCTGCCCTGGTCCGCATCGAGAACAAGACCTACGGGGTGTGCCGCGTGACCGGCAAACTCATCCCCAAGGAGCGGCTCCGCCTCGTTCCGCACGCGACCCTCACGGTCGAAGCCAAGGAGATGCTGGCAAAGCAGGGTAAGAACTGACAGCATGAAGCTTTCCCGTGGCAAGCGACTGCTGATCCTCGGCGTTGTGTTGGTCCTTGTCGACCAGGTAATCAAGTACCTGGTCAAGACCCATATGGAGCTGGGAGAACAGATCTACGTGATCGGACAGTGGTTCCGTCTCTGCTTCGTGGAGAATGAGGGCATGGCCTTCGGCATGGCCTTCGGCGGCCAGGTCGGCAAATTCCTGCTTTCCCTGTTCCGCATCGTGCTCAGCGTCGCGTTGATCTGGTGGATCCGTTCGCTGTGCAAGAAAGGAACTGCGCCCGCAGGGGTGCTGGTCGGCCTGACGCTCATCACGGCCGGAGCCATCGGCAACATCATCGACAGTCTGTTTTACGGGATCATCTGGGACTACGCGCCCCTGATGTTCGGCAAGGTGGTGGACATGTTTTATTTCCCGATCATCCGCGACGGCGCCCGGGTGATCTTCTTCAGCCCCGTCTTCAATTTCGCGGATTCCTGTGTGACCGTCGGGGCATTCTATCTGGTCCTCTTCCAGTGGAAGTTTTTCGCCAAAGACAATCCGGAAACCAAATAATCCTTATGAAAAGAATCCTTCTTACCCTGATCCTGGCAGCCGGAGCGCTGTCGGGACTCCCGGCCGTCCATGCGCAGCCGAAGTTGAACGCTGACAATATCGACGACGTGCTGCGGGCCATGAGCCTCGATGAGAAGGTCACCCTCTGTATCGGCGGCGGCCGGGCCGTGACGACGGGTGGCGTCTCCACCGGCATCACCGATCTCGTCCAAGGGGCCGCCGGCAGTACCCGCGCGATCGAGCGTTTCGGCATTCCGCCCACCGTCCTGGCCGATGGTCCCGCCGGCCTGCGCATCGATCCCGTCCGTGCGGGCGATCCGCAGACTTATTACGCCACGGCCTTCCCGATCGGGACCCTGCTGGCATCGTCCTGGGATTTGTCCGTGGTCGAAGAGACGACGGCCGCACT
Source organism: Bacteroidales bacterium (assembly GCA_012744435.1). Classification (GTDB taxonomy): domain Bacteria; phylum Bacteroidota; class Bacteroidia; order Bacteroidales; family UBA932; genus Cryptobacteroides. The sequence goes on from JAAYCA010000007.1 coordinate 79,236, forward strand.
GGGTAACGAAGTGCTGGAATACGGAGTCGACGTGCTGCTTGCGCCGGGTCAGAATATTCACCGCAATCCTTTGAACGGAAGGAATTTCGAATATTTTTCAGAGGATCCCCTGCTCTCCGGGAAGATGGCGGCGGCCTATGTGCGCGGCATCCAGTCCAACGGTGTCGGGACCTCTGTCAAGCACTATGCGCTGAACAATCAGGAGACCAACCGCAATGCCAACGACGCCCTGGTCGGCGAGCGTGCCCTGCGGGAGATCTATCTCAAGAACTTCGAGATCACCGTCAAGGAGTCCGCCCCCTGGACGGTCATGTCTTCCTACAATAGACTCAACGGTGAATTCACCCAGCAGAGCTATGATCTGCTCACGACCATCCTGCGTGATGAATGGGGCTTCGAAGGCATCGTGATGACCGACTGGGGCAACAAGGACGATACCCCGCGCGCCGTTTGGGCTGGAAACGATCTCATGGAGCCGGGCAATCCGGTGGAGAAGGAGCGTATCCTTGCCGCGATAGCGGAGGGTTCTCTCAGCGAGGAGGACCTTGACCGCAATGTTCGCCGTATTCTTGAATATATCGTCAAGACCCCCTCTTTCCGGGGATACTGGCATTCCGATCGCCCGGACCTGGCTGCCCATGCGGCCGTCGCCCGCAAATCCGCCGCTGAGGGCATTGTGCTGCTCCGCAACGAAAATGCCACCTTGCCGATAGCCCCCAAGGGGCAGAAGGTCGCCCTGTACGGGGAGTCCATCGTTGATTTCGTCGCCGGAGGGACGGGTTCGGGGACCGTCAACAAAGCCTACTGCGTCAACATGGTCGAGGCCATGACGAACGCCGGTTTCCAGGTGGACCCGGCCATTGCCGGTTTCTATGACGAATATGTCCGTTACAACGATGCGGTGCTGGCCCTGTCCGGTACCCAGCGGACGTACCGCTACGGCATCTCCAAGTTCGACGATCCGGCCGTGCCCCGCTCGGCCATAGACCTCCATGCCCAAAGCAACGACTTCGCCGTAATCGTCCTGGGGCGGATCTCCGGAGAGGGATCCGACCGGAACATGGATAACGATTTCAATTTGACGGACATTGAGCGCCAGCTCATCTCCGACGTCCACGCAGCTTTCCATGCCCTGGGCAAGAAGGTCGTCGTGGTACTCAATATCGGCGGCGTCATCGAGACAAATTCCTGGAAGCGGATGGCGGACGCCATTATCCTGCCCTGGCTGCCCGGGCAGGAGGGCGCGAATGCCGTCGCGGATGTCATCACGGGTGCGGTGAATCCTTCCGGCAAGCTCCCGATGAGCTTCCCGATCGATTTCATGGACCACCCTTCCTCTGCGAATTTCCCTTACATGCAAGTGAAATCCAATACCCCGTTCGGTACCCCCCGCCAGGGCGGTTCGCGTGAAAAAGATGTGGACTACACGGACTATGAGGAAGGTATCTGGGTGGGTTACAGATATTTTGAGACAAAGGGGACAGAGCTCTCCTATCCTTTTGGCTACGGCTTGAGCTACACACGGTTCTCTTATGGGAAGCCCGTAGTGAAAGCGGCCTCGGACGGCGGTTTTACGGCTTCGGTCACCATTCGCAACGAAGGGGACGTGGCCGGCAAGGAGGTCGTCCAGGTCTATGTCCAGGCTCCGTCTGGAGGGCTGGAGAAGCCCGCTTTCGAGCTCAAGGCCTTTGCCAAGACACGGCTTCTGCAGCCCGGTGAAAGCCAGACGCTCCATTTTGCCGTGTCCGCCTACGAACTGGCGTCCTTCAACGAGCAGGTCTCGCAATGGGAGACCGCTGCCGGGACCTATACGGTCCACTTTGCAGCCAGTGCCCGGGACTTCCGCCAGCAGGCTGCCTTTAAAATGTCCAGACCCCGGACATGGGAAGTCCATGCCGGGGCCTGTCTGGGGAAATAGACGAAGCGGCTTATTTGCCCGTTTCGGGTGCCCTCATGGCCGGGAATGACCCGAAGCCGCTCCGCCCGGTATAGCCGGGGATGACGCCGTGTTCACGGCGGCCGGTGCCAGGTGCGCCGGTCAAGTCGTCGCCCAGATCGGCGCGGATGTCTTCGGCGACCTTGAGTAATTCCGCTTCTTTCTCCGGATAGAGTCCCATCACGTTCCGGCGCTCTCCCGGGTCTTGCCGCAGGTTGTACAGTTCGGTCTCCGTGACCTCCCGTCTGGCGGTCCGGCCAGGCTGTCCGTTCATGCCCGGGGCATAGACTTCGTAGGAGTTGTAGCTGTGCGGGAAGACCATTTTGAACTGTCCGTCCGTGACGGCTTCCAGCGAGTTCTGCCCAAAATAGAAGCACAGATAGTCTCTTGGCGAAACATCTGTCTGTCCCGTCAGGTAGGGGAGGAAGTCCACGCCGTCAATGGTATGTTTCGGCATCTGGGCCCCGGTAAGACTGACGATGGTCGGGAGGAAATCGATGCTGCTGATCAGGTCATTGCAGATCCCGGGGCGGATGTGCCCGGGCATTTAGAAAATGCACGGGACGCGCAGGCCGCCGTTGAAGGTAGTGGATTTGCCTTCCCGGAATCCGCCGGAGGAGCCGGCGTGGTTCCCGTAGTTGCTCCAGGGGCCATTGTCTGAGGTGATGATAATCAGCGTATTGTCAGCGATGCCGTTATCTTCCAACGCCTGGCGGACTTGTCCGATGCTCCAGTCGAGTTCCATCATGACATCCCCGAAAAGTCCGGCCTCGCTCTTGCCTTTGAACTTGTCCGAGACGGCAAGCGGGACATGGGGCATGGCCTGGGCGAAATACAGGAAGAAGGGCTTCCAGGCCCGGGCGTTCCGGCCGATGAAATCAACCGCCCGCTCCGTATACATCGTGGTCAGTTGCGACATGTCCTCATCCGTGTCGATGTATTGTTTGATCTCCAGTCCGTCATACAGTGGCAGGCGCGAAAATTTCATGGTCGGGTGGTTCGGCCACATGTCGTTGGAATAGGGGAGTCCCAGCCACTCGTCGAATCCGTGGTGTGGCGGAAGGAACATCTCGGCGTCGCCGATGTGCCATTTTCCGACCAGGGCCGTGCTATAGCCGTTCGCCTGCATCAGTTCTCCGATGGTTTCTTCATCTTCGGCCAGGCCGAAGGGACTGTTTGTCATCGGAGCCCCCGTCAGTCCGATCCGGTTGGAATAACAACCGGTGACCAGGGCGGAGCGGGAAGCACCGCTGATGGGCTGGGCCGAATAGTAGTTGGTGAAGCGGATCCCCTGCAAGGCCATATGGTCCACATTCGGGGTGGTATATCCCACCGCTCCATTGAAAGAGAAATCGGCAAAGCCGCTGTCATCCAGAAAGATCAGGACGACATTGGGCTGCTTTGCGTTCTTGTCCAGCGTCATGAAGGGGGCCGTTGGCCGGGCTGTTTCCGGAACAACCGAAAACGGCCAGGCCGCCCAGCCCAACAAATAAAGCCCTGCTTTCCATTGTCTGCAAGTAATTAAACTACTGAAGCGGAGGCGGAGGGATTCGAACCCCCGGTACGTTGCCGTACAACAGTTTTCAAGACTGCCGCCATCGACCACTCGGCCACACCTCCGGAACGGACTGCAAATTTAGGGAAAATATTTTAAATTAAGGAGCCCGGACCCGGTCCGGACTCCTTAATACTTGATTCTTGCGCTGGCGTCGCTCCTAGAAGAGGAAGGCGATGCCGGTGTGCAGGCGGGAAGTGTGGCGGCTGACGTCCTCGACCCCGCCCGTGTAGCGGTTGAGCATGCCGTAGTCGTAGCCGACCGTCAGGCGGAACCCGTTGAACTCGATGCCGGCACCGCCGCCGAGCAAGATGTCGAAGCGGCCGTATCCATTATTGTCGTAGTTGTCCGTCTTGCCGCCGATCTGGACACCGGCGACGCTGGCGCTGGCGTCCGTCGTGGAGGCGAGGCCGACCGAAGCGGTCGGACCGGCGAAGACGAACACGCGGACACCGGCTGCGGGGCTGGCACCATAGCTGAAGGCCAGGGGGACATTGAGATAATGCTCCGTGACGTTGCCGTTGAGACCGAGGCCACCAACGTTGCTGGCGTCGTTCTTGGTCAGGAACTCATAGTACGCACCCGGGGTGAAGTTCAGTCCGCCCGTCAGGGGCATGGTGTAGCTGAAACCTGCGTAGAAGCCGTTGAGTGCGTTTTTGCTGGGGTCTGCGTTTTTGCTGATTTTGTAGGAATCGACGGAATTGACATAGCCGGCGCCGACGCTCATCTGGGCGTAGGCGGAAGTGCCGGCGAGCAGCAGCAGGGCTGCGCTGAGGATGGTAACAATCTTTTTCATAGATGATAAAATGTTTAATGTTCCAAGTGCAAAGGTGCGAATTATTTTCAATATGGTCATAACGATATGAGCCGACGCGGCTGCGTCGGCTCTGGATGCGGTGAGTGAGGGATTCGAACCCCCGGTACGTTTCCGTACACCTGTTTTCGAGGCAGGCTCCTTCAACCACTCGGACAACTCACCGGAGGGGTTGGGAATGCAAAGGTAGGAAAAAATTCATTATATTTGACAAACATGAAGAAGATCATCGTCATCCTCGTCGCTGCGATGCTGTTTGCCGGAGGCGAGGCATTTGCCCAATTGAGCGTGAACGCCGGCTATGCATACGCAAGCCTGGTCAGCAGGGCATCTCTGAGCGAAGCAGGTGAGAAGGCGGCCTTTGGCGGCGTGTACGCCGGCGCGGGTTATACGCTCCGCCTGGCAGGCGGGATCAGCTTCATCCCGGGCGTCTATTATGAATACCTTGCCCGGAGCGAAAAGTCGGAAGGGCGTGTGCTGGACTTCATCGGCGAGACCCGCGAGCACTACCTCGGCATTCCCTTGAGTTTCAATTATGGCGTGGAGCTTTTTCCGGGCATCCGTTTCCTGTTGTTCGCCGGGCCGACGCTGCGCATCGGGCTCGACTCCGTCACATCCTACAGCATCGGCTGGAGCGTTAGGGATTTCGAGGTGATCAAGGGCGGACTCGGAGACCATAATTACAACAACGGCGACTACTCCCGCTTCGATATCCTGCTGGGCGGCGGCCTTGCCGTCGAACTTCTGGACCGTTATCGTCTGCAGATCGGATTCGACCGGGGGCTGCTCAACCGCTACACCGGGGAGACGGAGGGAACGCAACTGCACGGCCATCGCATGACCGCCGGCGTCGCCTTTCTTTTCTAGAAGAAAAACGGGGGAGCTCTTGCGAGTTTCGAGAAAAAGGTCTATTTTTGCAGTCCTCTTTGGAACAGGGGCGTAGCTCAGTTGGTTCAGAGCGCTTGAGTCACATTCAAGAGGTCATCGGTTCGACCCCGATCGTCCCTACAAAAAGCCGCCGGCATTTCGCTGGCGGCTTTTTCTGTCTTGTTGCGGGCCCGGGTTATTTCGATATAATAGACATTTTCGGTTGGTGAAACACCATATAAGCATTTGATTTATTTACATTTATGACTACCTTATTGAAATGCGTTTCAATAAAGTAGTGATATGCCGAAAATAAGGAGACGTCAA
>JAAYCA010000041.1 GCA_012744435.1 Bacteroidales bacterium
GCATACAAGGTTACTACGGGTGCCGGTTATGCCTTCCTGGGTAAGGCCCAGGTCTTTAACAAGGATTGGAACGGCGCCAAGGAAAGCCTCAAGAAGGTGATCGATTCGGGCAATTACGCCCTGGTTCCCACCGAGGACCTGTGGAACCTTTTCCATATGGTCGGCGACGGCAATGAGGAGAAGATTCTTGAGATGAACTACATGTACAACGACGGCATCAGTAGGTATGAATGGAAATACCATTTCCAACGCAACCAGGCCCTGTTCCTCCGAAATATCAAGAAATACCCCGAGGTGCTTATCCAAGCCGGCGACGGCTGGGGCAACAATGTCTCCCCCACCAAGCAATTTATAGATGCCATCAAAGCACACGAACCCAACTCGGCCCGCCGCAAGGCCTGGTTCGTTTCTTACGAGGAATTCATCACCGACTTCCCCTACCCGCTCGGTGCATCCGAGGAAATGGTACCTGACAGCGAAGGCAACAAGGTCAAAATCTCATACAAGGCCGACGCAGATATGACCGCGGCAGAAAAACTGATGGACTACCGCCGGGGCCTGAACTGCGAGAAGTATGACGAGACCTATGCCAATTACGGTTTTTACTTTATGAAACTCCTGCCCTGGCAGTCGGATCTTATCCCGAACAGTTCGACCATCACGCAGGAAAACCGTATCATTATGCGTTACGCCGAGGTCTTGCTTCTTTACGCCGAGGCTTGCGCAATGACGAACGATCCCGACGGCCTGAAGTACCTTAACATGATCGCGGAGCGCGCGGGCGCGCCCACGTACGACGCCCTCACGATGGAGAATGTCAAGCAGGAGAAGTGGTTCGAGCTGGCTTGGGAAGGCACCCGCTTCTGGGATTTGGTCCGCTGGGGCGACGCTCCCACGGTACTGGCATTCAAGAGCCGCGACGAGACACCTTATCTCCACGACGATTTCTATGTGCACGGATCCAAGGGCAAGAAGACGTCCGGCCAGCCGCACAAAGCTCACATCTATTTCCACGATGACGGATGGGCGGCCAAAGGCGGCGGCTTCAAGGCTGGCAAGCACGAACTCCTTCCGTTCCCGTACGATGTGATCAGCATCAATCCCTGGAACGAAGAGACCGGCGAAGGTCTGAAGCAGAATCCTGGTTGGGAATAAGGAAACGTATAACAATAGTATTTTAAAAAGAGCCCCCGCTGAGTGAACCCCGAAAGTTAGACAAAAAACTTTCGGGGTTCATTCAGCGGGATGTGACACATTACCTTTTCTGTCTGAAACTCTTCACTCCAACTCGTCCTCGAAGAAATAACGTGTATCACTATCTCCATAGTACAGGGGTTGGTCGTCTTGAAATACGATATCAAGAATCTTGATTTGCCGTCGATCCTTTTTGAGCATCACAGTATCCCCGATGCTGAACTTGCTCTTTTTGGAAGGATCTTGCTTGTGTGGGACAAACACGGTTTCCGTCATAATATTCTGACTGCGGAGAGCATCGTTGATATTGTAAAGGCTTCGAGAAATGTTGATGATGATTCGCAAGAATGCCCATGAGATGACTCCCACAACCAATAAAACAATTCCACCACCCATAAGGTAGTAGCCCGAGGAATCACCATCTTGTACCTGAACAACCCCAAAGCCAATTAGTGCGAATGAAACAAGCATGGTAATAATAAATATAATCGTGGCCAAGACTGACCCGACGCTTTCCGCAAGGGGATTGACGTAGTATTGCTTCTCTGATTTCATGTTCGATTCCGTTTAATATCGTTTTCACTTGACGGTGCACTCCATTAAAAAGTGCGATGACTCTTGAATTCAAAAATAATCATTGTATTACAAAAATCCTATGGTGCAGGTAATTGAACCAAACGCGCCTTCATCACCGCATACACCTCCACCACCTTCCCTTCCCGGTAGATAGCCCAGCCCCGCTTGCCGCTGGGGAGGGTGATGCCGCCCCACCAGCAGCCGGGTTGACGGCCGGCCGCCTTGGCCCGCCTGAGGGCGGTTTCGGGCTCATTGAAATAGTAGGTTCGCATCATGGCGCCGAAGGGAAAGGGGGTACGTGGCAGGATATCCCCGGCGGGCCTCCTGGATGTACTGCTCCGCCCAGGCGTGCATGTCCACGATCTGCAGGATCTCGTCATAGAGGTCCTTGCTCTGCCCGGACGGGCTCAGGATCGTCAGCGAGTGGGCCGCCCGGAGCTAGTTCTGGCGGAGGTCGTTGAGTTTCACGTGGATGCCGGTGTCTTCCACGACATCGTGCAGGAAGCCGGCCTTCTGCTCCTGCTCGTTCTCCCCCATCAGGCCGACGGCCAGTACGTGCTGGATGGCGGGTGCACCGATCAGGTCCTTCAGGCCGTCGTGTGCGTCCGTCGCAATGCGAATGGTGTCTTCAATGCTCATTTCGATAGTGTTTTTGGCTTGTCTTTGCACGGCAAAGATATCCCGCCGTTTTGACAGGTTTTGTCAAGGCGGCGGGGAAATGTGGGTAAATTCTATTTAGAAGTGCAACACGACTTACGGAAGCAACCCGTACAGGATGGCATCAAGGTCCGGGTGGGATTCGTGGATCAGGATTTCCCCGGTTTTGCAGTCAATCAGAAAGACAGTCGGGATATACTTGATGCCGTAATCCCTATAAACCTTGCCTCCATTAGCTATGACATTGATCCAGGTCATTTCATTCTCCGCCACAAAGGACTTCCATTCCTTGGCTTTGGAATCTTGGGAAACACTGTAGATTTCCACTCCCTTGTCGTGATACTTTGCATAAATCTCCTTCAGCGTGGGGATGGATTTCACGCAGGGGGCGCACCAAGTCGCCCAGAAATCCAGGATGACATAGCGGTTTGCAGGATTGTCGACAACTGAACTCAGGCTGACACGATTGTTATCCATATCCGGATACTCCATATCGATGTAATGTTGGTGAAGGAGATTTACGTCTTCTTCGGCGGCGTTTTCCCTGCGTTCTTCCGCTTTTGCCCGACGGACCCACCTTTTTTTCATGGTGGCGATATATTTCTTATAGTCCTTGGCCTGCTCCGGGGACAAACGGTCAAGTATCTCCGATGCCCTGGTGAGATCGCCGGATTCTCTATTGGCATATTCCAAGGCCAGGAGACTCGTCCGTCCATCCCTGATCGCTTCTTCCCAAAGAGCTTCTTTGGCATCGTCATTAGCAGTCTGGATCCTATGGTAGGCGTCATTCAGGACCGTTCCTGTCGCACCCGTGTCCATGTCTGCCTCATTATCGGCGTGGACATCGACAATAACGGTACCGGGCTCCAGGAAGAAGTCCTTCAATTGACCCCCGTCATAAGGATTGGCAGATACATCCTCAGGATTCTTGGCATACAGGTACACATGGGTCGGAGCCGTGAAACTGGGATGAAACTCGAAGGTCCTATTCTCGACCGTCGTCGAGGAAATGACCTTGTATTTGTTCCACTCATCCAGCAGAACCAGTTCCGCCCCGTCTTTGACGCCTTGGACGGTACCCTTGACGGTACAGGATTCATCGGATTGGCATCCGCCAAGCGTAAATACCAGCGATGTCAAAACAGTTATCAATGCATTCGACTTCATAATATCTTTTTACACTGCGAATATACGAAAATGCGGCATTAAAACCACATTGGTTAAAGTCCCTGCCGCCGGGGAGGGTGATGCCGCTCACTTTGCAACCCGGTTGCGCGGGAGGGAGCGTACCTTTGCCTTTGACGAATCAGAAGGCACCCAGGCATGGCACACGCACACGAGCATCACCATGAGTCCCATCACCACGGGGAGGGCGGCATCCGGCCACGCATCATCCGGATCGCCGCCGCCACGCTGCTGCTGGCCGCGGCGGCCGCCGTCGAGCGGTGCACCGACTGGGCCACGTGGCAGTACCTGCTGCTCTACCTGGTCCCCTACCTCATCGTCGGCCTGGGCACCCTCCGGGAGGCCGCGGAGGCCCTGGCGCACGGCGAGGCCCTGGACGAGAACTTCCTGATGAGCGTCGCCACGCTGGGCGCGCTCGCCATCGGCTTCCTGCCGGGGGCGGAGACGCAGTTTCCGGAGGCCGTGTTCGTGATGCTCTTCTTCCAGGTCGGCGAGCTCTTCGAGGGCATCGCCGAAGGCCGCTCGCGCCGCTCGGTGGCCCATCTGATGGAGATCCGCCCGGACGAGGCCCGCGTGGAGCGGGACGGGCGGCTGCTGACCGTGGCCCCGGAGAGCGTGGCCGTCGGCGAGGTCCTGCTCATCCGGCCCGGCGAGAAGGTGCCGATGGACGGGACGGTGCTGGAGGGCAGTTCCGCCCTGGACACCGTGGCCCTGACGGGCGAAAGCCTGCCGCGCGAGGTCTCGGCGGGCGACGAGGTCCTGTCCGGCTGCGTCAACCTCAGCGGCGTGCTGCGCGTGCGCACCGCCAAGGCCTTCGGCGAATCCACCGCCTCGCGCATCCTCGAGCTCGTGGAGCACGCGGCGGAGAACAAGTCGCGCAGCGAGCATTTCATCACCCGCTTCGCGCGGGTCTATACCCCCATCGTGGTCGGGCTCGCCGTGCTCCTCGCCGTCGTGCCCCCGCTCTTCACGGGCGCCTGGGCCACCTGGCTCTACCGCGCGCTGATGTTCTTGGTGGTGTCGTGCCCCTGCGCGCTGGTCATCTCCGTGCCGCTCACCTTCTTCGGCGGCATCGGCGGAGCGTCGCGCCGCGGCATCCTGGTCAAGGGTTCCGCCTTCCTCGACACCCTCTCCCGCGTGCGGACCGTCGTCTTCGACAAGACCGGCACGCTGACCGAGGGCAGTTTCGCCGTCACGGCGGTGCATCCCGAGGAGCTGGACGAACGGGAGCTGCTGCACCTCGCCGCGCACGTGGAGCGCCATTCCACGCATCCCATCGCCATGGCCCTGCTGCGCGCCTATCCCGACGAGCAGGACGACTGCAGCGTCGCGGACATCCGCGAATCCGCCGGCATGGGCCTCACGGCCACCGTCAACGGACGCAGCGTGGCCGTGGGCAACGAGCGCCTGATGGAGGAGGCCGGCGCCGCCTGGCGTCCCTGCACCCACGCCGGGACCATCGTCCACGTGGCCGTGGACGGGGTGTATGCCGGCCACATCGTCGTCTCCGACCGCATCAAGGAAGACGCCGCGCAGGCCGTGGCGGCCCTCCGCGCCGCCGGCGTGCGCAAAACCGTGATGCTGACCGGCGACCGGCCGGAGATGGCCCGTTCGGTGGCCGAGGCGCTGCATATCGACGAATACCACGCCGGCCTGCTGCCCGCGGACAAGGTGGCGCAGGTGGAGCGGCTGCTGCCCGAAGGCACGCTCGCCTTCGTCGGAGACGGGATCAATGACGCCCCCGTGCTCGCCCGCGCCGACCTCGGCATCGCGATGGGCGCCCTGGGCTCGGACGCCGCCATCGAGGCCGCCGACGTGGTGCTGATGGACGACAAGCCGTCCCGGCTGGCGCTCGCCGTCCGGCTCGCCCGCCGGACCCTGCGCATCGCCCGGGAGAACCTCTGGTTCGCCATCGGCGTCAAGCTGGCCGTACTGGTGCTGGCCGCCTGCGGCGTGGCCACGCTCTGGATGGCCGTCTTCGCCGACGTCGGCGTGACCGTGCTCGCGGTGCTCAACGCCATGCGGGCGCTGCGCTAAGCTTTTTTTGCTATCTTTACGGCGTGAATGGCGCCATGAAGAGACTCTGTCTGCTGATCATCCTGCTGCTGGGGCTCCCGGAGCTGTACGCCCAGTCGCCGACCCGCGTGCGCGGCACGGTGACGGACGCCCAGACGGGCGAGCCGCTCTCCTACGTGTCCGTCGTCTTCCCCGGGTCGCAGGTCGGCACGATGACGGCCGCGGACGGCAGTTTCTCGCTGGAATCCCCCCGCAGCTACGCCAACGTCAGCTTCCAGATGCTCGGCTACGAGACGCTGATCGTCAGCATCCGGCCCGGCGCCGCCAACGCCGACCTCAAGGTCCGGCTCAACCCCGACACCTACGGCATCCAGGCCGTGGTCGTGAAGCCCCGGCGGCGCCGGGACAACGTGTACCGCAGGCGCGGCAATCCGGCCGTGGAGCTCGTGGAGAAGGTCATCGCCCACAAGGACGACAACAACATCAAGTCCCGGGACCGCTACCACGTGAAGAGCTGGGAGAAGATGCTCCTGTCGCTGGACAAGTTCGACGTGGACTTCCAAAACGACCCCGTCTGGAAGCAGATCTCCTTCCTGGAGAAGTACGTGGACACGTCGCAGTTCCGCGGCACCCCGGTGTTCAACTTCGCCCTGAAGGAGACCCTCTCCGACACCTGGTACCAGAAGCGCCCCCGGCGCACCCGCACGCTCGTGGGCAAGCGCAACAGGCTCGGCCTGCAGGCCACGCTGGACAAAAGCGCCTTCGGCGAGAACATCCAGGCCATCTTCAGGGGCTCCGACATCTACGACGACGACATGGAGGTGCTGCTCAACCGCTTCGTCAGCCCGCTGTCGTCCTCGCTGGCCACGTCTTTCTACAAGTACTACATCTCCGACACCCTGCAGGTGGAGGGGACGGAGTGCATCGACCTGACCTTCGTACCCTTCAACAGCGAGAGCTACGGCTTCACCGGCCATCTGTACATCGTCAACGACAGCACCTACGCCCTGAAGAAGTACTCCCTGGGCATCCCCGCCCACATCAACCTCAACTTCGTCGCCAACCTCGCCATCGAGGAGAGTTTCGACCGCCTGGACAACGGGGTCATGGCCTCCCGGGAGAAGAACACCTTCGCCCGCTTCTCCCTGTCCAGGGACCTGAACGAGATCTACGCCCACCAGACGGTCCTGCACGGGGATTACGACTTCTCGGCGACCCCGATGCCGGACAGCCTGCTGCGCCGCACCGAGGAGCTCACCTACGCGCAGTCGGGCCTGCGGCAGCCGGACGAATGGTGGGACGAGCACCGTCCGCGCCCCATTCCGGAGAAGGAGCAGATGCTGTACAACCTGCTCGACGACGTCTTCTCCGTGCCGCGCCTGCGCTGGATCTACAACACCGTCGCATCGCTCGGCGACCAGTATTTCCCGACCTATCCGGGCCGCCTGATGACGACCCCGTCCGACCGGGACAAGAGCAAGTTCGACATCGGTCCCGTCACCAGCATGATCCACTACAACGAGGTGGAGGGCCTGCGCCTGCGCGCCGGCGGGATGACCACCGCCCGGCTGGACGACCAGAACTTCTTCAACGGCTACCTGGCCTACGGCTTCCGGGACCGCCGCGTCAAGGGCAACCTCACCTACATCCACAGCTTCACGCCCAAGGAGACCCATCCTTTCGAGGCGTTCAAGCACAACCTGGTCCTGTCGGCGGGCTATGAACTGACGGCGCCGGGCCAGAGTTTCACGCTGCTGGACCGGGACAATGTCATGATGTCCAGCTTCTCGCCGAAGCCGATGCAGTACGTGCGCCGCTTCGAGACGCGCTACGAGCGCGAATGGCCGTCGCGGATCTCCCTCAACAGCGCCCTCCGTTTCGACCGCATCACGCCCGCCGGCACCCTCTCCTACCAGCGTTTCGGCGCCGACGGCGCCCTGTCGCCGGTGGATGTCTTCAACGACTGGTCCTGGACGACCCGCCTGCGCTTCACCCCGGGCAAACCGCTGCACACGAGCCGGATGGGCAAGGAGTCGGTGGTCTCCTTCTCCAAGGACGCCCCGATGGTCAGCCTCACGCATACGCTCGGGTATTTCGACAACCGCTTCCCCTACAACAAGACGGAATTCTCCGCCCACAAGCGCTTCTGGCTGTCCGCCTTCGGCCACATCGACGCCTCCCTGTCGACCGGCATCGTCTGGAACCGCGTCCCGCTGCCGGTCCTCTTCACGCCGAGCACCAACCAGTCCTTCCTGCTGCAGACGGATGCCTACAATCTCATGGCGCCGATGGAGTTCGTGATGGACCAGTATGCCGAGGCGAGCCTCACCTACTACCTCAAGGGCTGGATCCTCAACCGCGTCCCGCTCATCAAGAGACTCAAGCTGCGCGAGGTCGTCTCGTTCCGCATCCTCACCGGCTCGCTCTCCGAGCGGAACAATCCCGTCTTCGGCTCCGAGGGGCTCTTCGCTTTCCCGGAAGGGTCGCGGATGATGACGGCCCGCCCGTACATGGAGTACAGCGTCGGCCTGGAGAACATCCTCAAATTCATCCGGGTCGATTATGTCCGCCGTATCAGTTATACCGAAGGCCTGAGCGATGAGCAGAAGCATGGTTTCAAGGTCTCTTTCCGTCTCTCCCTGTAAGCCCCCGCAACGATGAAAAAACTATTCTTCCTCCTGCTGCTCCTTCCGCTCGCCGCCGCTCCCCTGCGCGGCCAGGACGAGGATGCAGACGACAACTACAGACACCGTCCGGTCCGGATGGGACTCCTGCTGCAGGGCAACCTGGCCGGCGAGCAGATGTACATCGCCGAATCGGTGCTGTCCGCCAATCCCGGTGCGGGCGTGGAGGCCGGCACCTTTGTCGATTACCAGCTGGCCCGGCGCCTGCTGGTCGAAGTGCAGTTCATCCTGGCGCTGCAGAGCGGCACCTACGTGGCCGCCCAGGAGGATCCGGGCTTCCAGCTCTGGAGCCGGGAGGGCACGTTCTCCCGCGTGGCGGACATGCGCCTGTGGGGCATGGACATCCCGATATACCTGGTCGGCCTGTTTCCCGCGGGCAGCGGCTGCATCCGCCTCGGGGCGGGACTGTTCACGCATCTGACTTTCAACGCCTGGAGCCCCGGGGACAAGGATTTCGTCACGCCCTACAAGCGGGTGGTCTCCGTGGACGACGTGACGGGCAAGCCCCGCTACCTGCTGAGCGACAGCCACGCCGGCTTCGGCCTGCTGGTCGGGTACGAGTTCAAATCGGGCCTGCAGATCAATCTGAACGGCAAATACAGCATCACCGACATCATCAACTACGAGAGCGAGCGCTCCCACGCCCACCCCTACAAGCTGTCTGCCGGAGTTGGCTACCGCTTCTAGGCTCTACTGGGAGGAGATCCACTCGGACGGGGTCTGCCCGGTGGCTTTCTTGAAATTGCGGAAGAAGGTGGTGTCTCCGGAGAAGCCGGAGCGGATCCCGATCTGCGTCACGGAGAGGCGCGGATCCTTTTCCCGCATAAGCTCCTTGGCGTGGCGGACCCGGAAACCGTTGATGTAGTCCGAGAAGGACATCCCGGTCTGGCGGTTGATGCACGAGGAGATGTAGGTCCGGTTGGTGTCCAGCGCTTCGGCCACGTCCGTGATCTTCAGCCCGGGGGTCAGATACATTTTCTGTGATTCGACCAGCTCCCGGACCCGTTCCAGCAAGGCCTGCTGGGCCCGTTCGTCCACGGCGTCCGCGGCGGGAGCGGGCGCTGTGCCCGCGGCCATCTCGGCGGCCGTGTATTCCAGCAGGTATCCGACATAGAAGATGCCGAAAAGCAGCGCGCTGAACAGCAGGGACGGGAAGATGATGCGCAGGCTGTCCGTGAAGAAAGCGCGGCCCACGGCACTCCCCAGGGCGGAGAGGACGGAGACCGGAATCAGCAGGAAGAACAGGCTCCGCAGGTCCCGCAGGGACTTGTGCTCGGTGTCCACGTAGAAATTCTGCACCTTGCGGTCAAAGGCCGTCAGGCGCCGCGCCGCCGACACGCACACCGGAATCATTTCCGCCAGGAACACCAGCCGCACCGGCAGGTCCAGCCGCTCCGGGGAGGCGCCGCAGGCGAGGACCACGGCCAGGACGACAGCCGCGAGCGCCGAAGGGGCCAGCACCCATAAGACGCGCTTCCTGGGCAGTTCCGGCTCCGTCAGCACCCGGACATAGATCCAGAACAGCGGGTACACCGCCAGGTTGCAGATATAATACAAGGCCCGGACCGGCGGGAACTCCTCGCCGTTGAAGAACACCGCATGGCAGAAATACAGCAGCGTGCAGGCGAAGGCGAACATGGAGAGGAACGGATGCGCCGGAGAAGACACCGCGCGGCGGCGGAACAGCAGGAACACCCACCATAACAGGCAGAGGCAGAAAGGCAGCGTGGAAAAGATGCTGTACAGGGTCTGGTTCATGACGCTTGGTATCCGGAATTCTGCAAAGATAAAGAAAAAGTTAAGAAATAGTCATTATCTTTGCGGCCTATGTCTGCGCACATCCATCATCACCATGCGGCGGAGATTCCCGGAGACCGCTCCGCCCGCAACGCCTACCGGATCTCCATCGCCCTCAACGCCGGATTTGTCATCCTCGAGGTCGTGGTCGGCTACCTCTTCCACTCCCTCGGACTCGTCTCCGACGCCGGCCACAAACTCATCGACGTGTTTTCGCTGGTCATCGCCCTGGTCGGCTTCCGCCTGGCCAGCCGGGAGAATTTCCAGCGGGTGTCCGCCAGCATCGCCCTCTTCAATGCCGTCATCCTGCTGGTCGCCGTGGGCGTGATCGTCGCCGAGAGCATCAGCAAGTTTTCCCATCCCGATCCCGTCAGCGGGAGCGCCATGTCCTGGACGGCCGGCGTCGGCATCCTCGTCAGCGGACTCAGCGCCATCCTGCTGATGCGCCACCGCAAGGACATCAACACCCGCGCCGCGTTCCTGCACATGGCCACGGATTCGCTCCTGTCGCTGGGCGTCGTGATCTCCGGGATCATCATCAGCCGCACCGGCGCGAACGTCATCGACCCGGTCGTCAGCCTGGTCATCGCCGCCGTCATCCTCTTCAACACGGTCCGGCTGCTCGTCGAAGCCGTCCGCACGCTTTTCGCAAAGCGGCAGGCCGATGCCTCTCCCGCCACTCCCGCGGACTGATCCCGACCAGGGCGCTGAACTGCCGCTTGAAATTGGACTTGTCCGGCTCCTGCGGAATGCCCGGGCGGAATAAGTGTCGAAAGAAAAGTTTCATTATCTTTGTGGCTTGAATGGTAAGATTGGTAATTTGGTATGTTTGAGAATCTGTCTGACAGACTGGAGCGGTCCTTCAAGATCCTGAAGGGCGAAGGAAGGATCACGGAAGTCAATGTGGCCGAGACCCTCAAGGAGATCCGCCGGGCGCTGCTCGACGCGGACGTCTCCTACAAGGTCGCCAAGGAGTTCTGTGACCGGGTGAAGGCGAAGGCAATGGGAGCCAATGTGCTGACGGCCGTCAAGCCGCAGCAGATGATGGTCAAGATCGTCCACGACGAGCTGGCCGAATTCATGGGTTCGGAGCACGCCGAGATCAATGTGAAGGGCTCTCCCGCCGTGGTGCTCGTGGCCGGTCTGAACGGTTCCGGCAAGACGACCTTCTCCGGCAAGCTGGCCCTCCACGTGAAGAGCAAGCGCGGAATGAAGGTCCTGCTGGCCGCGTGCGACACATTCCGGCCCGCCGCCATCGAGCAGCTCAAGACGCTCGGCGCCCAGGTGGGCGTGGAGGTCTTTGCCGAAGAGGCGGAGAAGGATCCCGTGAAGGTGGCGAAAGACGCCATCCAGCATGCCCGCAACCAGGGCTACAGCGTCGTGATCGTGGACACCGCCGGCCGCCTGACCGTGGACCGGGAGCTGATGGAGGAGATCTCCACCCTGCACAAGGCCGTCTCCCCGACCGAGACGCTGTTCGTCGTGGATGCCATGACCGGACAGGACGCGGTCGAGTCCGCCAGGGCCTTCAACGAGGCCATCGACTACGACGGCGTGGTCCTGACCAAGATGGACGGCGACACCCGAGGCGGCGCCGCGCTCTCCATCAAGGCCGTCACCGGCAAACCCATCAAGTTCGTCTCCTCAGGCGAGAAGATGGAGGCGCTCGATATCTTCTATCCCGCCCGCGTCGCGGACCGCATCCTCGGCATGGGAGACGTCGTCTCCCTCGTGGAAAAGGCCCAGGAGCAGTATGACGAGAAGGAAGCACGGGCCCTGAAGAAGAAGATTGCACACAACCAGTTCACGCTCGACGACTTTTACAAGCAGATCCAGCAGGTCCAGAAGATGGGCAACATGAAAGACCTGGCAGGGATGCTGCCGGGGATGGACAAGGCCCTCAAGGATGTGGATATTCCTGACGATGCGTTCAAGCCGACCGAGGCCATCATCCAGTCGATGACGCCCTACGAGAAGGAACATCCGGAGTGTCTGAACGGGTCCCGGCGCCAGCGGATCGCGAAGGGCTCCGGCACCAGCGTGGCTGACGTCAACAAGCTGCTCAAGCAGTTCGAGCAGACGCGGAAGATGATGAAGATGGCCGTGGACGGCTCCCTTCAGCAGCGTCTCAAGGCATTCAGAAGATAAGGTCCAGATCCGCCTTCATCAGGGGCGCCACGAGCTTCTCCGGCTCGAAATGCCATTCCCCGATGACTGTGCGGTCCCCGATGAGCGCGGCATCGACGGTGCCGTGCTTTTTGATATACTGATAGACCATCTCGCGGATCTCCGGGTAACGCGCCACGACGCGGGCGTCGGTCTCCTCTTCCGGGATGTGCGCCCCCGCGATGATCGTGTCGCCGCCCCCGCTGGCGCGGTAGGAAGTCATCGCAACGTTGTACCAGGCGTCCGGGTCGAAAGCCGATCCGTCCGCCAGGCTCTTCACCTTGATGCGGCTGCCGGCGGGACGCGTCACGTCCACGGTGTACACCAGTCCGGCGGCGGAATCGAAATTGTAGCTGCGGTGCTCGAACGACCAGCGGGCAGAGCCCGTGCGGGCGTCCCCTTCGTTCACGATCCGCAGGACGTGCCGCCCGGGGGTCTGGATCCAATGGTCATAGGAGTATTCCAGGAAGTCCTTGATCTCGGAACCCTTCATGCGGAGCACGCAGAGCTGGTTCTCGTAAGGGTAGATCGTGAACATGTCGTTGTAGATCACTTCCCCGGACTTGACGGAGCCGTTGAAGGTGAGCGGGGCGGCGAGGGAAATCTGCGCTTCCGGGACGGTCAGCTGGACCGTGTGCAGCAGGTTGAGATAGTCACACATCCCCGAGTAGGCGTCGCGGGTCCGCAGCTCCATGGCAAGCCGGCCCACGGGCTGCAGGGTGAAGTCCCTGACTTTCTCGAAGGCCGGACGGAAGTGCGCCTTCATCGCTTCGTCCACCTTGTTTTTGTCCATCCGGACAAATTCGCCCTTCAGCTGCCGGCCGGCGGCTTTGGAGCCGCTCACTTCCACGTGGCCGACGTTGCCCGCCCGGGCGCCGCCGTTGATCAGCCAGGTCCCGTTCTCTTCTTTCACGAAGGGACGGTGGTCGTGCGAGCAGACGAGGACGTCCACGCCGTGCAGGGTCTGGAGCAGGTCCAGGCCCTGGCTCTCCAGGCTGCCGCCGTCGCCCGCGCCCGTGCCGGAGTGCGTCAGGACGACCACCAGGTCGGGACGCTCTTTCTGCCGGACGCGGTCCACCCATTCCTGCGCGCAGGGGATCAGGGACTTGAACTCGATGCCGCGCCACACGGGCTCGTCCAGCCAGGCTTTCATGTTCGGGTTGGTGAAGCCGATGACGGCGATCTTCATGCCGCCCCGGCGGAAGACCTTGTAGGCCGGGAAATACGGTTCGCCGCTGTCCGTCCGGACGGCATTGGCGGCCAGGAAGGGAATGCCGCGTGCGGCCAGCTGCGCGGTCAGCTTGTCATAGACGGGATGGCCGGTCTCGATGTCGTGGTTGCCCACGGCCACGGCATCGTAGTCCATGTAGGAGACGAGCTGCGCGAAGAGGTGCTCCCCCGCCGTGTCCACGTAGTTGTAGTAGTAGGCGGCGTTGTCTCCCTGGAGGCAGTCGCCCGCGTCCAGCAGCAGGACGTTCTCCTTCCCGACGGCGCGGCGCAGGCTGTCCACCCACGCGCTGACGGACATCAGGCTGGTCTTGCCGGCCTGGCCTTCGACGTAAGGGTCGTCGAACCAGGATCCGTGGACATCCCCCGTCGTGACGATGTGGAGGGTGCGCTCCCCCGGGGAGCAGGCCGTCGCGAAGGCGAGCAAGGCGATGGTCAGCAGGTTCAGTACGTTGTGTTTCATAATCGCAAAATTATTAAATTTGCCACAGATTATGAAGCTGTTTACCGACGTCTCCTGCGAAAAGTTATCAACAATTGCGCACGCCGATCCCGTGTGCGTGATCGGCAGCTGTTTCGCCGACGAGATGGGCGCGCGCCTGTCCGACGCCGGTTTCGACGTGCTCCGCAACCCCTTCGGGACCCTGTACAATCCCGCCTCCATCGCCGCGGCCGTGGAGCGGCTGGACAGCGGGGCGCCTTTCTCGCCGGACGATTGCGTGGAGATGGGCGCCGGGGCCGGACGCGTGGGCAGTTTCTCGCACCACACCTCCTTTTCCCGCCCCACGGCGGAGGAGTTCCTCGCGCACGCGAATGCGCGTCTGACAGAGGATGCGGCCCGCTGGCGCGCGTGCACGCACGTGATCCTCACCCTGGGCACCGCGCGCGTCTGGCGCGCCCTGCAGCGGCCTGGGCAGCCGGTCGTCGCCAACTGCCTGAAGCGCCCGGCGCAGGAGTTTTCCCACGAACTGCTCGGCGCCGGGGCCTGTGCGGCGCTGCTGCGCGGCATCGTCGATGCCCATCCGGACAAGCATTTCCTGCTGACCGTCTCCCCCATCCGCCACCTCGGCGAGGGCGCGCACGCGAACACCGTCTCCAAGGCGACGCTCCATCTGGCCGTGCAGGCTTTGCTGGAAGAAGGGCGGCCGCGCGTGGCGTATTTCCCGGCCTACGAGATCGTCCTGGACGAGCTGCGGGACTACCGCTTCTACGCCGAAGACCTGGTGCACCCCGCCCCAGCCGCCGTCCGGATCGTCTGGGAGCGCTTCCTGGACGCCTGCACCGACCCGGCCGACCGCCCGGCGATCCTCGCCGCGGAGAAGGCCGCCCGCGCCGCCCGGCACCGGCCCCTCCGCTAGCCCGGCGCCCCTCGCCGTCCCCCCCGCTTTTCGCCGTCCCGCTTTCGCCGTTCCCCTTTCGCCGCTGGCCTTTCGCCGCTCCCCTTTCGCCGCTGGCCTTTCGCCGCTCCCCTTTCGCCGTTCCCCTTTCGCCGCTCCCCTTTCGCCGCTGGCCCGGGCACCATTTTCCTGCCCTTCCCGGGCACGCTGGGGGCCATTTCTGTGCCCGAGAGCCCATTTTTCCCCTTCCCGGGCACGCTGGGGGCCTTCTCCGCTCCCGGCACGGCCTGCTGCTTTCTCCACCGGAAGCGGCAGGGCCAGCTTTCTCCGCCAGAAGCGGCAGGGGCAACCTCCCGGGAGCGCTGGCAGCCATTTCTGCGCCCGGCACGGCCAGTTTTCTCCGCCAGAAGCGGCAGGGGCAACCTCCCGGGCACGCTGGGGGCCATTTCTGTGCCCGGGAGCCCTTTTTTCCCCTTCCCGGGCACGCTGGCAGCCTTCTCCGCGCCCGGCACGGCGTGCTTTCTCCGCCAGAAGCGGCAGGGGCGACCTCCCGGGAGCGCTGGCAGCCATTTCTGCGCCCGGGAGCCCTTTTTTCCCCTTCCCGGGCACGCTGGGGGCCTTCTCCGCTCCCGGCA
>JAAYCA010000042.1 GCA_012744435.1 Bacteroidales bacterium
CCGTGGAGGAGTTGCAGGTGGAGACCGCCGGCGGGAGACTCCCGCTTCTCAGCGCCGCGACGCTGAACGGCATCCGCCGCCTGGTCGCCGAGGATTTGGATCTTGTCGGCGTCAGCAGCCTTGCCCCGGCAGGGCAAGAAAAACCGTCCTCGCTTCGCTGCGGAAATGCCATGCCGGGGCAAGCTGCTGCCCGCCTCCATGCTTCTGCCGCGCCCGTCTTCCACCATTCCGGGCTTGACCCGGAATCGCCTTTGATGCGTTCAAAATACTGCGTCCGCTACGAGCTGGGGCTGTGCCCGAAATACCAGGGTGCAACGCCCCCGCAGGAGCTCTTCCTGCTCAACAACGGCCGCCGCCTCGCCCTGCACTTCGACTGCAGCGCGTGCGAGATGACCGTCACTCCAGCGCAAAAGTGATCTCGACATCTCCCAGACGGCTGCTCAGGGTGCCGCCGCCCTTGTCGAAGAGTTCCTGGAAATAATTGCGCGTAAGCTGACCGCGCCAGACGACGTCGTCCTTGTCCTTATAGGGGATTTCCAGCTCGAACCCATACTGCTTGGAATTGTATTTGACCACGGCGCTGCACTTCCAGTTGGTCGTCGTGCCCCCGTCGTCCTCGATCACCATGAAGGCGATCTTTTCCATCTGGTCCGTGAAATTGGTCAGCAGGATGGCGTTGAAGGGGATCTTCTTTCCCAGCTGGTTCCTTCTCACCACGACCATGAAGTCCGTCATGCTGGGCGAGTAATTCTTGAGATCATCGTCTTTGGTGGCCTTGAAGCCATCCACGGCGCCGGTCTTGATGAAGAATTCCGAAGCGCCTCCGAACCAGGTGTCGTAGTGGCGGAGCATCTTGAAGTTGCAGATGCTGAAGATGTACTCCTTCTCCCCGGTCGCCGTCTTGCCGTCGCCAGCTTTCGTGGACGTATCTTCAAACAGTTCCCAGGGCGTGAAGGCCGCGTCGTCGTTGCGGTTGATGACCCATACGGGGCGTTGCATGGCGACTTGCTCGGTGACGAGGACGGAGTCCACCACGTGGGCGCCGGAAGCGTCGATGCGGACCTCGTAGCCATAGTTGGATTCGGCGCCCAGGCCGGGATCGAAGGTGACGATCGGGAAACTCCGGCCATCCCAGTCTTCGGAGTAGGGCCAGTAGATCTGCATGTCGGATTCGCTCAGGGCGTTGATGTAGCGCTCGACGTCGGCGGCGCCGGCTTTGGTGCCGTATTTTCGGGAGAAGTAGTCGGCGAAGAGCTCCCGCAGCGGCGTGGCGTAGCCGGCGGCCTTGGTGCTCGTGCCGTTGTCCCCCACACCCGCGCCCGGCGCATGGAACAGGTCGGTGAGCAGGTACTCTTCGTCGTAGCCGTTGCCCGACGAAGCGCTCACGGCGTCGTGGACCTCTGCGAGGTGTCCGTTCTGCAGGGGCAGGTCTGAGAGGATTTTGGCTACGTCGGACAGGGAGAAGAGCCCGTTTTCGTCGGGCAGGGGTTCGAGACGGTTTTTCTGTCCGTCGCAGGAAGCGAGGGCAAGGGCGGCAAGCAGCCCCAGCGGAAGAAGTCGTTTCATCGTTTTCATTTTGCAATCGTTTTGTTCCGACTGCAAATTGACGGACAATTATCCGTTTTCCACCGCTTTTAAACATTTAGATTCCGTTTTTCCGATTTATAAAGGAGACTGGCAGGCATGCCCCGGTAAACCCGTGGCCACCCATGGCCTCGTAAATGGGAGGGGCCCGCCGCGAAGCGGTGGGAGGGATGAGCGAAGCGAAGGTTTACGGGGCACTGCCTGCCAGTGCCTAGAATCGGATAAATCTGTCTTTTTTTGCGAAATCCGGGAGGATTTGTACGTTTTTGAATCCTGCGCCGGCGAAAACTGCGGCGGTTTCGGCGCCCAGGGCCTCGTTGATTTCGACGAGACCGGCGCCGCCGGGCCGCAGGAAACGCTGTGCCCAGCGGGCGATGGCCCGGTAGAAACGCAGCGGATCGCCGTCCGGCACGAAGAGCGCCGTCGCGGGCTCCCAGTCCAGCACGTTGGGCCGCATCAGCGCCCGTTCCCGCTCCAGGACATAGGGCGGATTGCCGACGACCAGGTCGAGAGGCCCGCCGTCGAACGCCTGCTCCGTGTCCAGGATGTCCGCCTGCAGAAATCGGGGCGGGCACCAGCAAACCGGCCGTTCGCCGGCGGCGGACAGCGGAGCGGAAATTGGTTTTTCGGCAAACCTGTCCGAAAAATAATTTCCGTCCGCCCCGTCTGGAAGACTCCGTCCGCCGGCGAATTGATGACGGGCATACTGCAAGGCGATATCGGACAGGTCGATGCCGACGACTTCGGCATCGTGAATTTCGAGAGCGATGCTCCAGGCGATGCAGCCCAAGCCGGTGCAGAGGTCCAGCACCTTCGGCGCACGGTCGAGATCCATCTCGCGCAGCGCGCGGACGGCTTCGGCGACCAGCAGCTCCGTTTCCGGACGCGGGACCAGCACGCCCGGTCCGACGGCGAAACGGTGGCCGCAGAATTCGGCGAAACCCAGCACATACTGGACGGGCTCCCCGGCGCAGAGTCGGTCAAGGTCCGCGGCCAGTTCGGCTTCCCGCTCCGGGGGTATGGCCGTCGCCGGCTCGACGATGTGCGTGTAGTTCGTCACGCCGAGCCGCTCGCGGCAGAGCATCAAAACCAAACCCCTCGCCTCGGGCGAAGGGTACAGGGTCTCCAGGCGGGCCATCCCGCTGCGGATGAATTCCGAAAGCAGCACTAGCAGTTCTCGATGATGGTGCTCAGGAAAGCAGTCATGTCCAGCCCGGCGGTACGGACCATGCGGGGCACGAGCGAAGCGCTCGTCATGCCCGGAATCGTGTTGATTTCCAGGAAGTACAGACCGTCTTCGGCGAGGATGTAGTCCATCCGGACGACCCCCTTGCAGCCCAGGCGGGAATAGATCTTCGACGTGGTCTGCTGCACCCGTTCGCGGACATCGTCCGACACGGGAGCGGGGCAGATCTCCTGGCTGTGGCCATTGTATTTGGCGTCGTAGTCGAAGTATTCGTTGTCCGGGACGATCTCGATGAGCGGGAGGGTGCACACCTGCTTGCCGTCGAAATATGCCGCGCAGGTGAGTTCGCGTCCGCCGATACCCTGCTCGATGAGCACCGTGTGGTTCTCGCTGAAGGCGAACTGGATGGCCGCGCCGAGGTCTTCGGGACGGGTGACGCGCGTGACGCCGAAGCTGGAGCCGCCCTGCGTGGGCTTCACGAACACGGGGAAGCGGAGTTTCCGCGCCACCTCGGCTTTCGCCTCTTCCTGGTCCATGCCGCAGCGGATGAAGACGTCGGGGGCGCATTTCGCGAGGCCGAGCTCGCGGATGTAGCACTTGCAGGCGTATTTGTCGAAGACGATGGAGCACGTGCTCGAGTCGCAGGTGCTGCACGGGATGCCGAGCATCTCCAGATAGCCTTCGATCTGGCCCGTCTCTCCGGGAGCGCCATGCTGGACGATATAAGCAAAATCAAACTTGACCCGCTCTCCGAGCATTTGCACGGAGAAGTCGGTCTTGTCCACCTCCGGACGGGATCCTTCCGGGAAGGTCACGCGCATCGAATTGCGTTTCTTGGCGGCGACGAGCTGCCATTTGCCGAAACGGGCGAAGATTTCGTACACGTCGTATTCGTTCCCGTCGATCCGGGAAGCGACAAACTCTCCGCTGCGGCACGAGACTTCCCACTCGGATGAGTCGCTGCCGTAGATGACGGCGATGGTCTTGTATTTGCTCATAGGTGCTAGTTGAAATAGTAATCTTCTTCTTCGTTCCGCTCTCCGCCGGTGCTGTCGGAGCCCATGTAATCATCGCCGTAGCCGCCCAGGAAGGTCCCGTCCGTCTCGCAGTTGTACAGAAGCGCTCCTCCGCTCGGGGCCTGGAAATGATCGTTTTCCATGGACCAGCCGATGGTCGGGTCGGCGAGGCATTTCTGCATCCAGATGCCCCAGATCGGCAGGGAGGCGTTGGCGCCCTGGCCCAGGGAAGTGGAGTTGAAGTGGACGTAGCGGTCTTCGCCGCCCACCCACACGCCGGCGGTGATGTTGGGCGTGTAGCCGATGAACCAGCCGTCGGAATTGTCGTTGGTCGTGCCGGTCTTGCCGGCGACCTCGCCGCGCAGGCCGTACACGGAGCGCAGGCGGTTGCCGGTGCCTTCGTTGACCACCCCGCGCATCAGGTCCACCATCAGGAAGGCCGTCTGCTCGGAGATCACGTCGCGCTTCTGGTTGGAGAAGGAGTCGATCTCACGTCCGTCGCTGTCGGTGATGCGGGTGACATAGAGCGGCGTGACGTAGGTGCCGTGCGAAGGGAAGGTGTTGAAGGCGGCGACCATGTCGAACACGGGGACCTCGGCGGCGCCTACGCACAGGGAGTAAACCTCATCCAGATGCGTCTGGACGCCCATCTGGTGCACCATGCGCACGAGGGCGGCGGGACCGAGCTCCTTCATCAGGAAGGCCGATACGTTGTTGGAACTGTGGGCGAGGCCCCAGCGGAGCGTGACCGTCTGGCCGATCATCTCCTCTTTGTCGGTGCTTCGCGGGGTCCACACTTTGCCGTCCGGCAGGACAAAGGTCTGCGGCAGCAGGACCACCCGGTCGCAGGGGGTCATGCCCTCCTGCATGGCGAGGGTGTAGAGGTACGGCTTGATGGTCGAACCGACCTGGCGCTTGCCCTGGCGGACGTTGTCATATTTGAAGTAGCGGTAGTTGGGGCCGCCGACATAGGCTTTGATATGGCCGCTGTTGGGCTCGATCGCCATGAAGCCGCAGCGCAGGATGCCCTTGTAGTATCGGATGGAGTCGTCCGGAGTCATCGTGGTGTCGACGTAACCCTTGGCATTCCAGGCGAACACGCGCATTTTCTCGGGCTTGGAGAACTGGGCGAGGATTTCCTCGTCGCTCTTGCCGGCGCGGTGCTGCAGGCGGTAACGGTCGCTCCAGCGTCGCGCCTGGTTCATCAGCGTCGCGGCGGTCTTGCTGTCCACGTCGTTGGCGAACGGGCGGTTGCGCTTGCCCCTCAGCTCCCGGTCGAATGCCTTCTGGAGATTGCCTCCCATATGCTCGGCCACGGCCTCCTCGGCATACTTCTGCATCTTGTAATTGATGGTGGTGTAGATGCGCAGTCCGTCGCGGTCCAGGTCATACTGGCTGCCGTCGCTCTTCTTGTTCTTGTTGAGCCAGCCGTAGATCGGGTCGTCGCGCCAGCGCAGCGAATCGTGCGCGAAATCCTCCGGCCACTGGTAGTCCTGCCTGCGCGGGCGCGTGGCGGACATGTCGCGGCGGAGCATGTCGCGGAAGTACGGGGCGAGACCGGCGTTGTGGTCCTGCACCTGGTAGTTGAGCGTGATGGGGATGGCACGGATGGAGTCGCGCTCTGCGGCGGTCAGGTAGCCGTTCTTCTCCATCTGGCCGATCACGAAGTTGCGGCGCTCCAGGGAGAGATCCGGGTTGATGACCGGATTGTAGCGGGTGGGCTTGTTGACCATGCCCACCAGCAGGGCCGCCTCCTCGACGCTGAGGTCGGCGGGCTCCTTCGCGAAATAGGTCTCCGATGCGGCCTTGACACCATAGGCGCTGCTGCCGAAGAAGATGGAGTTGAGGTACATGTCCACGATCTCGTTCTTGGTGTAGTCGCGCTCGATCTTGACGGCGGTAATCCATTCCTTGAGCTTGATGAACACCATCTGGAACTTGTTCCGGATCTCGCTGCGCGGGTACAGCGTCTTGGCGAGCTGCTGGGAGATGGTGCTGCCGCCACCCTGGCTGGAATCGCGCATCAGGAGCGTTTTCACGAGCACGCGGGTGAGGCTCTTCATGTCAATGCCGGAGTGACGGTAGAAACGGGCGTCTTCCGTGGCGACGGCGGCGTTCACCAGGTGCGGCGAAAGCTCGTCGTAGCTGACATAGGTACGGTTTTCAATATGGAAGGTGGCGAGAACTTCTCCGTTCTCCGCGATGACCTGGGTGGCCAGCTTGTTGTCAGGGTGCTCCAGCTCTTCGAAGGAGGGGATCCGGGCGAAGATACCCACCAGCACCAGGAGCAGGAGGACGAGGGCGAAAGGAGCCGTGACCAGGATCCAAAACCACTTGACAATCTTTTTCTTGTTCTTCTCTTTCATCGGCGAAAAATTGTCATAATAAAATTATGACTCCTTCATAACTGGCGCAAAATTAACGATTATATTTTGAAAATTACCGAGTTTCTGATTTTCTTTGCAGTCTGAAAACGTAATGAAAGAGAAATGGAGCGGAATCTAGTCATCGTCGAATCGCCGGCCAAGGCGAAGACCATTCAGAAATATCTGGGCAAGGACTACATGGTCAAGTCCAGTTTCGGACATATCCGGGACTTGCAGGAAAAGAAGCTCAGCGTCGATGTCGCTGACGGCTTCAAGCCCGAGTATGTGGTGCCGGCGGACAAGAAGAAAGTGGTCGCGGATCTCAAGAAGGCCGCCGACCAGGCACAGCTCGTCTGGCTGGCTTCCGATGAAGACCGCGAGGGGGAGGCCATCTCCTGGCATCTTGCCGAGACGCTCGGCCTCGACCGCAGCCGTACACGCCGCATCGTGTTCCATGAGATCACCAAGGACGCCATCCTCCATGCCATCGAGACCCCCCGGGACATCGACGACAACCTCGTCAAGGCCCAGCAGGCGCGCCGCGTGCTGGACCGCCTCGTGGGCTTCGAGCTCTCCCCGATCCTGTGGCGCAAGATCCAGCGCGGCCTGTCCGCGGGCCGGGTCCAGTCCGTGGCGCTCCGTCTGGTGGTGGACCGCGAGAAGGAGATCATCGGTTTCAAGAGCACTCCATATTATAAGGTGGAAGCCCAGTTCCTGGTTGGAAACGTCAAGGTCAAGGGTCTGCTGGACGCCCGCTTCGCCACCCTGGAAGAGGCCCGCGCCTTCCTGCAGGACAATATCGGAGCCGCGTACCGGGTTGCTTCCGTCGAGAAGAAAGACGCCGTCCGCGTGCCGCCCGCACCGTTCACGACCTCCACGCTCCAGCAGGAGGCTTCGCGCAAGCTGCGTTTCCCCGTGGCACTGACCATGCGCCTGGCGCAGGGGCTTTACGAACGGGGTCTGATCACGTATATGCGTACGGATTCGACCAATCTGTCCGGCCTGGCGCTCGGCACGGCCAAGCAGTTTATCCTGGACACGTTCGGTCCGGAGTATTCCCATACGCGCCAGTACAAGACGCATTCCAAGGGCGCCCAGGAGGCGCACGAAGCCATCCGCCCGACCTATATCGCCAATCCCGTCATCGAAGGCACGGCGCAGGAGAAGAAGCTTTACGAGCTGATCTGGAAGCGCACCGTCGCTTCCCAGATGGCCGAGGCCAAGGTGCTCGGCACCACGATCCGGGTCGCTTCCGACAAGCGTCCCGAACAGTTCGTCATCCAGGCGACGGAGGTGCTCTTCGACGGCTTCCTGAAGCTGTACATGGAGGGGAGCGACGACGACGCGGCAGAGGACAACACCATCCTCCCGCCGATGTCGGAAGGCGACGGGCTTGTGCTGAAGGGCCTGACGGCCGAATGCAAGTATATCCAGGCGCCGCCCCGCTTTTCAGAGGCCACCCTGGTCAAGAAACTGGAGGAACTCGGCATCGGGCGTCCGTCCACCTACGCTCCGATCATCTCCACCCTGACCACGGGTCGCGGCTATCTGTTCAAGGGGGATGCCGAAGGAAACAAGTTCTCCGTGACCAATCTGGCGCTGAAGGGCACGGCGGTCGTGGAGTCGGCGAAGCATGAGACCGTGGGGGCGGAGCGCGGCAAGCTGATTCCGCAGGAGATCGGCATGATCGTGTCGGATTACCTGGTGGAGAATTTCCCGCAGATCATGGACTACGACTTCACGGCCAACGTGGAGAAGGATTTCGACAGCATCGCGGACGGTGCCATGGCCTGGAATACGGTCATCGCCTCTTTCTATGGCGATTTCCACAAGAAAGTGGAGTCGATGATGGAGGACCGCCAGTTCAATCACGTCGAGCGGGAGCTGGGCGTGGATCCGGCGGACGGCAAGACCGTCATCGCCCGTTTCGGCCAGTTCGGCGCCTACGTCCAGAAGGGCGAGGGGGAGGACCGCCAGTCGGCGAGTCTGGCGAAGGGTCAGCTCATCGAGACCATCACGCTCGAGGAGGCGCTCAAACTGCTGGAGTTCCCCCGCCGGGTGGGTGATTACGAGAATGTGGACATCTTTGTCATGAAGGGGCGTTTCGGCCCGTATGTCAAGTACGGCGACAAGAACATTTCCCTGCCGCGCGGAGCGGACCCGCAGCGGATCAGCGGCGAGGAATGCATCCGGCTCGTACAGGACGCCCTCTCGGGCGTTTCTGCCAGCCCGGTGATCCGGGAATTTCCCGAAGCCGGCATATCTGTGCTCCAGGGCCGCTACGGCCCGTATGTCAAGTGCGGAGAACGCAATTACCGGATCCCGCGCGGGACCGACGCTGCCAGCCTGACGGAGGCGGACTGCCGCAAGATTATCGAAGCCGCTCCGGAGCCGGGCGCGGCGTTCAAGCCCAGACGATTCAAGAAAAGAAAATAACTAGCGTATGTCCAATTATCAGATTGATGCAATCGACCGGAAGATCCTGTCCTTTCTGGTGAACAACGCCCGGATGCCGTTCCTGGAAATCGCCCGCGAATGCGGCATTTCCGGTGCTGCCATCCACCAGCGTGTCCGCAAGATGGAGAACAACGGGGTCATCACCGGTTCCCGGATGGTGGTGAAGCCGGGCGCCCTCGGGCTGAACGTCTGCGCCTTTATCAGCGTGAACCTCTCCGAGGACAACAAGTATCCCGACGTCGTCGCCGCGCTCAAGCACATTCCCGAGATCGTGGAATGTCATTTCGTCACCGGCAAGGCGGCGCTTTTCCTGAAGGTGTACTGTTTCGACAACGAGCACCTGATGGGCATCCTGCTCAATACGATCCAGCGGATCCCGTACATCCAGTCCACGGACACGATGATCTCGCTGGACCAGTCCTTCGAGCGTGAAGTGTGGGTCAAGGACTACAAGGCGACCACCTTCCACGCTATCCCTTCCGTATAGCGAGGATCGCTTCCGCGAGGACCAGGTCCTCCGGGGTCGTGATTTTGAGA
Source organism: Bacteroidales bacterium (assembly GCA_012744435.1). Taxonomy (GTDB): domain Bacteria; phylum Bacteroidota; class Bacteroidia; order Bacteroidales; family UBA932; genus Cryptobacteroides. The sequence goes on from JAAYCA010000042.1 coordinate 9,147, forward strand.
TTGAACCGCTCGCCCTCTTCGAAGGCGGGCGGTATTCCTGTGCGTGCCGCCACGGAGGCGTCGTCCGTGAAGGACAGGTCGTAGGCCTGGGTGTAGGCGGCCTTGATGTCTTCGGAGCGGAAGATCTGCGGAGTCTGCACCGCGACGACAGCCGTACGGTCGGGATCCGGCTGCCCGGGATCCCGGGAGCGGAGCGTGTCCGTGACCGGCAGGACCGGCACCAGCGCGCGGCAGTCCCCGCGCTCCATCCGCGCAAGCATGCGGGAAATGAGGGCCGGAGTGACCAGCGGCCGCACGCCGTCGTGGATGCAGACAACGGCGCCGTCCGGCACCTTCTTCAAGGCGTTCTGCACAGAGTGGAAACGGGTGAGTCCGCCGGCGACGAGCGTCTGCGGGCAGTTGAAGGAGTAGGCGGCGCAGAGATCCTTCCAGGTCTGGAAGGCGGAACGGGGCAGCACGGTGATGACTTTCATGTCCGGAACGGCCTCCAGGAAACGTTCGATGCTGCATTGGAGGATGGGCCGTCCGTCCAGCGGAAGGAACTGCTTGGGGGTGTCCCCGCCCATCCGGGTGCCGCTGCCGCCGGCCACGAAAATTCCGTAGATTTTTCTGCGCATAAAACGAAGGATACTTTCCACAAAATTAAAGAATTTTATTTAAATTTGTGATTCAATCACAAATACGCTTTAAGACATTATGGCATTTTCTTTCCTGAACCAGGAACTGGCCATCGACCTCGGCACCGCCAACACCATCATCTACCAGAACGGGCAGATCGTGTTGGACGAACCCAGCATCGTGGCCATCGACAATAATTCTGGCAAATGTATCGCCCTGGGCTCCCAGGCCAAACTCATGCACGAGCGCACCAGCCCGGGCGTGAAGACCGTCCGCCCGCTGCGCGACGGCGTGATCGCCGACTTCAACGCGGCGGAGATGATGATACGCGGCTTCATCAAGCAGGCCGGCGGGCGTCATCACCAGCTCTTCACCCCCAACCTCAAGGTGGTGGTCGGCATCCCTTCCGGTTCCACGGAAGTGGAGGTCCGTGCCGTGCGCGACTCCACCGAGCATGCCGGCGGCCGGGACGTCTATCTGATCTTCGAGCCGATGGCGGCCGCGCTCGGTATCGGGCTCAACGTGGAGGCTCCGCAGGGCAACATGGTCGTGGACATCGGCGGCGGCACCACGGAGATCGCCGTGATCTCCCTGGGCGGCCTGGTCCAGCAGGACAGCATCCGCACGGCCGGCGACGTGTTCACGAGCGACATCCAGTATTACCTTCGCCAGCAGCACAACATCAAGGTGGGCGAGATTACCGCCGAGAAGATCAAGGTGGCCGTCGGCGCCGTGATCCCCGACCTGACGGACGAAGAGGAGCCCGCACCCTTCATCGTGCGCGGTCCGAACCTCATGACGGCCCACCCGGTCGAGGCCACGATCACCCATCAGGAGATCGCCCACTGCCTCGACAAGTCCATCGCCAAGATCGAGACATCCATCCTCCATGTCCTGGAGAACACCCCGCCGGAGCTCTACGCCGACATCGTCGAGAACGGCATCTATCTGTCCGGCGGCGGCGCCCTGCTCCGCGGCCTGGCGAAACGTTTCCAGGACAAGGTCAACATCCAGTTCCACGTGGCCGAGGATCCGCTCCACGCGGTGGGGCGCGGCACGTGCGATGCGCTCAAGCATACCGACAGGTACTCCTTCCTGATGCGCTAGGATGGCACAGGGCCGGAAGACATCAACGTTCCTTATTTGCGCGGCAACCTTCATCCTGATGGAGGTTGCTGCGCTTGCATTGTTGCATGGCACTTCGACCCTGCAGAACATCTGGATCAACCGGGCTTCGCACCGCGCCATGGCCTTCCTCTGGGGAAGCGGCGAGACCGTCCGCAGCCATTTCCAGCTGGAGCGGCTCAACCGGGAGCTCCAGGCGGACAACGCCCGCCTGCAGGAGCGTCTGAACGCCTATGAGGCGCAGGAAAGCGCCCGGACGGAGCAGGAACGGACGGGTCCGCCGCCCAGCTCCTCCTACCGCTACATTCCCGCCACCGTGGTCAAGATGAGCCGCAACCGGACCCGCAACTACATCATCCTCGACAAGGGGAGTGAAGACGGGGTCCGCCCGCAGTGCGGCATCGTCTCCGACCGGGGTATCGTCGGCATCGTGGAGGCCGTGGACAAGCACTACAGCTACGGGCTGACCCTGATGAATCCCGACATGAACGTCGGCGCGCGGATCGGCGGGACCGACATCGTGGCGCCCCTCTCGTGGGACGGGCTCAGCTCCACCGGCGCGGTGGTGCGCAACATTCCGCCGCACTACGCGATCGCCTCCGGCGATACGGTGGTCACGAGCGGCTATTCCAGCATTTTCCCGCCGGAGATCCCGATCGGGATCACGGGCCGGACGCGCCTCGTGGACGGCTCCACGCTGCAGGTGGACGTGGCGCTCTTCCAGGATTTCGCCACGGTCCGTTACGTGACCGTGGTGGACAATCTCGAACGGGCTGAAATATTGGCGGTGGAAGCCGCCGGGGAGGACCGCCGATGAAAACGACGACGATCAAGTACATCTTGCTGTTCGTGGCGCAGGCGGCCCTGTGGAATTATTTCAATTTCACGCAGTACCTGCTGCTCGTGTTCCTGCCCGTGATGATCCTCTGCCTGCCGACCGCACGCGGTCCCGTCTACCTGATGGCGGTCGCCTTCGTGACGGGGCTGGCGATGGATTTCCTCGTCACCGGGCAGCTGGGGCTGACTTCCCTCGCGCTCGTGCCCGTGGCGCTGCTGCGCCGCCCCATCATCCAGCTGGTCTTCGGTTCGGAGCTTTTCGCCCGGGGGGAGGACCTCTCGTTCCACCGTCAGGGGTGGCGGAAATTCATGTTGAGCGTGTTGCTGGTGACGGCCGTCTTCCTGCTGGTCTTCCTGTGGGCGGACAGCGCCGGCACGCGCCCCCTGTGGTTCAATGCGCTGAAGTTTGCGCTGTCGCTCGTGGCGAGTTCCGCCGTGGGCGTCTTCGTGGCGTATCTGATGCTTGCAGAATCCGGTGAGCGATGGAAATGAACCGCAAGAACAAGCTTCTGATCGGGCTGGTGGCCGTCGCAGCCATCCTGCTCGGGAAGCTGTTCTATATCCAGATCGTCAACGACAAGTACAAGAAAGACGCATCGAACAACTCGATGGTCTACAACTACATCTACCCGCCCCGCGGGGTGATCTACGACCGCAACGGAGAAATCCTGGTGGGCAACGAAGTCTGCTACGACATCACCGTGACCCCGCGCGACGTCGCCCCCTTCGATACGGTGGCGCTCGCCGCGGCGTTGGACACGACGGTGGACTTCATCCGCGAGCGGATGGCGTACTACCGCATGTACCGTACGCGGATCGGCTACCAGACGCTCTCTTTCATCAAGCATGTCTCTCCGGAGAACTATATCAAGTTCGCCGAGGAGGCGTACCGCTTCCCGGGTTTCAAGGCGGAGGTGCGCAGCATCCGCCAGTATCCTTTCAACGCCGGCGGCAACCTCCTCGGCTACATCTCCGAGGTGGACGCCGACTTCCTCAAGGACCATCCCGACTACCGCTCGGGCGACTATGTCGGCAAGACGGGACTCGAGGCGGCCATGGAGGATGAGCTGCGCGGGGTCAAGGGCTACCACATCTTCCTGCGCGACTCCCGCAACCGTGTCCAGTCGCCCTACCAGGACGGCACGGAGGACAAGGCGGCGGAGCCCGGCCGGGACGTGGTGTCCACGATCGACGCCCACCTCCAGCAGTACGGCCAGCAGCTGATGGAGGGCAAGGTGGGCTCCGTCGTCGCCATCGAGCCGTCCACCGGCGAGATCCTGGCGATGGTCTCCAGCCCGGGCATCGACGTGGGGGTGCTCAGCGACATCGGCAGGCATTACGCCGAGATCTCGCGCGATCCGCGCAAACCGATGTTCAACCGTACCGTGATGGCGTCCTATCCGCCCGGCTCCGTGTTCAAGCTGGTCAACGGCCTGATCGGCCTGCAGGAAGGCGTGCTGAAGCCGTCCGACAGCTATCCCTGCGTCGGCGGCTTCCCGTACGGCAACGGGCGGCGCCTGGGCTGCCACAGCCACGCCTCGCCGCTGAGCCTGCTGAGCGCCATCGCCACTTCGTGCAACGGCTACTTCTGCTACGTCTTCCGCAACATCCTGGACAACAAGCAGTACAAGAACACCGCCGAGGCCCTCGACGCCTGGCGGGAATATGTCCTGAGCTTTGGCTTCGGCCGCAAGCTCGGCAGCGATTTTCCCTCCGAGTTGGGCGGCAACATTCCCACTTCCGACTTCTACAACAACATCTACGGCGACGGCCGCTGGCGTTTCCAGACCGTCATCTCTCTGTCCATCGGACAGGGCGAGATCGGCGCCACGCCCCTGCAGATCGCGAACCTCGCGGCCACGATGGCCAACCGGGGCTACTACTACATCCCCCACATCGTCAAGGATTCCGAAGGGATCGAGATCGACCCCAAATTCAAGGAGCGGCAATATACCCTCGTGGATTCGACCCATTTCCAGACCGCCGTGGAGGGGATGTACATGGCGGTGAACGGCGGCGGCTCGGCCGGCGGTACCGCCTTCGCCGCCCGCATCCCGGGCCTGGACGTGTGCGGGAAGACCGGCACCGCGCAGAACCCGCACGGCAAGGACAATTCCGTGTTCATCTGTTTCGCGCCCAAGGACGATCCCAAGATCGCCGTGGCCGCGTATGTCGAGAACGCCGGTTTCGGCGCCACCTGGGCGCTGCCGGTGGCGTCGCTCATGCTCGAGAAGTATCTCACCGGGGAGATCTCTCCCGAGCGGCAGTACCTGGAGGACCGCCTGACCCGCACCAAGTTCTTCTGATATGCGAAACGCGGGCGGCATACCCGGCTCTTTCGACCGGGGACTCGGAAAGACGGTGGACTGGTCGCTGGTGGCCTGCTACCTGCTGCTGGTGCTGATCGGCTGGCTGAACATCTACGCCTCCATCCATTCCACGGAACCGTCCTCGATCCTCGACTGGACGGCGCGCAGCGGCAAGCAGGCCGTCTGGATCGCGACGGCTTTCCTGCTGGACATCCTCATCCTGTTCGTCATCAACCCGCGGCTCTGGGAGGTGGTCTCCCCGTATGCCTATTTCATCGTGCTGTTCCTGCTGGTGCTGGTGATCTTCGTCAGCAAGGATGTCAAGGGGTCCCATTCCTGGTTCGAGCTGGGTCCCGTCAAGTTCCAGCCGGCGGAAATCTCGAAGATCACCACCTCGCTGCTGCTTGCCATGGTGATGAGCAAACCGTCCTTCCGCCTGTCCGACCGCAGGCATTTCCTGGCGGTGGCCGCCATCATCGGTCTGCCGATGCTCGCCATCCTCGGCGAGAGCGAGACGGGCTCCGCCCTGGTGTATGTCGGCTTCCTGTTCGTGCTTTACCGGGAGGGGATGTCCGGCTGGTGGCTGTTCCTGCTGGGCATGGCCATCCTGCTGTTTATCCTGGCGCTCGTCACGCAAGGGTGGGTGGCGGTGGCGGTGCTCTTCGCCGTCTGCACCGTCCACTACATCCGGGTGCTGCGGACCAGCCGCCGCGAGGAGCGCACGCTGCGGCGGCGGGAGCTGCTGCGGACCTTCGCTGTTTTCGCCGTCGGCGTGCTGATGATCTTTGCGACGGATTTCATCTTCGACAATGTCCTGCAGGACCATCAGCGCAAGCGTATCGAAGTGCTGCTGGGGCTGAAGGAAGACCCTGCCGGCGTGGGCTACAACGTCCGCCAGTCGATGATCGCCATCGGCTCCGGCGGGCTGTTCGGCAAGGGCTACCTGCAGGGGACGCAGACCACCTACGGCTTCGTGCCGGAGCAGAGCACCGACTTCATTTTCTGCACCGTGGGGGAGGAATGGGGTTTCGTGGGCTGTCTGGCCGTCATCCTGCTGTATGTCTTCCTGATCTGGCGCATCATCACCGACGCCGACCGGAGCCGGGAGGCTTTCACGCGCATCTACGGCTATTGCCTGGCCTCCTGCCTGTTCATGCACCTGTTCATCAACATCGGCATGACCATCGGCCTGATGCCGGTGATCGGCATCCCGCTGCCGCTGCTCAGCTACGGCGGCTCTTCGCTGTGGGCGTTTTCCATGATGCTGTTTATCTTCGTGGCGTTGGACCGCCAGGAAAAGAAATATTTTTAACCTATTGAATATGAAAAAGTTTTTGCTTGCTACCCTGCTGCTTGCAGCCGTCCTTTCCGCCTGCGCGCAGGCTCCGGCGCGTCAGTTTACGCTGAACCTGACCCCCGACGGGGCCGCCCAGATGGTGGTCTATCTGCCGCAGGAGCCGACCGGACGCGGCGTGGTGTGCTGCCCGGGCGGCGGCTATGCCATGCTGGCCAACACGCATGAAGGGACCTCCTGGGCGCCGTTTTTCAACGAACGCGGCATCGCCTTCGCCGTGGTGAACTACCGCCTCCCGCACGGGGACCGATCGCTGCCGTTCGCGGATGTCGAGAATGCGATGCGCACGATGCGCGACAGCGCCGCCGTCTGGCAGCTCAATCCCCACGACATCGGCATCATGGGTTCTTCCGCCGGCGGCCACCTGGCCTCGACCATTGCCACGCACACGCCTTTCGCATTGCGTCCGGACTTCCAGATCCTCTTCTACCCGGTGATCACGATGGGTCCGGGCACGCACCAGGGCTCGCTGGACGGCCTGCTGGGCGGGTCGCAGAACGACCCGGACCTGATCGACCTGTACAGCAATCAGAAGCAGGTCCGCAGTCACCTCACCCCGCCGGCCATCCTGCTGCTGTCGAGCGACGACGACCTGGTCCCGCCCGTGCCCAACGCCGTGGCCTACTACACCGCCATGCGCAACGCCGGGAACCATTGCACCCTGCATATTTATCCCACCGGCGGCCACGGTTTCGGCTTCAGGCCTTCCTTCGCCCACCATCAGCAGATGCTGTCCGACCTGTCCGCCTGGCTGGACAACCTGAAGGCGCCGAAGCCGGATGCCGTCCGCGTGGCCTGTATCGGCGACAGCATCACCGACGGCTATCTGATTGATATGAACGACCTCAACGGCTACCCCGCCCAGATGCAGGCCATGCTCGGCGAGGGCTATTGGGTGCGCAATTTCGGCGTGGGCGCCCGGACATTGCTCAACAAGGGAGACTTCCCGTACATGAAGGAACTCGCCTGGGAGGATGCGCAGGCCTTCGGACCGGACGTGGTGGTCATCAAGCTGGGCACCAACGATTCCAAGGACTACAACTGGGTGTACGGGAAAGAATTCGCCGGGGATCTCCAGCAGATGATCGACGCCCTGCAGGCGCTGCCTTCCCGGCCGAAGATCTACCTGGCCACGCCCATCCCCGCGTTCAAGCGCAGCTGGACCATCAACGACAAGGTGATCACGGACGAGATCATCCCGATCCTGGAGAATGCCGTCAGGAAGAACGGCCTGGCCGGACTGATCGACCTCCACACCCCGTTTCTGGACAGCGAAGCGCTGCTCGTGGACGACGGCATCCATCCCGACCGGGAGGGCGCCCGCAAGATGGCGGGGATCATCGCCAGGACGATCGACCCCGCCGCCCGGACAGAATCCTTCTGATTCTTCACGATGCAGCAGGCGCATTGGTAGTTTGCGAAAAATCGCTACCTTTGCACCCACGCCTTGGTGGTGGAATGGTAGACACGAGGGACTTAGAGCGAAATTGAGTGCGCGCGCCGAAAGGAGCGATGTAGAATGTCGTAAATTCAAGGAAACCTTAACAGGTCATGCTGATGGTAATCTTGAGCCAAGCCTCCGGAAGGAGGAAGGTGCAGAGACTAGACACGACACACCTAAAGATCCTGGATCCACGGTGAAGGAATAGTCCGGACCACAAACAGAGACTGGTGGCGAAAGCCATAGTGGTAAGAAAATCCCTTGGCCCGAAACGGCCGTGCGGGTTCGAGTCCCGCCCGAGGCACCTTGTAAAGAGCTAACTGACTGATTTTTAGCGGTTGGCTCTTTTTGTATATCTATTTTTTGCCGACTTTTTGCCGATTTAGGGGCGTTTTGGGCGACATGGGGGCATTTGCTGGTTAATGTCGAAAAAAGCTCTGCTCCCTGATTCACCTGTAGGAAGAGGAAAGTTCGACATATTCAACACCTATCTATACAACATCGAGTCCTCAGCATCTCTATCTCGCTCTCTGGCAATATCAGCTTCGGCATACCTAATACTATCTAATATCCACTGATTTACAGCGGGATTCTTGTGTGGTACCAATGCCTGGAGTGCTCTTTTCTTCTTTTCATATATAGGAACAGCAGAGCCAAAACACGAAAAGGAACCCAGGTTACATCCCAATTCGCTTAAGACAGATTTGTTATTCCCGTAGTTATCCAAAAGATAAATAGCAAGATCAGATAAGTGCTCTCCATTATATACTGGGATATAAGATGCTAGGACTATAGGAGCGCTGTCGGGATAGTCTGCACACCATTGTTTGAGCGCGTCATTATGGTTGACCCCAAATAATGCTCCATCGCCGATTCCGCCAATTGAATGTCCAAGTTTAAACTTGAGAAGATACGCAAAAATCATTTTTGAAGGATCGGCCAGTGATTTAGACCAGTCCGGCCAAACCACGTCAAAGTACTTATCAAAGATTATTGAGAGAACAGAATCAACGTAGTGCCCTGTAAGATGATGATTAGATGACTCCGTCATAAAATAAGCTAGAAGTTTCTTGCTGATAAACGATGCGACGACTGGACTATCATACTGATTAAGTATCATTTCAACACACTCCATATATCCTTCATGATCAATTCGAACTGGTGCAATCTCCTCAATAATTAGTTTCCTATATTCTTCTATAAGAAAAGACCATTTATTGTCTTGTTTGTCGAAATACAGCAAAGACTTCATCCGCTCCAATGCAATAGTCGAACCATCTGATGATAATCTAGCCAATCTATCAAAGAAGGCTATTATGCTGTCCTTATCGTGCTTGCTCCAATCACAGTAAGAACAGAACAAATTGAAGGAATAAATATTCGCCTTGCCTGAATTGACCAAATCGAATAATCGCGAGCACTCTTCCAGGGCAGAGCATCGAATGGCTAATAGGGGGAAAAGAGCATCCGGAATCTGATTAAGAATAGAAGAGTATACTGCCTCAAAGTCTTGTTTTGAAGCATGACTCCAGAAACCGATCAGGGTGCTGTCCGCGTAATCTTTCGTCTCTGATATTGCGGAAATGATGGTGGTCGAGATTCTCTGGTATAGGCCATTATCATTGCAGACGCAATTGTATAACTCGGTTCCGAAAACGATATAAGGTTTATTTGTGGAGTCAAGAAGTACTTGCCTAAGCATTTCATCATTTGCGCCTTCCTTTTCAATGAAGTCATGAGCGAGCTCTTTATATAGTTCGGTCTTCTTTCTCAATTCTTCATCCCAACTTCCTCTTTCATAGCGAGATGCGTCACGAAATCTAGAAATGAAATCATCCTTGGTAAGTTTTTCCTTAAACTGTAGTATACGTTCTTTAAGGGACCCAGGATAATTCTTCCATCCACTTCTCCAGGAGATCATTCTAAGGGACTCGCGCATCTTCTCCCAGTCCCAATTACGTTTATCAGCAACGAACTCTGCTAAGTCAAATGCAAGAGTGCTCACACCGGCACGTATAAGGCCACCAAAATTCGAAGCAACCACATCTGAAAGGCTGTCAAGTTTTTCTGGATAGGCTACAATACAGTCCTTTATGATAGATGAGACGTTTTCCCAGTATTTGACTATCTCTGCTCCGGACGGCATATAGTGGTCCAATCTCTTGGATCCCTGTTTCTCTGCTCCACCCATATATGTGTAATTGCTTGACATCAACGCAGATGACAGAATCCTGATCAAAAAATCCTCTGCTCCATCCAAAGATCTTACCCAGTTAATAATCTCCATCCTGGCATCCAAGTCCGCTTCTGTCCCGGGGAGATAAACATGAAATAAGGTTATTGCTTCATTTGTGGCATTATTCCCCCAAGTTTCATTCTCGGCCAAGGCAAATTTGATTAGCAACTTGGTCCCGATCCTAAAGGTTCGTTTGTCGAAACAGAGTTTCTGTACCGTCCAAACCAGATTCCTTCGGCCGTCTTTGATTAATAACAAGGATTCGGTTGACATCTCCCCAAAGACTCGCCATAAGAGATCAGCAACTGACACAGGGTCCACTTCTACTAACGATCGGAAGAGTCGTGAACCCAGTTCAGTATTTAAGACTTCCGCGTTAGCAAAAGGGCTCTCAATGCCAGTGAGAGCTTTAACGAGATTCTGCGCCATCTCATTGCCGGCCAAATTAGACATTTGACTAGCAAAGGCGGCAGTTAAGAGTTGAGAACTATTCCGGACATCCTCAATCTGTATATCGGTAATAACATCGAGAAGGCGCTCGGGTGTGCACTCAACCAACCAATCTTCAGCCAACTTAAGGGCGAGAGGAATAGGACGAATCGCAAAAAAACGCCCTTGGATCTCAAAGATTTCGCGAGAAGTGTATTTGTTGAAAGTCCTTTGAAACAAAGTCATCCTTGCATTGTCCTCACCATCCAACAGGGGAGTAATGTTCTTATTGCAGATGATAAACTTAGCCTCGCCTTTAACTTCATCTCGATACCCAATATGAGAGAAAAGAGCACACGATTTTAGAATCTCTTTATCGTGATTCTCGTCAACATCAAGGAGCTTGTCAACCAACTCATTATTGGGTATTCTTGTGAAATCCAGCTGTCCAGATTTGGCGTTTTCCGCTAGAATAACAGCCATCATAGGCAGCCCGGCTGAGAAATCTTTGATTATCCTTTTCTTATCATCTGATAATTGCGAATACGTTCCATCTAGAATACTATCAACGACAGATGAAACATCTTCCAGACCGATGGCAATAGTTTCGACAGAAGATACTGGGTCGCTTTTGTCTTGATCCTGGTGATTGAAGTACATTTTCCGGAGCATACCCACCCAGTTTTCGAGGTCTGAATCATAGACTTTCAAACTGAAAGCACATTCAGAATCCAGACATCCCGTTCGCTCGCAAAAAGAAGAAAACGCGAGTAGAATGGCCC
>JAAYCA010000043.1 GCA_012744435.1 Bacteroidales bacterium
CCCTCCGCCGCACTGACGGCAACCAGACGCTGGCCGCCCAGCGCCTCAACCTCAGCAAGGGCTCTCTCCGCCACCGGATGCTGACGCTCAACATCAAATTGTAATCCCCGAAATCTTTCTTGGCACTTGGCCCCACCCGTTCATTTGAGTAGAGGAGCGCCCGTGCGCCGGGCGGGGTGCGGAATCCCATCACCTCGGATGCTGAGATTCAGCATCCAAAAGCTTTCCCAACCCGCGCCCGAACAGAGTATTTCTTGCGCCTGTCTCTTGACGTCAAGTAAATGACTGCAAATAAAAGAATAATAAATTTAGTTAAATTGCTATTTTCATCGGCCACTTTTGGCACGCCGATTGCTCTATGTCATGGCGTCATGCAATCAAGCTACAAACTTCAACCCACAGGAGAAAACAAACCAATGAAAAAGGAACAGGGCTTTTCGTTGATCGAGCTTCTGATCGTCGTGGCGATCATCGCCATCATCGCCGCCATCGCCGTCCCCAGCATGCTGACCGCCCGCATGGCTGCTAATGAATCCAGCGCCATCCAGGGCTGCCGCACCGTCTGCTCCGCCGAAATGGCCTATGCGGCTGTGAACAACCAGAATTTTGCACCGATTGCAGATCTCGTAGAGCAAAACTTTCTTGACAATAGATTTTTAAACACGGAAGGGTTCAATGGCTATGTATATGTGGACGATGATGCAGCCGCGACCACATTCGCCTTTGAAGCTAATCCGGTGCAGACGGGATCCACAGGTCGATATAACTTCACAGTTGCCCAGGATTTGGTAGTGCGCTATGGAACACTTGCCCCTGAGGAGGCATTGGCGGGGCAGCCTATCGGGCAGTCTGCTGACGGAGTTTCATCGGATGAAGCCCCCCCCGAGGGTTAAGGTTAATCAATAGGCTGAAAGGTAATGAGGGCGGACCCCAATCTGGGGTCCGCCCTTTTTTTTTCTGGGTGCGCCCGGCAGGGCGCACCCAGAAGAGGTGAAAGTCCTCTACAGACCCGGTCAGGGGAACTGTTCGACGGACAGCAACGTCGGCCTACAGTTGGGTGTGAATTAGGGGAAGCCGCAGGAAAAAGCGCTGGTTCCAAGAAATACAATCGAGTTAGTCAAACCCGTACCGCTGAGACGAAAAACATTATCAATGTCCTGAGCATAGCCGCAAACATTCCCAATCAGATCTTTTTCACGACATAAGCTTTCACAGTTCTCCTATCCAGATTGAGCCGCCGGGCGACGGCTTCATAGCTGCCCAGGCGCTCGTAGAGGAGGCGGCAGTAGCCCGATAGGAGGGCGTCCGCCTCGAGAGTGCCGGCGGCGATTCCTTCCTGCAGGGTCGTGCACAGGTCAACGGCCTCCGGGCTCGAGTCCCCTTCATAAATTCCCTTGAGCAGGATGCGGCGGACGGCCTGCGCGAGTTCGCGCACGTTGCCGGGCCAGGCGTAGCCGCGCCCGGGTGAGGCGGCGAGGGAGTCGAGGACGGCGGCGATGGTTTCGCCCTGGCGGTCGCCGGTGATGCGGTGGACGATCAGGGAGACGAGGTCGTCGAGCTCGGCGGGGGTCTCGTCGAGGCGCTGCCGGAGCGGGGGGACGGTGATGACGTCCGAGGAGAGGCGGTAGAAGAAATCCTCGCGGAAGCGGCCCGAGCGGCGGAGGAGGTCGAGGGGCCGGTTGGTGGCGGCGATGATGCGGCCGCGGAATCTGGCCGTCTCGTGAGAGCCGACGGGGGAGAAGGCGCGCTCCTCGAGCACCCGCAGCAGGCGGA
>JAAYCA010000044.1 GCA_012744435.1 Bacteroidales bacterium
GGAATTCCCGTATCTTTGAATGTGGTATCATTGCAAACATTCTATATTTTCCTGGCCGTCATGGCCCTGCTCGCGGTCGTCGTTTTCTTCGGCCTCTACCGGGTCGATGCCGGCTATGGAAAGTTCTATAGCAGGAAGTGGGGACCGTCCCTGGACAACCGCCTCGGCTGGATGCTGATGGAAGCCCCGGTCTTCATCGCCATGCTCCTGTTGTGGCTCTCCTCCACCCGCCGGCAGGACCCTGTGCGGGTGGTGTTCGTCCTGTTGTTCGAGCTGCACTATTTCCACCGCTCGTTCATTTTCCCGCTGCAGATCCGCGGCCGCTCCCGGATGCCGGTCAGCATCATCCTGATGGGTGTCCTGTTCAACACGCTCAACGCCTTCATGCAAGGCGGGTGGATTTTCTATCTTTCGCCTGCCGACGCCTATCCGCTTTCCTGGCTCACCCGTCTGCCCTTCGTGGCGGGGACGCTGCTGTTCCTGACGGGCATGATCGTCAACATCCGTTCCGACAGAACCATCCGGCATCTGCGCAGACCCGGGGACACCGCCCATTACCTCCCCACGGAGGGAATGTTCCGCTACGTGACCAGCGCCAACTATTTCGGCGAATTCGTGGAATGGGTGGGGTTCGCCATCCTGACCTGGTCCTGGTCCGGCGCCGTGTTTGCGCTCTGGACCTTCGCGAATCTCGCGCCCCGCGCCGCCCGCATCTATGACTTATACTGTCAGGAATTTCCGGACGAGCTGGACAGCCGGAAACTGCACCGAATCATCCCTTTTATCTACTGAAATGATCGATTCTCCGATATTCACCCCCGTCCGTTTCGGCCCCGTAGAACTGCGCAACCGCGTCATCCGCTCGGCTGCCTTTGAAAACATGGCCTACGGCAACAATCCCTCGCAGGACCTGAAGGACTACCATGTCGCCGTCTCGCGCGGCGGGGTCGGGATGACGACGCTCGCCTATGCCTCCGTGAGCCGGAGCGGCCTGTCCTTCGACGGACAGCTGTGGATGCGCGAAGAGATCGTCCCGGCGTTGCGGGACATCACGGACGCCGTCCATGCGCAGGGAGCGAAGGCCTCCATCCAGCTGGGGCACTGCGGCAACATGACGCACCGCGCCACCTGCGGCTGTACGCCGATGGGGGCCTCGGGCGGGTTCAACCTGTATTCTCCGACCTTCGTCCGCAGGATGCGCGAAGAGGAGATCCTCTCGCTTGTGGAGGACTTCGGCCACGCCGTGGAGCTGGCCAGGCAGGCCGGATTCGACTGCGTGGAGATCCATGCCGGCCATGGCTACCTGATCAGCCAGTTCCTCTCGCCTTATACCAATCACCGCCACGACCGTTTCGGCGGCAGCCTCGAGAACCGGATGCGTTTCATGCAGATGGTGATCCGGCGCGTGATGGAGGCCGCGGGGCAGGACATGGGCGTGCTTGTCAAGATGAATATGCACGACGGCTTCCGGCGCGGCATGCAGCGGCAGGAGTGCCTTGCCGTCGCACGCGAACTGGAGCGGCTGGGCGTGCACGGAATCGTCCTGTCGGCCGGCTTCGTGAGCAAGGCCCCGATGGAGGTGATGCGCGGGGCGATGCCCATCCGCACGCTGGCGCACTACATGGATATGCGCAAATTCTGGTGGCTCAAGGCCCTGATCCGCCTGTTCGGCCGGATGATGATCCCGACGGTCCCCTTCCGGGAGGGGTATTTCCTCGAAGAAGCCAAGCGTTTCCGCGCTGCCGTGGACGTGCCGCTGATCTACGTGGGCGGGCTGGTGTCGCGGGAGAAGATGGAAGAAGTCCTCGCCGCGGGTTTTGACGGCCTCCAGATGGCCCGCGCGCTGATCCATGACACGGATTTCGTGAACCGGCTCCGCAGCGGGGAAGTCTCGTGCAGCGGCTGCCGCCACTCCAACTACTGCATCGGGCGGATGTACAGTCTTGACATGAAATGCAATCGCTGCGCAGGCACGTTGCCGTCCGCCCTGCGCCGGGAAATCGAAAAAGCGGAAGCGCGATGGTCGCACTGATTACAGGAGGCAGCTCCGGCATCGGCCTGGAGTATTCGCGCCAGCTTGCTGCGCGCGGCTATGAGCTGGTGCTCGTGAGCAACCGCGAGCAGGAACTCGCGGACGCTGCGCAGACGCTTTCCGCCGTCGCGGCGGTGCGCACCCGCTGCCAGGACCTCGCCGGGGAGCGTTCCGCGGACGGACTTTTCGCCTGGTGCCAGGCGGAGGGCCTCCACCCGGACGTGCTGGTGAACAATGCCGGCATGTTCTTTTTCAAGGAACTGCAGGTGGAGGACCTGGACCGCGTCCAGGCCATGATCAACCTCCATGTCACCACCGTCACGCGGCTCTGCGTGCTGTTCGGGCAGGACATGAAGGCGCGGGGCGGCGGATACATCCTGAACGTGTCGTCGATGGCATCGCGGATTCCGGTTCCCGGCATCACCGTTTATTCTGCGACAAAGGCGTATCTGCGCAATTTCGGCCGGTCCTTCTCCTATGAGATGCGGCCCTACGGCGTCAGCGTGACCACGGTCTGTCCCGCCGCCGTCGCCACGCCGCTGTACAGGCTGAGTGAGAAAAAGATGCGGACAGCCTTGCGCGTCGGACTCGTCCAAACCCCGGCGTGGCTGGTCCGGCGTTCGCTCCGCGCCATGTTCCGGAAACGCCGGATCATCAGTCCGGCTTTCATGAATGTCTGGCTCCCGGCGCTCATCGCCCTGCTGCCGGCGCCGCTCGTGGCAAGAATATGGATAAAAGTGAAATAAACGGGAGGATCATCGTCACAGGCGCGACCGGTGCGATCGGCTCGGCTGTGACGCGCTCGCTTGCCGCCGGGGGACGCCCGGTGGTGATGGCCTGCCGGAATCCCCGCAAGGCGGAGGAACAGCGGTCGCAGATCCTCGCAGCTTGTCCGCAGGCCCGGCTGGAAGTGCGGCAGCTCGATCTCCGCTCGCTCAGGTCCGTCCGCGCTTTCGCGGAGTCGCTCGGGCCCGAGCCCGTCACGGGCCTGCTGCACAATGCCGGTGTCATCAGCCGGCGCTACGAGCTGACCGAAGACGGGTTCGAGAACACCTTCTGCACGAATTATTTCGCGCCCTTCCTGCTGACGACCCTGCTCCTGCCCCGTCTGGAGGCGGGTGCGCATGTCGTCAGCATGGTGTCCCTGTCATGCCGCTTCGTCAGGCTGACGGAGGCGTCCCTGCAGCCTTCGGAGGAGGATTTCTCCCAGCTGGGCACCTATGCGCGCACCAAGCTCGCGATGCTGCATTTCTCTCAGGAACTCGCCCGCAGACGGCCGGACCTGCACGTCAATGTGGCCGACCCGGGCATCGTGGATACCAATATCATAACCCTGGGCCATTGGTTCGATCCCCTCACGGACGTGCTCTTCCGCCCGTTCATCAAGTCGCCCCGGAAAGGGGCCGTGCCGCCGCTCGCCGCGCTGGCCGCCGACCGGACGGGGTGCTATTTCGTCGGGAACCGTTCCCATGCCATCCCGGTGCGCTATCAGGACCCTGAGCTGGAGCGGCGCCTCTGGAAGGAAACGGAGCGTCTGCTTTAAAACATTTTTCTTATCTTTGCGCCATTATGGCAGATTTTAGCGAACAAGAATTGATCCGCCGCGAGTCGCTGGCGAAATTGAGAGAACTGGGGATCGAGCCGTACCCGGCCGCCGAGTATCCCGTGAACGCCACCGCGGCGCAGATTCTGGAAGAATTCGACCCGGAGAAGGGCAACCTGCAGGACGTCTGCATCGCCGGCCGCCTGATGAGCCGGCGCATCATGGGCGCCGCTTCCTTCGGCGAGCTTCAGGACGAAACGGGGCGCATCCAGATCTACGTCAAGCGTGACGAGATCTGCCCCGGAGAGGACAAGACCCTGTACAATACTGTCTGGAAGAAGCTCCTGGACATCGGTGACATCGTGGGCATCAAGGGTTTTGCGTTCATCACGCAGACCGGCCAGCTGAGCGTGCACGCCAAGGAGCTCACCCTGCTGAGCAAGTCGCTTCGCGTGCTGCCCATCGTCAAGGAACTGGACGGCCAGGTCTTCGACGCCTTCACGGATCCGGAACTCCGTTACCGGCAGCGCTACGTGGACCTGATCGTCAATCCGCAAGTCAAGGATACCTTTGTCAAACGCGCGAAAATCATCGCGACGATGCGCGAGTATTTCAATGCCGCCGGCTGTCTGGAGGTGGAGACCCCCATCCTGCAGAGCATCCCGGGCGGCGCCGCCGCGCGCCCCTTCGTGACGCACCACAATGCACTGGACATTCCGCTTTACCTGCGCATCGCCAACGAGCTCTACCTCAAACGCCTCATCGTGGGCGGCTACAGCGGGGTGTATGAGTTCGCGAAGGATTTCCGCAACGAGGGCATGGACAAGACCCACAATCCCGAGTTTACCTGCATGGAGATCTACGTTGCCTACAAGGACTACAACTGGATGATGAAGTTCGTGGAGAGGATGCTGGAAAAGATCTCCCTCGCCGTCAACGGTTCTACGAAGGTGACCATCGGGGACAACGAAGTCGATTTCGGCGGCACCTACCGCCGCCTGCCGATCCTCGATGCGATCAAGGAATATGCAGGCGTGGATGTGAAGGGCATGGACGAGGACCAGCTGCGCGCCACCTGCAAGAAGCTGGGCGTGGACATCGAGCCTTCGATGGGCAAGGGCAAGCTGATCGATGCCATCTTCGGCACCTATTGCGAAGACAAACTCGTCCAGCCGACCTTCATTATCGATTATCCCGTGGAGATGTCTCCGCTGACCAAGCGCCACCGTACGGATCCCACGCTTACCGAGCGTTTCGAGCTGTTCGTCTGCGGCAAGGAGCTGGCGAACGCCTATTCCGAGCTGAATGATCCGATCGACCAGCTGGAGCGTTTCGAGGAGCAGGCCGCCCTCAAGAGCAAGGGCGACGACGAGGCGATGTATATCGA
The DNA here is from genome assembly GCA_012744435.1 of Bacteroidales bacterium. GTDB lineage: Bacteria > Bacteroidota > Bacteroidia > Bacteroidales > UBA932 > Cryptobacteroides. The sequence goes on from JAAYCA010000044.1 coordinate 4,963, forward strand.
TCTGGACTTCGTCCGCGCGCTGGAGTACGGCATGCCGCCGACATCCGGCCTCGGAATGGGAATCGACCGCCTGACCATGTTCATGACGGGACAGACGACCATCCAGGATGTTCTCTTCTTCCCGCAGATGAGGCCTGAAAAGGTCTTGAAAAAAGAAGCGGGGAAGCAGGACGAATAATCGCGCCGCCCCATGCCGGAGTTGATCACATCGCCTTCGAATCCGAAGATCAAACGGCTCCTCGCGCTGCAGCAGAAGTCTTCTGCGCGGCGCGAGGCCGGTCTTTTCGTGGTCGAAGGCCGCCGCGAGCTGCAGCATTGCATCGATGCCGGTTTCACCGTAGATACTCTCTTCGTCTGTCCTTCGCTCTTCAATGCCCTGCAGGGTGGCCAACTGCCCCCTGAAACGTCCGGCTGCGCCGGACCCCTCCCATCTGACGATGGGCCCCTCCCTCTTACGATGCCGAGGGTGGCACGGTTTCCTGGGGCAGTTGCCACCGCTGCGGGGCAGGCGAAAGTGTTCGAGGTGAGCGAGGAGGTGTATGCGAAGATGGCGATGCGGGAAGGGACAGAAGGGGTTGTTGCGGAGGTGAAGACTCCGGAGCGGAGGCTGGAGGATATCGTATTGCCGGCAAATCCGCTGGTGGTGGTACTGGAGCGGGTGGAGAAACCCGGCAACCTGGGGGCGGTGCTCCGCAGTGCGGACGCGGCGGGCGCCGATGCGGTGCTGGTCTGCGATCCGCTGACCGACCTCTGGAACCCGAATCTCATCCGCGCGTCCATCGGCGCCGTGTTTACGGTGCCCTGCGCCGCTTGCGCTTCGGAGGCCGCCATCGCCTTCCTCAAGGCCCGCGGCATCCGCATCCTGACGGCTCAGCTGCAGGATTCTTCGCTCTATTACGATTGCGACATGACCGGCGGGACGGCGCTCGTGATGGGCACGGAGGCTACGGGACTCACGCCCGTCTGGCGCTCCGCCGCCGATGCCCACATCCGCATCCCCATGCTCGGCGCGCTGGACTCGCTCAATGTTTCGGTGTCCGCCGCCATTCTGCTCTTCGAAGCCGTCAGACAGCGTCAGAATGGATAGATTCGGTCTCATCGGGCATCCCATCGCCCATTCCCTCAGCCCTGCGCTGTTCACCGCCGCCTACGGCGGAAGATATGTCTATGACCTGATCCAAACGCCGGATTTCGAAGAGGCGTGGGCCCGCTTCCTGGCGGCGTATAAGGCCATCAATATCACGGCCCCTTTCAAAGGCGACGCCTTTGCGCGTGCAGATTGGCGGAGCCCTGAGAGCGAACGCGTCGGAGCGACCAACCTGGTCGTCAGGACCCCGGAGGGGACGAAGGCGTACAACTCGGATTACCGGGGCGTGAAGGCCCTGCTGGCGCCGCTTGGACGCGGCACGGCAGCCGTCATCGGCTACGGGGGTGCCGGCAAGGCGGCCCTGGCCGCCGCCGAGGACCTTGGCTTCGATGTGCGCCTGTATCGCCATGGCGAAGTGGCCGGCGGCGTGAGCGCCGACGTGATTGTCTACACCCTGCCGCGCTTTGTCGAGGGCGCCGACCGTCTCGACTGCACCCATCTGCTGGAGGCCAATTACAAGGATCCCTGCCTGGCGGGCCGTCCGGGCTACATCCCCGGCTCCGCCTGGCTGCTGGCACAGGCCGTCACCGGTTATTCCCTGATGACGGGCGAGGAGCCGGATCCGGCTCCGATGAAAGCCGTTTTCCCTAATCTTGCATAAAGACGGACTCGATCGCAGCGGCAACTTCCGCGGGGCCGAGGCCATCGGTATCGACGACCCGGGGCGCCTGGGCATAGACAGGTGTGCGGGCGGCGAAGAGCTTTCCCGCATCGGCGAAAAGGGGGCGGGAGGCGTCGACGTCTCCGAGCCGCTCCCGGATGGTCTCCAGGCTCGTACGCAGCCATACGCAGCGCGTCCGGGAAAAGACCAGGTCGCGGGCGGCGGGGACGGTGAGCGTGCCGCCGCCAAGTGCAAGAACGGTGTCACAGTCCGCGGCGCCGGCCTCGTCGATCACGGCGCGAAGCGCCTCCAGTTCAGCCGCACGGAATGCGGACTCGCCGCCTTCCCGGAAGATTTCCGGGATGCTGCGCCCCTGCCGGGCAACGATTTCCGCGTCCAGATCCACAAAACGGGCCCCGAGACGCTCCGCGAGCGCCCGCCCGGTGCTGCTCTTTCCGCAGCCCATGAATCCCGTAAGCGAAATCGTCATTTTCAGAAAGATTACCGGACAAAGATACGCGCATTTCGCCAAAAAATCCCTATCTTGTCAGACTAAATTTTATGTACTATGTCACTGAATAAAGTCATGCTGATCGGTAACGTTGGAAGAGACCCCAATGTACGTTACCTCGAAGGAAACAATCCCGGTTCCCAGGGCCGGAAAGTCGCCACTTTCACCCTCGCCACTTCAGAGCGCTACCGCGACCGCAGCGGAGAGACCCGCGAAAACACCGAATGGCACAACATCGTCGCCTGGGGCCAGCCCGCGGATGTCTGCGAGCGTTTCGTCCGCAAGGGCACCCAGCTCTATATCGAAGGCAGGCTCCGCACCCGCAAGTATACGGACGCCCAGGGGATGGAGAAATACACCACGGAGATCAACGTCGACACGCTGCAGTTGCTCGGCCGCCGCGACGGTGACGGCGCAGGCTACCCGGCAGACCAGCCGGGCGGAGGCTATCAGCGCCAGGGCGGTTATCAGCAGCCCGCACAGCCGGCCTACCAGCAGCCCGCCCCCGCCCAGGCCGCCCCGCAGGCTCCGGCCGCACCCGCCGCCCCCGCCACCGACGAGGGCCCGACCGACGATCTCCCCTTCTAAAAACGAATCATTATGTCAGAGAAAATCCATCGGTTGATGAACGACAACCCGGTGGCCCGGTGGACCGTGCTGGCCCTGGTCGCCCTGATGATGTTCTTCGCCTATATGTTCGTGGACGTGATGTCCCCGCTCAAATCCCTCGTAGAGACCAACCTCGGCTGGGACAGCGCCGTGTTCGGCAAATACGCCGCCTCCGAGTACATCCTCAATGTCTGCGGCTTCCTGATCCTCGCCGGCATCATCCTCGACAAGCTCGGGGTCCGATTCTCCGGCATCCTGTCCGCCGGCCTGATGGTCTTCGGCGCAGCGATCAAGTTCGTCGGCGTAAGCGACTGGTTCCAGACCACGGGCTTCGCCCAATGGCTCGGCTCCTGGTGGGTCGAAATGCCGGCCAGCGCCAAGATGGCTTCACTGGGCTTCATGATCTTCGGCTGCGGCTGTGAGATGGAGGGGACGAACGTCTCCAAGATCCTGGCCAAGTGGTTCAAAGGCAAGGAAATGGCCCTGGCGATGGGGCTTGAGATGGCCATCGCCCGCCTGGGCGTGTTCGGCGTCATGTGGATCTCCCCGCTGATCTCCGACAAGTTCGGCGGTTCGGTCGTCGCCCCGATGGGCTTCTGCGGTGCGCTGCTCTGCATCGGCCTGCTGAATTTCATCATCTTCGCCTTCATGGACAGCAAGTTCGACCGGCAGCTGGTCGCCGCCGGCCTGGCGACGGACGAGAAATCGCCGGAGGACGAATTCCACGTCAGTGACCTGGGCGCCATCTTCAAGAGCAAGATGTTCTGGATCGTGGCCCTGCTGTGCGTGCTGTACTACAGCGCCATCTTCCCGTTCCAGCGCTATGCGCCCAATTTCCTGGAGGAGACCCTGCAGATCGACGCCGCCACGGCCTCCCGCCTGTTCAGCGTCTTCCCCATCCTGGCCATGTGCCTGACCCCGATGCTGGGCATCTTCCTGGACCACAAGGGCAAAGGCGCTACGATGCTGATGGTGGGGTCCGTGATCATGATCGTGTGCCACCTGTGTTTCGCCTTCCTGCTGCCGGTCGCCCCGTACAAATGGCTCGCCGTGTTGCTGATCGTCGTACTGGGCGTGAGCTTCTCGCTCGTCCCCGCGGCCCTTTGGCCTTCCGTGCCGAAGATCATCGACGAGAAGATCCTGGGCTCGGCATACTGCCTGATCTTCTGGGTGCAGAACATCGGCCTCTGCCTCGTGCCGATGCTGATCGGCTCGCTGCGCGGCTCCACCGGCGGCTATTTCGTGCCGATGATCGTCTTCTCCAGCTTCGGCGTACTGGCCTTCATCTTCAGCTTCCTGCTCAAGAAGGAGGACCGCAGGAAAGGCTACGGCCTGGAGCTTCCGAATATCAAGAAATAAGCGCCGATGTCCGCCAGAGCCGGGAAATACGCCTGCTGGATCGCCCTGGCATGTCTCGTCGTACCGATGTTCGCATCGTACTTCTTCGACGACATGTTCTCGACGATCTCCTACCTCTTTGAAGATCCCGCCCGCACCCAGCTCGGCTGGGACGCGGCGGGTTACGGCCTGTATGCAAGCGGTTATTCGGTGCTCTGCGTCTTCGGCGGACTGGTCGTCTGCGGCATCCTGCTGGACAAGTGGGGCGTCCGCATCACGGGCTCCGTTTTCGTCGGCATGATGGTGGCCGGCGCGGCTACGGTCCTCTGGGCCATCACCGCCGGCTTCCCGCCGCAGCGGTCGCTGCGCATCGCCTATGTCGGCTGCATGTTTTTCGGCCTGGGCAGCGAGATCGCAGGGACGGCCGTCACCCGCTCGATCGCGAAATGGTTCCGCCACGGGCCGATGGCCCTGGCAATGGGCCTGCAGCTCGCCATTGCCCGTCTGGGCACCGCCTGTGCCCTTGTCCTCGCCCCTCGCTTGGTCGTCGAGAGCAGCCATCACGTGTACACCCTCGCCGAGACGGCCCGGCCGGCGGTCTTCGGCCTGGGCCTGATGGCAGCCGGCCTGATTCTCTGGGCTTTGTTCGTGGCCATGGACGCCCGCTTCGACAAGAAGGCGGGACAAGGCAGTCCGGACCAGGCCGACCCGGACAGCGCTTTCCGTTTCGCCGACGTCATTGCGGTGCTCAAAAACGGCAACTTCTGGCTCATCAGCCTCTTGTGCGTGCTGTTCTATAGCAGCATCATCGCTTTCAAGAAGTTCGCCGGCGCCATCCTGATCCCTCGTTTCGCCATCCCCGCGGAGACGGCCGGCTGGATGGTGTCGATGCTTCCGTTCGCGACCGTCGTATTCGCACCGCTCTTCGGCCTGCTGGTGGACCGCCGCGGCCGGGGCACGCGCTGGATGGTGCTGGGCTCGCTGCTCGCGCTGCTCGCCCACCTGCTGCTCACTTTCGCCCCGCAGGGCGTCCCCTTCTTCGGCTACGCCGCCATGGTGCTGCTCGGCTTCGGCTATTCGCTCGTCCCCGCGGCCTTGTGGCCCTCCGTGCCGAAGATCGTTCCCGACAAGGTGCTTGGCACGACCTTCGCGCTGGTCTACTGGGTGCAGAACCTCGGCCTGCTGAGTTTCAAGATGTTCGCCGGGGGCATCCTGGGCCGTGCGTCTTCCGGACCGGACGCCGCGCAGACGGGCGCCTTCAACGTAGAACTGATGTTCACCGCCCTGTGCGTCGCCGCCGTGGCCGTGGCCCTGCTCTTCGCCCGTGCTTCGCGCCGGCACCCCGAGCTGGAACTGGACGCCCCCAATAAAGCCTGACGCATCATGTACGAACTGCTGGACAAGATTGACTCTCCCGCCGATATCAAGGCGTTCTCGATGGAGCAGCTGCGCACCCTGTGTGCGGAACTCCGGCAGTATATCGTCGAATGCTGCGCCGGCAACCCCGGACACCTTGCTTCCAGCCTGGGCGCCGTGGAGATCATCGTCGGCGTCCACTATGTCTACGACACCCCGCAGGACAAGCTGGTGTTCGACGTGGGCCACCAGGCCTACGCCCACAAGATCCTGACCGGAAGGCGGGAAGCTTTCGCCTCCATGCGCACGGCCGGCGGCATCAGCGGTTTCCCGAGCCGGGACGAGAGTCCGTACGACGCTTTTGGCGTCGGGCATTCCTCGACCTCCGTCTCCGTCGCCCTCGGTCTCGCGGAAGCGGCCCGGCTCCAGAAGCGCAAGGAAAAGGTGATCGCCCTGATCGGCGACGGGGCGATGACAGGCGGTCTCGCCTTCGAAGGGCTCAACAACGCCGGCGAGAGCCACGCCGACCTGCTCGTCATCCTCAACGACAACAACCAGTCCATCGAGAGCAACACGGGCGCCATCCACCGGCACCTGCTGAACCTTACCACGAGCCGGTCTTACAACACCTTCAAGAACCGGGTCTGGAACTTTTTGGGAGACAATGCCTTCCGCCGCTTCCTCCAGCGTTGGGTCCGGGGTTTCAAATCCTGGCTCGTCGGCAAGCCGGGCGGAGATCTTTTCGAATCCCTGGGATTCCGGTATTTCGGCCCGATCGACGGCAACGACATCGCCGAAGTGGTGCAGACCCTGCGCAAGCTGAGCGGCATCCCCGGACCGCGCCTGCTGCACTGCCTGACCGTCAAAGGCAAGGGCTACGCCCCCGCCGAAGCGGATCCCGTGACCTGGCATGCCCCCGGGCGTTTCGACCCGGCCACCGGCGAACGCATCCACGCCCCTCATGTGCACGACCGCTACCAGGACGTCTTCGGCGAAGTGCTCTGCGAACTCGCCGAAGCCGATCCGCGCGTCGTCGGCATCACTCCCGCCATGGCCACCGGCTGCGGCATGAACCGCCTTGCCGCCAGTCACCCCGACCGTTTCTTCGACGTGGGCATCGAGGAGGAGCACGCCGTGACTTTCTCCGCCGGACTCGCCGCCGGCGGGATGAAGCCGTTCTGCAACATCTACTCCGCCTTTTCGCAACGTGCCTACGATCAGATTATCCACGATGTGGCGCTCCAGCGCCTGCCGGTCGTGCTTTGCTTCGACCGGGCCGGACTTGTCGGCGAGGACGGCGCCACGCACAACGGCGCCTTCGACCTGGCCGCTTACCGGAGCATCCCGGAAGCCATTGTCAGCGCCCCGCGGGACGAAACCGAGCTCAAACGCCTCATGTACACCGCATGGAAGCATGACACGGGGCCGTTTATTATAAGGTACCCGCGCGGAATGGGAGAAGGCGCCCCCTGGCGCGAAGCGGCCGGAGAGCCGCTCGAAATCGGACGGGGCAGCGTCCTGCTCGAAGGAGACGAAGTGGCCATCCTGGGTCTGGGCCCCATCGTGAACCGCGCCGTGGAGGCAGCAGCCGCCTGGCCGGGACGCGTCGGCGTGTACGATCTCCGTTTCCTCAAACCGCTCGACGAGGACCTCCTCACCCGGGTCGCCGGACGCTGCCGGCACCTCATCACCGTCGAGGACGGATCCCTTGCCGGAGGCCTCTACGGCGCTGTCAGCGAATTCCTTGCTGCGGGCCGTTTCAAAGCCACCCTGGAAGGGGTCGGAATTCCCGACCGCTTCATCGCCCACGCGCGTCAGTCTGAGCAACATGCCGCCTGCGGAATGGACACCGCCGGGATACAAAAAAGATTGCAAAAAGTTTTTGGAGAATAGGAAATTATTCCTATCTTTGCAGTCCCAAAAACTAGGGGGCTTTGAAATAATACATTGCCGATGTAGCTCAGTTGGCTAGAGCGTGTGATTTGTAATCTCAAGGTCGTGGGTTCGATTCCCTCCATCGGCTCACGATCTGCAATGTAAGATAGGGGCAAGTACCAGAGCGGTCAAATGGGGCAGACTGTAAATCTGCTGGCGATGCCTACGGTGGTTCGAATCCATCCTTGCCCACAAAAGCGGAAGTTGGACAGAAACGACTGCTCCCAAGCGGGGTTCGTATAATGGCTATTATGCCAGCCTTCCAAGCTGGAAATGGGAGTTCGATTCTCCTACCCCGCTCAATGAACGCCGATGTAGCTCAGGGGTAGAGCGCATCCTTGGTAAGGATGAGGTCATGAGTTCAAATCCCATCATCGGCTCCAGAGCCGGTTGTAAAGCCGGTTTAATTTTGTAACAAACTTTTAAACGTAATATTATGGCAAAAGAAGTTTTCAAGCGGGATAAACCGCATGTCAACATCGGCACGATCGGCCACGTTGACCATGGCAAGACCACTCTGACCGCAGCGATCACCAAGGTGCTTGCTGCCAAAGGTCTCAGCGAGATCAAGTCTTTCGATCAGATCGACAACGCCCCTGAGGAGAAGGAGCGTGGTATCACCATCAACACCGCTCACGTCGAGTACCAGACCGCCAATCGTCACTATGCGCACGTCGATTGCCCGGGCCACGCCGACTACGTGAAGAATATGGTTACCGGTGCTGCCCAGATGGACGGTGCGATCCTCGTGGTCGCCGCCACCGACGGCCCGATGCCGCAGACCAACGAGCACGTCCTCCTCGCCAAGCAGGTGAACGTCCCGAAGATGGTCGTCTTCCTGAACAAGGTCGACCTCGTGGACGATGAGGAAATGCTTGACCTCGTCGAGATGGAGGTCCGCGACCTCCTCAGCAAGTACGATTTCGACGGCGACAACGCCCCCGTCATCCGTGGTTCCGCCCTCGGCGCCCTCAACGGTGAGCCGCAGTGGGAGGAGAAGGTCATCGAGCTGATGGACGCTGTCGACGAGTACATTCCCCTTCCTGTCCGTGAGAACGAGAAGCCGTTCCTGATGCCTATCGAGGACATCTTCTCCATCACCGGTCGTGGTACCGTGGTCACCGGCCGTATCGAGACCGGCACCATCCATGTCAATGATCCGGCCGAGATCGTCGGTTTCAACGACAAGCCGAAGAACACCGTCGTCACCGGCGTCGAGATGTTCCGCAAGCTCCTCGACCAGGGCGAGGCCGGCGACAACGTGGGTCTGCTGCTCCGTGGTATCGACAAGAAGGAAGTCAAGCGCGGTGAGGTTATCGCCAAGCCCGGCTCCATCACCCCGCACAAGCACTTCCTCGGACAGATCTACGTCCTGAAGAAGGAAGAGGGTGGCCGTCACACGCCGTTCCACAACAAGTACCGTCCCCAGTTCTTCATCCGCACCCTGGATGTTACCGGTGAGATCACCCTCCCGGCCGGTGTCGAGATGGTCATGCCTGGCGACAACGTCGAGATCGATGTCCAGCTTATCACCCCGGTTGCTCTGAATGAGAACCTCCGCTTCGCTATCCGCGAGGGTGGCCGTACGGTCGGTGCCGGTCAGGTGATCAAGATCCTTGACTAATCCCGATTGGGTTTTCCAAGGCGGGGCCTGGCGGTCCCGCCTTTACAGGGGAATAGAATAATGGTAATTCAGCGGTCTCCAAAACCGTCAATGTGGGTTCGATTCCTGCTTCCCCTGCAAATATCAAAGGTTACGATTTGGTAATGGTTTAACAGACGCCGCCCTCCCGCTTCCATTTCGCGGCGTCCATTAAATGTAAAGATGAGAAAGTTTATCAATTACTGCAAAGAGTCTTTTACCGAGCTCACCAAGAAGACGACGTGGCCGACGTGGTCGAAGCTGCAAAGCTCCGCCCTCCTCGTCATCGTCACGACCGTCCTGTTGGCTGCTGCGCTTTGGGTGATCGATTTCGCTTTCCAGTCTCTGATGACCGGAATCTACACATTGTAATCATTGACTCACCATGGGCGAAATGAAATGGTACGTTCTGCGGGCAGCAGGAGGGAAGGAAAAGAAGGCCAAAGAGTATCTCGAAAAGGAGATTGAAAGAAGCGGACTTCAGGATCAAGTAGCTCAAGTCCTTGTTCCCGTAAAAAAGGAAATCGTCACGAAAAACGGCAAAAGAAAGGCAGTCGACAAACTGCTTTTCCCTGGTTATGTACTTATCCAGGCCGAATTGAGTGCCAAGCTTGAGAACATCATCCGGAACCTTGTCCCCGGCATGTCCGGTTTTCTCACCGAAAAGAGGACGACCACCGGCGCCCAGTTCGAGCGCATCCCGGTGCCTATCCGCGAGGAAGAGGCACAGCGGATCCTCGGAGTCCAGGATGAAAATGCAGACAACGCCGCCGAGACCCTCGTCAATTACGAGATCGGCGAGTCCGTCCGTATCACGGACGGCCCGTTCAGCGGTTTCAGCGGCACGGTCGATGAGATTCTGGAAGACCGCAGCAAGGTCAAGGTAATTGTCGTGATCTTCGGAAGGAAGACACAACTCGAACTCAGCTTTACGCAAGTAACTAAAGAATAACATTCATCATGGCAAAAGAAGTTACCGGATTCATTAAGCTCCAGATCAAAGGCGGAGCTGCCAATCCTGCACCTCCGGTAGGACCTGCACTCGGTTCCAAAGGCTTGAACATCATGGACTTCTGCAAGGCTTTCAATGCAGCCACGCAGGCCCAGGCGGGCAAGGTCCTTCCCGTTGTGATCACGGTCTATTCCGATAAGTCCTTCACTTTCGAAGTCAAGCAGCCGCCCGTGGCTGTTTCCCTGAAAGAAGCCGCCAAGATCGACAAGGCTTCCGGTGAGCCGAACCGCAAGAAGGTTGCGACCGTCACCTGGGACCAGATCAAGACGATTGCCGAAGGCAAGATGCCGGACCTCAACTGCTTCACCCTCGCATCCGCGATGCGCATGGTGGCAGGTACCGCAAGAAGCATGGGTATCACCGTGACCGGTGAATTCCCCGAGAACCTTTAAAATCGACACGCGTTATGGCAAGAATGACTAAGAATCAGAAGGCAGTTGCTGAGAAGTACGATTCTCACAAACTGTATCCGCTCGCTGAGGCGTGCCAGGTGGTAAAGGATATCACGTACACCAAGTTCGACGCGACCGTGGAGATCTCCGCGAATCTGGGCGTTGACCCGCGCAAGGCCAACCAGATGATCCGTGGCGTGGTCACCCTTCCGAACGGAACGGGCAAGGTCGTCCGCGTGCTCGCCCTCTGTACTCCTGACAAGGAGAGCGAGGCAAAAGAGGCGGGTGCCGACTACGTCGGACTCGACGAGTACATCGAGAAGATCAAAGGCGGCTGGACGGACGTGGACGTCATCGTCTGTACGCCTTCCGTGATGGCCAAGATCGGCGCCCTGGGTAAGATCCTCGGTCCGCGCGGTCTCATGCCGAACCCCAAGACCGGTACGGTCACCATGGAAATCGGCGCGGCCGTCAAGGCTTCCAAGGCCGGCAAGATCGACTTCAAGGTCGACAAGACCGGTATCGTGCATACGGGAATCGGCAAGGTTTCCTTCAGCGCCCAGCAGCTCTATGAGAATGCTGCCGAGGTCCTGAACGCCATTGCGAAGCTCAAGCCGCAGACCCTCAAGGGCACTTACATGAAGAGCGCAGCCCTGTGCTCCACCATGAGCCCCGGTATCAAGATTGATCTCAAGGCATTCCTCAACAAAGGTGCTGAGTAAAAATTCAATATTATGAAAAAAGAAGTTAAAGGTCAGATTATTGAAAGCATCTCAGCGCAGCTTCAGCAGTATCCCGATTTCTATATCACCGATATTGCCGGCCTGAATGCTGGACAGACTAGCAAGCTCCGTCGCGAATGCTTCAACGAAGGCATCGTCCTGAGCGTCGTCAAGAACACCCTCTTCACCCATGTCCTGAAGGCCTCGGAGAATGAGGATATGAAGTCCCTCATCGAGACCCTGGTGGGCAACACCGCCATCATGTACACGACCACCCCCGCCGCGCCGGGCAAGCTCATCAAGAAGCTCCAGCGCGAAGGCTTTACCAAGCCGATCGTCAAGGGTGCCTATGTGCAGCAGTGCGTCTTCATCGGAGAGGACAAGCTTGACCAGCTCGCCGCCATCAAGACCAAGGAAGAGCTCATCGGCGACATCGTCGCCCTCCTCCAGAGCCCGATCCGTCGCGTCATCAGCGGTCTCGAGAAGGCATCCGAAGGCAAGGCCGACGACGAGAAGATCGCCGCAGCCAAGCCCGCCGCAGCTCCCGCAGCCGAGGCTCCGGCCGCCCCTGAGGCACCGGCCGCCGAAGCGCCCGCAGAAGAGGCTGCCCCCGCCGCTGAAGCGCCGGCGGCTGAAGCTCCTGCAGCAGAATAAGCAAAATATTAACAATTAAAAATAATAGAATTATGGCAGATGTTAAAGCCCTTGCAGAAGAGTTGGTAAACCTCTCTGTAAAAGACGTTCAGGAACTTGCAAAGATCCTCAAGGAAGAGTATGGTATCGAGCCTGCAGCTGCTGCTGTGGTCGTCTCCGCTGACGCCGGTGCCGGCGCCGCCGCCGAGGCCGAGCAGACGGAGTTCGATGTGATCCTCAAGGCCGCCGGTCAGGCAAAACTCAACGTGATCAAGGTCGTCAAGACGGAGCTCGGTCTCGGTCTGAAGGAAGCGAAGGATCTCGTTGACGGTGCTCCCGCCACGGTGAAAGAGAAGATTTCCAAGGCAGAGGCCGAGGCCCTCAAGGCTGCTCTTGAGGAAGCCGGCGCCGAGGTTGAGATTAAATAACTCCAACCTCGCCCTGCTTAGGGGACAAACAGGTTTAGAGCCGGGGATAAAAGGCTCTAAACCTTTTTTCCGTATTTAAGTTTTTCTCTCATTTCCAACGTTTCCAACGGCAGAATATGTCAAAAAAGGCTCAAAATAAGCGCATAAACTTCGCAACATCCAAGATCCTGGAGTATCCGGACCTGCTGGAAGTGCAACTCAAGTCCTTCCAGGACTTCTTCCAGCTGGAGACCACGCCGGAAAACCGAAAAAACGAAGGCCTTTACCAGGTATTCCAGGAAATCTTCCCGATTGAGGATACGAGGAACAACTACAAACTCGAGTTCATCGATTACTTCATCGATCCCCCTCAGTATTCCATCGAGGAGTGCCTCCAGCGCGGACTGACCTATAATGTCCCGCTCAAAGCCAAACTCCGCCTTTCCTGCACAGACCCGGAACACGAGGATTTCGACACCCGCGTCCAGGACGTCTATCTGGGGAATATTCCCTACATGACTCCGGCCGGCACGTTCGTGATCAACGGATCGGAACGCATCATCGTGTCCCAGCTGCACAGATCCCCCGGCGTGTTCTTCGACCAGAGCATGCACGCCAACGGAACGAAGCTCTATTCCGCACGCATCATTCCGTTCAAGGGATCCTGGATCGAGTTCGCAACCGACATCAACAACGTGATGTATGCGTACATCGACCGCAAGAAGAAACTGCCCGTGACCACGCTGCTGCGTGCCATCGGCTACAACGCCGACAAAGACATCATCGACATCTTCGACCTGGCCGACGAGATCGAGGTCACTCCGGAGAACCTAGCGGCCGGCAAGGGCCGCAAGCTCGCCAACAACGTCCTCAAGACCAAGTTCGAAGACTTCATCGATGAAGATACCGGAGAGGTGACTCCGGTGGAGCGTATCGAGATCATCGTCAAGCGCGGCGAAATCCTCGACGACGAGACGATCGAGGCCATCCTCGAAGCCGACGAGAAGACGATCCTCCTCCAGAAGGACGAGGCGAACTCCAACGAGTACGCCATCATCTTCAATACTCTCCAGAAGGATCCGACCAACACCGAGATCGAGGCCGTCAACTACATCTACAAGCAGCTCCGCAATTCCGAACCGCCGGATGAGAGCACGGCCCGCGACGTCATCGACAAGCTCTTCTTCTCTGAAAAGAGATACGACCTGGGCAATGTCGGCCGCTTCCGCCTCAACAAGAAGCTCGGCCTGACCATCGCCCCGGACGTGCGCGTCCTGACGAATACCGACATCATCGAGATTATCAAATACCTCATCCAGCTGATCAACTCCAAGGCAACCGTCGACGATATCGACCACCTGTCCAACCGCCGTGTCCGCACGGTCGGCGAGCAGCTCGCCAACCAGTTCAGCGTGGGTTTGAGCCGTATGGCCCGCACCATCCGTGAAAGGATGAACGTGCGCGACAGCGAGCAGTTCAACCCGATCGACCTGATCAATGCGAAGACCCTGTCTTCCGTGATCAATTCCTTCTTCGGCACGAGCCAGCTGTCCCAGTTCATGGACCAGACCAATCCGCTCGCCGAGATCACCCACAAGCGCCGTCTGAGCGCCCTGGGTCCCGGCGGTCTGAGCCGCGACCGTGCCGGTTTCGAGGTCCGCGACGTGCACTACACGCACTACGGCCGCCTCTGCCCGATCGAGTCGCCGGAAGGACCGAACATCGGTCTGATCTCCTCGCTGTGCGTTTATGCGCGCATCGACACCCTCGGCTTCATCGAGACGCCGTATCGCGACGTCAAGGACGGTAAGGTGGACCTCTCCCCCGCCGGCTGCCACTACATGAGCGCCGAGGAGGAGGAAGACAAGCTTGTGTCCCTCGCCAACGTCCGCATGGACGACGAAGGCAACATCCTTGAAGACCGTATCCAGTGCCGTCTCGAGTCGGACTTCCCGGTCGTCACGAAGGAAGAGGTGGACTACATGGACGTGGCTCCGAACCAGATGGCTTCGGTCGCCGCTTCCCTGATCCCCTTCCTGGAGCACGACGACGCGCACCGCGCCCTCATGGGTGCGAACATGATGCGCCAGGCCGTGCCGCTCCTCAAGCCGGAGGCTCCGATCGTGGGCACCGGCCTGGAAGAGCGCGTCTGCATCGACTCCCGCACCCAGTTCATCGCTGAGCGCCGCGGCGAAGTCACCTACGTGGACGCCAATGAGATCCGCATCCGTTACGAGCAGTCCGAAGACGAGCGCTTCGTCAGCTTCTCCCCCGACGAGACGATCTACAAGCTCCCGATCTACCGCCGCACGAACCAGAGCACCACGGTGACGCTCTCCCCGATCGTCAAGAAGGGCGACAAGGTGGAGAAGGGCCAGGTCCTGACCCAGGGCTATGCCTCCCAGGACGGCGAGCTCGCCCTCGGCCGCAACCTGAAGGTCGCCTTCATGCCTTGGAAGGGCTACAACTACGAGGACGCCATCGTGCTTTCCGAGGAGATGGTCAAGTGGGACATCCTCACCTCCGTCCATGTGGACGAGTACCTCACCGAGGTCCGCGACACCAAGCGCGGCATGGAGGAACTCACCTCCGACATTCCGAACGTCAGTGAGGACGCCACCAAGAACCTCCGCGAAGACGGTATCATCCGCATCGGCGCGCACATCGAGCCGGGCGACATCATGATCGGCAAGATCACGCCGAAGGGTGAAAGCGATCCTTCTCCGGAAGAGAAGCTCCTCAAGGCCATCTTCGGCGACAAGGCCGGGGATGTCAAGGACGCTTCCCTCAAGGCCAACCCGTCCCTGAGCGGCACGGTCGTCGGCACCGCCCTCTATGCCAAGCTCTCCAAGGAGACCGGCAAGAAGAGCCAGGCCAAGAACGACCAGAAGACCCGCCTGGAGATGCGTCAGGCCGAGTTCGACCGCAAGGCCGAAAAGCTCTTCGCCGACTTCCTCCAGAAGCTCGTGATCCTCACCAAGAACCGCAAGAGCGCCGGCGTGTCCGACCTCTACGGCGTGGAGATCATCCCGAAGGACAAGAAGATCACCGTCGAGATGCTCAAGGGCATCGACTATACCAACATCACGTCCGGCAAATGGACGACGGACAAGGAGACCAACGCCCTCATCCGCGATCTCATCAACAACTACTGCATCGCCCTCAAGACCGAGCAGGCGATCTGCAAGCGTGAGATAGACAAGATCAAGGTGGGTGACGAACTCCCCAACGGCGTCATGCAGATCGCCAAGGTGTACATTGCCAAGAAGCGCAAGATCACCGTCGGCGACAAGATGGCCGGCCGTCACGGCAACAAGGGTATCGTCGCCAAGATCGTCCGCCGGGAGGATATGCCGTTCCTCGAGGACGGGACCCCCGTGGACATCGTGCTCAACCCGCTCGGCGTACCTTCCCGTATGAACCTGGGCCAGATTTACGAGACCGTGCTCGGTTGGGCCGGCGCCCGTCTGGGCCTGAAGTTCAGCACCCCGATCTTCGACGGTGCCAGCATCGAGGAGATCTGCAAGTATACGGACAAGGCAGGCGTTCCCCGCTTCGGCAAGACCCAGCTGCGCGACGGCGGCACCGGAGACTATTTCGACCAGCCCGCGACCGTGGGTGTCATCTATATGATCAAGCTCGGCCACATGGTCGACGACAAGATGCACGCCCGTTCCATCGGTCCCTACTCCCTCATCACCCAGCAGCCGCTCGGCGGCAAGGCCCAGTTCGGCGGCCAGCGCTTCGGTGAGATGGAAGTCTGGGCGCTCGAAGCTTTCGGCGCAGCCAACGCACTGCAGGAGATCCTGACCGTCAAGTCCGACGACGTCGTCGGACGGTCCAAGACATACGAAGCCATCGTCAAGGGAGATCCGATGCCGCCTGCAGGCATCCCCGAATCCCTCAACGTGCTTCTCCACGAACTCCGTGGACTTGGCCTCAAGGTTTCTTTGGATTAATTGGTTTGAACGAAACGTAATATGCCTACTTTCAATAACAAAGACAATAAGGTAAAGAGCAACTTCCAGACGATCAGCATCTCCCTTGCGTCGCCGGAGGACATCACCGAACGTTCGTGCGGCGAGGTCCTCAAGCCGGAGACGGTCAACTACCGGACCTACAAGCCGGAGCGCGACGGTCTCTTCTGCGAGAAGATCTTCGGCCCGACCAAGGACTACGAGTGCTATTGCGGCAAGTACAAGAGGATCCGCTACCGCGGCATCGTCTGCGACCGCTGCAACGTCGAGGTCACCGAGAAGAAGGTGCGCCGCGAGCGGATGGGTCACATCACCCTCACCGTTCCGGTCGCGCACATCTGGTACTTCAAGTCCGCGCCCAACAAGATTTCCGCGCTGCTCGGCCTCCCGGCCAAGAAGCTCGAATCCGTGATCTACTACGAGAAATACATCGTGGTGCGTCCGGGTGCCAGCGACCTGCCCAAGATGGAACTCCTCTCCGAGGATGAATATCTGGACGCCCTCGCCCGCATCCCGGGCAACGAGAACCTGCCGGACAGCGATCCGGACAAGTTCATCGCCAAGATGGGTGCCGAAGGCATCTACGACCTGCTCAGGGAGATCGATGTCGAAGAACTCGGCAAGGAACTCCGCCAGCGGATGCTCTCCGAGGGTTCGCAGCAGCGCAAAGCCGAGATCCTCAAGCGCCTCCAGGTCGTCAAGTGGTTCCAGGAGTCCAAAGGTGTCAACCGTCCCGAGTGGATGGTCATGAAGGTCATTCCGGTGATTCCGCCGGATCTGCGTCCGCTCGTCCCCCTCGACGGCGGCCGTTTCGCGACCTCCGACCTCAACGACCTCTACCGCCGCGTCATCATCCGCAACAACCGCCTCAAGAAGCTCATCGAGATCAAGGCTCCCGAGGTGATCCTCCGCAACGAAAAGCGCATGCTCCAGGAAGCTGTCGACTCCCTGTTCGACAACTCCAAGAAGTCCTCTGCGGTCAAGAGCGAATCCAACCGGGCCCTCAAGTCCCTGTCCGATTCCCTCAAGGGCAAGCAGGGCCGCTTCCGCCAGAACCTCCTCGGCAAGCGCGTGGACTACTCCGCCCGAAGCGTCATCGTCGTGGGTCCGGAACTGAACATGCATGAGTGCGGTCTGCCGAAATTCATGGCGGCCGAGCTCTACAAGCCGTTCATCATCCGCAAGCTCATCGAGCGCGGCATCGTCAAGACGGTCAAGTCCGCCAAGAAGATCGTGGACCGCAAGGATCCGGTCATCTGGGACATCCTCGAGAATGTGATGAAGGGCCACCCGGTGCTCCTCAACCGCGCACCGACCCTGCACCGCCTCGGTATCCAGGCTTTCCAGCCGCGCATGATCGAAGGCAAGGCCATCCAGCTGCATCCGCTCGCCTGTACGGCGTTCAACGCCGACTTCGACGGTGACCAGATGGCTGTCCACCTCCCGCTCGGCAATGCCGCCATCATGGAGGCTCAGCTGCTGATGCTCGGTTCGCAGAACATCCTCAACCCGGCCAACGGCGCGCCGATCACGGTGCCTTCCCAGGACATGGTCCTCGGTCTGTACTACATCACCAAGATCCGTCCGGGCGCCAAGGGCGAGGGAAAGAGTTTCTATTCCCCCGAGGAAGTCATCGTGGCCTACAACGAGAAGGCCATCGACATGCATGCCAGGATCCATGTCCGCATCCCCGTGGACAAGAACGACGCCTCCAAGGGCGAGCACCTCATCGAGACCAGCGCCGGCCGCATCATCGTGAACCAGTACGTTCCCGACGAGGTCCCGTTCGTCAACGAGCTGCTGGGCAAGAAAGCGCTCCGCAAGATCATCACCGACGTCATCAAGAGTACCGGCGTGACCCGCACGGCACAGTTCCTTGACGACATCAAGAACCTCGGCTACGACCAGGCGTTCCGCGCCGGCATCTCCTTCAACCTGGGCGACGTGATCGTCCCGGTGGAGAAGACCACGCTCGTCGAAGAGGCCTACAAGCAGGTTGCCTCCATCCGCAACGACTACGACATGGGCTTCATCACGAACAACGAGCGTTACAACAAGGTCATCGACCTCTGGTCCTCCGTGGACAACCGGCTCACCGGCATCGTCACGAAGCAGATCTCTGCCGACCAGCAGGGATTCAACCCCGTGTTCATGATGCTGGATTCCGGCGCCCGTGGTTCCACCACGCAGATCAAGCAGCTCTGCGGCATGCGAGGCCTGATGGCCAAGCCGCAGAAAGCCGGTGCCTCCGGAGCCGACATCATCGAAAACCCGATCGTGTCCAACCTGAAGGAGGGCATGACCGTGCTCGAATACTTCATCTCCACGCACGGCGCCCGCAAGGGTCTGGCCGACACCGCCCTCAAGACGGCTGACGCCGGTTACCTGACCCGCCGTCTGGTAGATGTCTCCCATGACGTGATCATCACCGAGGAGGATTGCGGCACGCTCCGCGGCCTCATCGCCACGGCCATCAAGAACAAGGACGAAGTCGTCGAATCCCTCGGCGAGCGTATCCTGGGCCGTACGTCCGTGCACGATATCTTCAACCCGCTGACCGGTGAGCTCATCATCAAGGCCGGCGAGGAGATCCGCGAGAAGGAAGCCGACCTGATCGACTCCCTGCCGATCGAGCAGGTGGAGATCCGTTCGGTGCTCACCTGCGAGAGCCGCAAGGGCGTCTGCGCCAAGTGCTACGGACGCAACCTCGCGACCAGCCGCATGGTCGAGAAGGGCGAAGTGGTCGGCGTCATCGCCGCCCAGTCCATCGGCGAGCCGGGTACGCAGCTGACCCTCCGTACCTTCCACGTCGGCGGTACCGCTTCTTCCTCCGCCGCGGACTCTTCCATCGAGTCCAAGTATGACGGCGTCCTCAAGTTCGAGGAGCTCCGCACCATCGAGCGCGTCACCGAAGACGGCAAGAGTGAATCCGTCGTGGTGAGCCGCATGGCCGAACTCCGCATCCTTGACGAAAACACCGGCATCACCTTCTCCCAGTACGATGTGCCCTACGGCGCCGTGCTGTACAAGAAGGACGGCGAGAAGGTCAAGAAGGGCGACCTGATCTGCGAATGGGACGCCTACAACGCCACCACCATCGTCGAAGTCGCCGGTACGGTGCGTTTCGAGAACATGATCGAAGGCTCGACCTTCCAGAAGGACGCGGCCGACGAATTCTCCATCAGCACCGACAAGGTCATCATCGAGTCCAAGGACAAGACCAAGAGTCCGGCCCTGCACATCGTGAACGAGAAGGGTGACTCCGTCAAGACCTTCAACCTGCCGGTCGGCGCCCACGTGATGGCCGAGAACGGCAGCTCCGTCAAGATTGGCGACGTGATCATGAAGATCCCGCGTGCCATCGGCAAGGCCAGTGACATCACCGGCGGTCTGCCGCGTGTCACGGAACTGTTCGAAGCCCGCAACCCGTCCAACCCCGCCATTCTCTCCGAGATCAACGGCGAAGTCCTGATGGGCAAGGTCAAGCGCGGCAACCGCGAAATCGTGGTCCAGAACAAGTCCGGCGCAAAGAAGACCTACCTCGTACCGATGACCAAGCAGATCCTCGTCCAGGAGAACGACTACGTCAGGGCGGGCTCCCCGCTCTCCGACGGAGGCGTTTCCCCGAGCGACATCCTCTCGATCCTCGGTCCCGTCAAGGCCCAGGAGTACATCGTCAACGAGGTGCAGGCCGTCTACCGCTTCCAGGGCGTGAAGATCAACGACAAGCATTTCGAGATCATCGTACGCCAGATGATGCGCAAGGTCGAAATCACCTTCCCGGGTGACACCGAGTTCCTCACCGAGGAAATGGTGGACAAGTGGCGCTTCATGGACGTCAACGACAAGATCTACGGCAAGTACGTGGTTCTGGAAGCCGGCGGTTCCGGTAAATATGCCCAGGGCGACATCATCGGCGCCCGCGAGATGCGCAGCGAAAACGCCTCGCTGGAACGCCAGGGTCTTCCCATGATGGTCACGCGTCCGACGCAGCCCGCGACGGCCCGCCTGATCCTCCAGGGCATCACCCGCGCCGCCCTCAAGACCGACAGCTTCATCTCCGCAGCCTCCTTCCAGGAGACCACCAAGGTGCTCAGCGAAGCCGCCATCCGCGGCCGCGTGGACTACCTCGAGGGCCTGAAGGAGAACGTCATCTGCGGTCACCTGATCCCTGCCGGTACGGGTCTCAAGAACTACCAGGACATCATCGTCGGACGCAAGGACGAGATGGCCCAGGAGCTCAACGAGCTGTAAGGTTTACCCTCTGATGACAGAAGCCGGCCCTTTCGGGTCGGCTTCTGTTTTTTCTTTACCGCTCGAAAAGCGGTGTGGAGAGGTAGCGTTCGCCCGTGTCCGGGAGCAGGGCGACGATGAGTTTGCCCTTGTTTTCCGCTTTCCTGGCGAGGACGAGGGCGGCGCTGAAGGCGGCGCCGGAGGAGATGCCCGCGAGCAGGCCGAGCCGGTCGGCCAGCAGGCGGGAGCCCGCGAAGGCCTCGTCGTCGGTGACGGTGAGCACGTCATCGACATAGTCCTTGAGGAAGGTCTGCGGGACGAAGCCGGCTCCGATGCCCTGAATCTTGTGCTTGCCGGGGACGCCGGTGGTGATCACGGCGGAAGAGGCAGGCTCCACGCCGACAATCTGAACCCCCGGCTTATGCGCCTTCAGGCCCTTTCCGGTGCCGCTGACGGTACCGCCCGTTCCGATTCCGGCTACGAACACATCCACCTGCCCGTCAGTGTCGCGCCAGATCTCCTGGGCGGTGGTGCGCTCGTGCGCGGCCGGGTTGGCGGGGTTCGTGAACTGTCCGAGGATCACGGCGCCGGGGAGCTCGGCGCGGATCTCCTCCGCCTTGGCGATGGCGCCTTTCATGCCTTCCGCGCCGGGCGTGAGGACGATCTGCGCGCCGAAGGCCTTGAGGAGATTGCGGCGCTCGACGCTCATCGTGTCGGGCATCGTGAGGATGGTCTGGTAACCTTTCGCCTTGGCCACCCAGGCGAGGCCGATGCCGGTGTTGCCGCTGGTGGGCTCCACGATGGTAGCGCCGGGCTTGAGGGTGCCGTTCTGCTCGGCATCTTCTATCATGGCGAGGGCGATGCGGTCCTTGACGCTGCCTCCCGGATTGTTCCTTTCGAGTTTGAGCGCGATGCGCGCCTGCTGGCCTTCCAGGCCGCTGACCTCCAGGAGCGGGGTGTTCCCGATGAGGTCGGTAAGATTCTGATATATCATGACGCTAATTTAAACATTTATTCTGAAAAAGCCTGTTCGAGATCCGCGAGGATGTCATCGATGTGCTCGACGCCGATGGACAGGCGGATGGTGGTGGGGGTGATGTGCTGCGCGGCCAGCTCCTCTGGGCTGAGCTGCGAGTGGGTGGTGGTGTAGGGGTGGATCACCAGGCTCTTGACGTCGGCGACGTTGGCGAGCAGGGAGAAGATCTGCAGGCGGTCGATGAAGCGCCAGGCGTCTTCCTGCGTGCCCTTGATCTCGAAGGTGAAGATGGATCCCGCCCCGTTCGGGAAATAGCGACAGTACAGCGCGTGGTCGTGGTGCTCCGGGAGCGCCGGGTGGTTGACTTTCGCCACCTTGGGATGCATGGAGAGGTATTCGACGACCTTGAGGGCGTTCTGCGTGTGGCGCTCGATGCGCAGCGGCAGGGATTCCACGCCCTGCAGGAGGATCCAGGCGTTGAAAGGGCTGATGGCCGCACCGGTATCGCGCAGCAGGACGGCACGGATACGCGTGACGAAGGCGGCCGGACCGGCCACGTCGGCGAAGACGGCGCCGTGGTAACTGGGGTCGGGTTTGGCGAGCGTCGGATATTTGTCGGCATTCGCCTTCCAGTCGAACTTGCCGCCGTCCACGATCACGCCGCCGAGCGAACTGCCGTGGCCGCCGATGAACTTGGTCGCGGAGTGGACCACGATGTCGGCGCCATGCTCCAGCGGGCGGATAAGGATGGGGGCGAAGGTGTTGTCCACGATGAAGACGATGTTGTGCCTGTGGGCCACCGCGGCGATGCCTTCAAAGTCGGCGACGTCGGAGTTGGGATTGCCGAAAGTCTCGGCATAGATGACCTTGGTGTTGGGCCGGATGGCTGCCTCGAGCGCCTGCAGGTCATTGACGTTCAGGATGGTGTTCTCGATCCCCTGGGTGGTGAGGGTGTGGGTGATCAGGTTGAAGGAGCCGCCGTAGAGGTTGTCTGCGGCGATGATGTGGTCGCCCTGCTGCAGGACATTCTGAAGGGCGTAGGTGATGGCTGCGGCGCCGGAGGCGACGGCGAGGCCCGCCACGCCTCCTTCCAGCGCGGCGACGCGCTCCTCGAAGACGGATTGGGTGGAATTGGTCAGGCGGCCGTAGATGTTGCCCGGGTCGCGGAGGCCGAAGCGGTCGGCGGCGTGCCGGCTGTTGCGGAAGACATATGATGTCGTCTGGTAGATGGGGACTGCGCGGGCGTCGGATGCGGGATCGGGAGTCTCCTGGCCGACATGGATGGCCAATGTCTCAACGTGGAGTTTCTGCGTGCTCATATTATTCTGTTTTATTGATTTTTCTTTTGCAAAGGTCGGGGATGTAGAAAATATTTCCAAGCATTTTATAAATTATGGAAAATATACCTATATTAGCAGAAAATATATGGTATAATTTCTGCGCAGGAGCGAAAAGCTCCGACAGGACAGAATAAAACTCTTTTGCCTTATGAGCGGACTCGACGCCACCGACCTTGCCATCCTCCGGATCCTCCAGGAGGATGCGGCTCTGACCAACAAGGAAGTGGCCGCACGCGTGCATCTTTCACCCACGCCGGTGTTCGAACGTATCAAGCGCCTGCGCGAGCAGGGGTATATCCGGGGCTACGTGGCCGTGCTGGATGCAGAGAAGCTGGACTGCTCCTTCATAGCATTCTGCTACATCAAGATGAAGCAGCATACCTTCGAGAACGCCCGGCGCCTGATGGAGGCCGTACAGACGATGGAGGAGGTCGGAGAGTGCTACAATATATCCGGTGATTACGATTTCCTGCTGAAAGTCTATGTCTCCAGTATGAAGGAGTACCAGCAGTTCGTCTTGAGGATCCTGGGCGAACTGGACTGCATCGGCGGGCTCAACAGCTCCTTCGTCATGGGCGAGGTCAAGAACACCCACGCCGTCCCAATTCGATAACACGCATTAAATCAATACTTTATGAAATCTTTTAAATTTTTCCTTCTCTTTGTTCTGGCTCTCGTCTCAGGGAGTCTGTCTGCGCAGGAGATCTTCTCCCGCCAGAGCGTCGTCTCCCCCGAACTGACGGCCGAGACCGTCACCTTCCGTTTGATGGCAGATTATGCCACCCAGGTCAGCATCCAGGCCTCCTGGGCGGGCTACGGCGCCCAGCCCATGACCAAGGGCGAGCGCGGTGTCTGGTCCATCACCCTGCCGCGTCCCGCCTCCGAGTTGTACACCTACAATTTCATCGTGGACGGCGTGAGCATGCTGGACCCGGCCAACCTCTTCGTCCAGCGCGACGGCACGCGCTACATGAGCGCCATCCTCGTGGACGGCGGCTATGCGGACCAGTACAAGGAAGCCAACCACAAAGGCAACCTGGAGCACGTCTGGTACTATTCCGGCGAGAACGACATGGAGCGCCGTATGTACGTGTACACGCCGTATGGCTATGATGCCAAGGGCAAGAAGAAATATCCCGTGCTGTACCTTCTCCACGGCGGCGGCGGCGACGAAGACGCCTGGTCCACGCTGGGCCGCACCTGCCAGATCCTGGACAACCTCATCGAGCAGGGCAAGGCCGTGCCGATGCTGGTCGTGATGCCGAACGGCAACCCCAACCAGTATGCCGCCGGCACGCTCCAGATCCCGGTCAAGCAGAATGTCAGGCAGTACGCCAGCGGCTTCGACAACTACTCCTCCATGGTGGCGGACATCGTCCCCTACATCGAGAGCCACTACAACGTCATCAAGAAGCGTGAGGGCCGTGCCGTGGCCGGCCTGTCCATGGGCGGCGGCCAGTCCTTCTTCATCGGCCTCAGGAACATCGACGTCTTCGCCAACATCGGCATCTTCTCCTCCGGCCTGCTCGGCGGCACGGGGGCCGGCCAGGCCGCCTTCGACCCGGAAGCACAGATGCCCGGCCTGATCTCCAATCCCGCCAAGTACAACAAACTCGACCTGTTCTACATCTCCTGCGGAGAGCAGGACAACCGCATCGGCGGCACGAAGGCATTCGTGGACCAGCTCAACGGCCTCGGCTACAAGAACGTCTTCTACGAGACCTATCCCGGCGGACACGAGTGGAAAGTCTGGCGCCGAAACCTCTCCTCCTTCGTCCAGAAGGTATTCCAATAGAAATTCCCGATCGGAGAAAGAAAAAGGAGCAGGCTAAATGCCTGCTCCGTCTGTAAACAGCGGCTGCTCGACGGCGCGGGTCTGCAGGATACGCGAGCGGGGCGGGACGCTGTGGGTGAGCCAGACATTGCCGCCCACCACCGTGTCGTGGCCGATGGTCACGCGGCCGAGGATGGTGGTGTTGGCATATACCGTGACGTTGTCCTCCAGGATGGGATGGCGCGGCTCGTCCACCGGCCGGCCGTCGGAGTCGTACTTGATGTTCTTGGCGCCGAGCGTGACGCCCTGGTAGAGCATCACATGATTCCCGATCACGGTCGTGGCGCCGATTACGACGCCCGTGCCGTGGTCGATGGCGAAGTATTCGCCGATCCGGGCGCCGGGATGGATGTCGATGCCGGTGGCGGAGTGGGCCATCTCGGTGAGCAGGCGCGGCGCCACGGGGATCTCCAGCAGAAGCAGCTCGTGGGCGACGCGGTAGTGGAGCATCACCTTGATGCCCGGGTAGCAGAGCACGATCTCCGTGCGGTCCGTGACCGCCGGATCGTTGTCGGAGATGGCCTCCACGTCGGTATGGAGCAGGCGTGACACCTCCGGGATGCGGTCCATGAAGGCGTCCGCCTTCTTGTCGCCCGCAATCTTGCGGATGATGCTCCGGACAGACATCAGGTCCAGCGCCCGGTCGTCCTGCCCGAGATATTCGGGAAAGACGACACGGCGCATCAGGGTCACCAATTCGTTCAGCAATTCTTCCACGCTTCAAATATAAGAATAAAAATCGCTATCTTTACCTTTCGAAGTAGTTATTACCCGAGATGAAGCCCTTTCCTTCGATAGAGATCGTTCCGCCCCTGAAAGGCATCACGAAAGCCGAACTCCTTGGCAGCATACGGCCGCTGATGGAGTTCGGGCCCCGCTATATCAACGTCACCTGCCATCGCGACGAGTATGAGTTCCGGCCCGAGGCGGACGGCGGCTACACGCGGCACCTGCTGCGCAAGCGCATCAGCCAGACTGCGGTCTGCGCCGCCGTGCAGGCGGCCTTCCCGGAAGTGGAGGTGGTCCCGCACCTGATCTGCGGCGGCGCCTCCGCCGAGCAGATCGAATCGCAGCTGCAGGATTTCAGGTTCATGGGCATACGCAACATCCTCGTCCTGCGGGGCGACGCCCTGACGGGCGAGAAGCGCTTCGCACCCGAGCCGGGCGGTTACGGCCACGCGGACGAACTGGTCGCCGCCATCCGCCGCTTCGAGGCGGCTAACGGCGGCGAGCGCATCTTCACCCTCGGCGTGGGTGGCTACCCCGAAAAGCATTTCGAATCCCCCAACCTCGAGACGGACATCCAGTACCTGAAGCAAAAAGTGGACGCAGGCGCCGACCAGATCATCACCCAGATGTTCTTCGACAACGCCGTTTTCTACGACTTCGTGAAGCGTTGCCGGGAGGCGGGCATCGCCGTCCCCATCGTTCCCGGCCTCAAACCCCTCTCCAGCGCCCGTCAGGTGGACCTGCTCCCGGAGAGTTTCTCCATCGACATCCCCGTCGAACTCACCGCGGAGATCGCCGCCCGCCCGAAGGATGCGTACAGCATCGGCGAGGCGTGGTGCAAGGCGCAATGCCGTGACCTGCTTGCCCACGGCGTGGAAGAGATCCACTTCTACACGATGGGCCGCAGCGAGAACATCATCAACATCCTCAAAGACTGCTTCTGATGGGCGACCTCCGGCAAGCCATCCGCGACAGGATCCTGATCCTGGACGGGGCGATGGGCACGATGCTCCAGCGCCACGGCCTGACCGGCAACAACGAACCCTTCAACCTGACCCACCCCGACACGGTCCGCGGCATCCACCGCGCCTACATCGAAGCCGGCGCAGATATCCTTTCGACAAACACCTTCGGTGCCAACCGCATTGCGCAGGCAGATTACGGACTCGCCCCGCAGGCGCGGGAATTCGCCCGGGCGGGTGCAGCGCTGGCCCGGGCAGAAGCCGACGCCGCTCCCCGCAAAGTCTGGGTGGCCGGCTCCCTTGGCCCTACGGGCAAATCGCTTACCCTCCCGCAAGACCTCTCCAACCCCGCTTTCCGCCCCGTCAGCTTCGACAAGATGGCAGAGGCTTATGCCGAGCAGGTCCGCGGCCTGCTTGAAGGCGGCGTGGACGCCCTGCTGCTGGAGACTTGCTTCGACGCGCTCAACGCCAAGGCCGCCCTCTACGCCATCAGCGGCATTCCGGAGGCCGCCGCGCTTCCGCTGCTGGTCTCCGTATCGGTGAGCGACCGCAGCGGGAGGACCCTCACCGGACAGACCCTGGAGGCTTTCTACCACGCCGTCCGGCACGCCCGGCCGCTCTGCTTCGGGCTCAACTGTTCGCTCGGCGCGGCCGACCTCGCCCCACTCGTCGCGGACATCGCCTCCTGGGCGGACTGCGCCGTGAGCTGCTACCCCAACGCCGGCCTGCCCAACGAGATGGGAGCCTACGACGAGACCCCTTCGCAGACCGCCGCCGCCCTGAAAAAGATGGCGCAGGACGCTCTGGTGAACCTCGTCGGCGGCTGCTGCGGCACCACGCCGGAGCACATCCGCGCCATCGCGGAGGCGGTGCGCGATTTCCCGCCCAGGGCCATCCCCGAACCAGATTCGCGTCCCTATGTCAGCGGCCTGGAAGCCGTTTGCCTGGACGTGCGGCAGGGCCGCTTTGTCAACATCGGCGAGCGCACCAACGTCGCGGGTTCCCGCAAATTCGCCAAACTCATCGCCACAGGCGATTACGATACAGCCCTGCAGGTGGCCGCCGGGCAGATCGAGGGCGGCGCAGCCGTCATTGACGTCAACATGGACGACGCGATGCTGGACAGCACCGTCGAGATGGAGCGTTTCCTGCGGCACATCGCCGGGGATCCGGCCGTCTCGAAGGCCGCCCTGATGATCGATTCCTCCCACTGGGAGACGCTGCTTGCCGGGCTCAAGAACGCCCAGGGCCGCTGCATTGTGAATTCCATTTCCCTCAAGGAAGGAGAAGAAGTCTTTTTAGCCAAAGCCCGCGAAATCCGGCGCCTGGGGGCATCGGTGGTGGTCATGGCCTTCGACGGGCAGGGACAGGCCACGACATACGAACGCAAGACCGCCATCTGCGAGCGTGCCTTCCGGCTGCTCACGGAGCAGGCCGGCTATGCCCCGCAAGATATCATTTTCGACGTCAACGTCCTGTCGGTGGGCACCGGCATCCCGGAACACGCCCGCTACGCGGTCGATTTCATCGAAGCCGTCCGCTGGATCAAGCAGAACCTGCCGGGAGCGCTGACTTCCGGCGGCATCTCCAATCTTTCGTTCGCCTTCCGCGGCAACAACACGGTCCGCGAGGCGATGCACGCCGTCTTCCTCTACCACGCCATCGCCGCGGGGCTGGACATGGGCATCGTCAACCCGGGCATGCTCCGCATCTACGACGAGATCGAACCCGCGCTGCTGCGCGCCGTCGAGGATGTGATCCTGGACCGTGAACCCGCTGCGACGGACCGACTGATCGCCCTTATTTCGTCACCTGCCGGGCTTGCTCCCTCGCGGTCGGACGGAAATTATTTTCCGGACAAGTTTGCCGGAAAACCAATTTCCGCTCCGCCCTCCACAACGCTCCCGCACGCAAGCCAAGCCTCCGGGCTCGACCCTGAATCTCCAGCCTTATCGGTCTCCGAGCGCCTTTGCAAAGCGCTCTGCGCCGGCACGGCCATCCCCGAGGCGGACCTGATGGAGGCCCTGCAGGAGAAGGGCAGCGCCGTCGCGGTCATCGAAGGGCCGCTGATGGACGGCATGGCCCGGGTGGGCGAACGCTTCGCCGCCGGCAGGATGTTCCTGCCGCAGGTCGTCAAGTCCGCCAAGGTCATGCGGGACGCCGTGGCCATTCTCCAGCCTTATATGGAGTTCTCGGAAGGCGGCAGCGGCAAGCCACGCATCCTGCTCGCCACCGTCCAGGGAGACGTCCACGACATCGGCAAGAACATCCTCGGGATCGTGCTGCGCTGCAATGGTTTCGAGGTCACGGACCTCGGCGTGATGGTCCCCCGCGAGACCATCCTCGGGCAGGCGGCCGCCATCGGGGCCGATATCATCGGGGTCAGCGGGCTGATCACCCCGTCGCTCCACCAGATGGAGGAGCTCTGCCGCGAAATGGCCTCCCGCGGGCTCTCCACGCCACTGCTCATCGGCGGCGCCACCACCTCGGCGCTGCACACCGCCGTCAAACTCGCACCCCTCTACGGCCACGTCTTCTACGCCCCCGACGCTTCGGCCAGTGCCGTGCTCGCCGCACGGCTGATGTCCGACCGCGATGCCGCAGAAACCGAAGAGCATCGCAAACAGAAGGAACTGAGGGCGTTGCACGACCGCAACGCCCATTCCAAGGGAGAAGACTCCCCCTCCGCCGCAAAAGGCTCCGGATCCCGCAACCACCCCTTCCCCCCGGAGAGCTACCTCCGCGGCGCTTTCTTCGACAGCATCCCCTGCAAGGAGCTGAGCGTCGCCGAGGTGCTGCCGTACTTCGACTGGAAGCTCTTCTATGCCATCTGGGGTGTGAAAAAAGGGGACGACTCCACGGTCCAGCTTAATGCCGATGCCATCGAGCGGCTGGAGGCCATCAAACGCGACGGGCTCTGCCGTATACGCATCGCCGCCCGCTTCGACGCCTGCCATGCCGAAGGTGACACCATTGTCTCTTCCTGTCATCCTGAGCGCAGCGAAGGATCTCCCTGGACCCTGCCGATGCTGCGCCAGACCGGTGCTGACGGCCGCTCCCTGGCCGATTTCGTCGCCCCGCAGGCGTATGGCTTCGACAGCCCGGCCGGTATGTTTGCGATCAGCGTGCACCGCGTTGCGGTGCACGCTGACCATCGTTCCGCCATGACGGGGGAAGAATCCCCCGACACCCCCTCCGTCGCCTTCGGCACCGAACCGCACCCCGCCTCCTGTACCTGTCCGGCATGTTCGGGCATGGACTACGATTCGCTGCTGGATCGCTCCCTGCGCCTGACCCTGGCTGAAGCCGCCTCTGGATGGCTGGATGCCGAACTGGAAAAGCAGTTGCCGAAAGGCTCTCCTGTCAAGATCGTCAAACCGGCGGCGGGCTATGCCTCCTGCCCCGACCACAGCCTCAAACGCGATATCCTTGCCCTGCTGCCCGGCGCCGACGCGCTGGACATCCGCCTTACGGAGTCCTGCGCCATGATCCCCGATGCAAGCATCTGCGGGCTCATCTTCGCACATCCCTCTGCTTCCTACCCGGAAATCCGCCACCTCCCCCGGGTAGTTCTCGACGCCTACGCCAGCCTCCGGGGCTTCACCCCCGAAGAGGCGCAGCTCTTCCTCGGCAGCCTGCTCTGATTTCCTTCCCCTTCGGCACACTGCGGCACCTGGCCCGGATTTACCCTCCCAAACGGGCGACCCACAGTCATATCCTTGGGGGTCGCCCGCAAACCCCGCCCCATCCGGGCGAGGTGATAGCCGTTTGCAAAAAACATAAAACATATCCCGGCTTATTAAAGTTTAAAAATGTGACAAATGCGTTTTCCCGGCAGCGCAGTTCTTCTTATTTTTGGGAAAACCGAGATTATGAAAAGCAAGCACTACTATCATTTCGCCACGAAGGGCCTGGAGGACGACATCCTCTTCGCATCCGTCGAAGAATTCATAGCAGGCATGAACCGCATCGCCCTCTGTCTGTGCCGGCTCGGAAAGGGCCATCCGGTCATCGTGGTCTGTTTCTGCCTGATGGACAATCACGTCCACTTCATCCTGTATGGCCTGGAAGAGGACTGTATCCTGTTCATGGAGAACTATAAACAGGCGACCGAACTCTGGCTTCGACACCACGGCGGGGAAAACCGGTCCGGAAAAAACTGGGAGATCGGGCATTGGCTGATCCCTGACAAGGACAGGCTCCGGACCACCATCGCCTATATCCATCGCAATCCGACGACTGCCGGCATGGCCGTCAGTCCGTCGGGCTACAGGTGGAGCTCCGCCTCCTTGATGTATACGGACAATGACTGGATGCTGGCGTTCGGCCGCAAGATCGCCACTTTGTCCATCTACGAGCGGAGGCGGATCCTTCACAGCAAGACGGAACCTCCCGCCGACTGGATCCTTCTGCCCAACGGCTTGATCTGGTCAGGCGACTATGTCAACACCAAGGTGATGGAGCGCCAGTTCGATTCTGTCCGGGACTATCAGTTCGTCCTGAATAAACGGGTTGAGGAAGAGGTCAATCTCGAGATGTACGCCCAGTTCGTGTCAATGCCGGACGGGGAGGTTCGATCGCGGGCCGAGACTATGGCCGGCAAGCTGTTCGGGTGCCGGAAGATCCAGGCTCTGGAAGTAAAGCAAAGGCTTGACCTGGCGCAAGTTCTGAAAAAAGAGACAGGTGCGGCGACCAAGCAGATTGCGCGAATCGTCCACCTCAAACTGGCAGAGTTGGAACCGATCCTGAACCCCCGTCGGGGATAGTTTCGCAGGCGGGGCGTCCGGGCAAGGTGCCTATCCTAGGCTTCCACCCAGAGATAGATTTTGTCCCCGCGGCGGGGCTTGCCGTCGGGACATAGCTCGCAGGGGACGCGGACCGAGCAGCGGCTGCCCTTCGGCGCCAGCTCCACCGGATCGAACTCCAGGCGGATGTCGTCGGCGTCGAACTCGACCACGCCGGTCGTAGCGCCGATGGCCATCAGGCGGTCGCCGCGCCGCAAATCACCGGTCTCCACGGAGATCTCCGCCACCCCGATGCGGTCGAACCAGTTGGTCACCTTTCCCAGGTAAACCTTGCGCCGGGTGGCCTGGGTGCCATACACGGCACTCCATTCGCCCAGCCGGGCACCCTGATAATATCCGTCCCAGAAACCCCGGTTGAACACCTCTGCCAGTTCGGCCTTCAGCGCAGCGGCCAGCGCCGGCGTGTATGTCCCCTCGCAGACGGCGTCGGCCGCCCGCCGGTAGCAGGAGGCGCAACGCTTGACATATTCCGCGGAGCGGGCCCGTCCCTCGATCTTGAACACGCGCACCCCGCTGGCGACGATGCGGTCCAGGAACTCGATGGTGCACAGGTCCTTCGGGGACATGATGTATTCGTTGTCGATCAGCAGTTCGTTGCCGGTCTCGCGGTCTCGCACGTCATAGCTGCGGCGGCAGATCTGGAAGCATTCACCGCGGTTGGCAGAGGCGCCGGCGGCATGCAGCGAGAGATAGCATTTCCCGCTCACGGCCATACAGAGGGCCCCGTGGGCGAACATCTCGATGCGTACCAACTCCCCGGACGGACCGCAGATCCGTTCGCGCACGATGGCCTCGTGGATCTCCTTCACCTGATCGAGCGTCAGCTCGCGCGCCAGCACGACCACGTCGGCGAACTGCGCATAGAAGCGCAGCGCCTCCACGTTGGAGATGGACAGCTGCGTGGAAATGTGGACCTCGAGCCCGATCTGCCGGCAATACCGGATGGCGGCGATGTCCGACGCGATCACCGCGTCCACCCCCGCCGCCCGGGCGGCGTCCAGCGCCTCCCGCATGGCGGAGAGGTCGTCCTCGAACAGGGTAATGTTGAGCGTCAGATAGCTGCGAACCCCCGCCTCGCGGCAAATACGGACCACCTCCGGCAGGTCCTCCGGCAGGAAATTGGCCGCCGAGCGGCTGCGCATGTTCAGCCGGCCGATGCCGAAATAGACGGAGTCCGCTCCGCCCTGGATCGCAGCATGCAGGCAGTCGAAACCGCCCGCCGGCGCCATGATTTCCAGCTCCTTCCGGTCCATATTCAAGGGCGGAAGACTAATAATATTCCTCTTCCGAGTCGTCCGCGAAGGGATCGAAAACCTCGTAGGTGGCGTCCCGCGTGATGCCGTCGAACATCACGATACCATCCTGGATGAAGGCGGAGAGGATGTTGCGGAAGATGTAGCCGCCATCGGACGCTTCGTAATAGTAGCGTCCGTCCTTTTTCTCGACATTGATGATTTCACCGCCCGTCGAGTCGTCGCTCTCGGAGCGGAAGTCCCAGAAGGCGTAGCCCTCGCCGTCATACTCGTAATCGTCCCGCAGCTGCTGGAGCATCCTGGGCGTGCAGTGCTCCTCCAGGAAGTCCACTTCGGTGAACAGGCTCTCGTTGTACATCTCCGTGATGAAATCCATGATCATCTCGTCTTCCTTTGCCGAGTTCTTATGGACGGGGACCCTGTCATAGTCATTGAGATCTCGTATGTTCCACAAGCCGGGCTCAAGCTCCTTGGCCTCCGGCAGCGCCTCCATATAGGCACGGGCCTCGTCGGCGCTGATGTCCTCCCCATTGAGAGAAGCCTCGATCTCTTCATAGACCTGTAGCTGGTTGAAGCGCTCCACGATGCGGCTCTTCTCCAGCACGACGACCTCCGTGTAGTAGGAAGGTCCGCCGGCCGGGCCGCTCTTGCAGAAATAACCCTTGCCGTCCTTCGGCTCGCGCGTGAAAGCCTTGAAGCGTCCCGTCTCCAGGCCGATCATCGCGAGATAATCGCTGCTGACGGCATAGAACGCACCGTACTCTTCGGCGGCGTCGCGCATCCAGACTTCCTGGATCCCGTCGCCGTCCAGGTCCACATACTGCCACTTGCTGAGGGGCTCCCAGCCATGGTCTTCGTCCGATTCTTCATAGAGGCCGTCCATCGTTTCAAAATCCTCCGCCGTGGGCTCGGAAGTCGTGTTACCGGCATTGCCCCCGCAGGCGGCAAGGGTCAGAGCGGCAAGCAGCAGCGCTGCAGGTGCAAAGAAAAATGACGTTTTCATATTATATGATGCATTTGATTCGGCCTGTTCTATTCCGCCCGCTCGGCCGCCTGGATCAGAGAGACGTTGAGCTGCTCAAGCAGCGAGAGTTTGATGCTGGAATTACTCGCGGCCGGCTTGTACCACGGCTGCGCCTCGAAATAAGTCTTCAAGTCCTTCGACTGGAACACATAGCCGTGCGCGGCCAGGATGGCGTTGCGCATCACGCGCAGCAGCGCCTTGTCGTAGCGGTGCAGGCCGCCGTTGAGCAGGATCTCGCTGGCGAAGGCGAAGCGGCTCCGGTTGCCGGTCCAGGTCAGGTCGAAATAGGAAACAGTCCGCTCGAACCAGGGCTCGTCGTCGTTCATTTTCACTTCCGTAAACCGGATCCCGTCCTGGGTAGGAACGGCCTCCGTCTTGCCGGTCAGGTACGGACCCCCGTTGCCGAAATCGACCACGCCCGTGACCATCCCGTTGAACGTGACGGCCTTCAGGGGCATTTCGACGCCGCCGCACGTGGAGTAGACATCGCCGATGACCACCTCTTTGCCGCCTCCGGTCTTGTAGTTTCCATTGAGCATCGCCATCCACTGATTCACGTTAAGTGCCTGGGAATCCCAGATCTGCGTGGCCTGCATCGCGTCCATCAGCCGGTTGTCCTTGTCATAGAAACAGATGACATCCAACCCGTCCTGCCGGATCCGGCGGGCGTAGGCGGCTTCTTTATACTGATTGTTGGCACCATTCGGCCCGTCCGTGACCTCGAACAGATCCCCTTCGTCCATCGCGGGCGTCAGAATGAATTCCTGCTCCTCGCCCTCCGCCATGGCGTTCATCCGGACGGAACCGTCCTCCGCAGGGTTGGCATCATAGACCAGCGAACCGTTGTACCACAGACTGCCCGCAGCGATATTCGGCATCGGCAGCACGAGCGGCAAAATCTTAGCGACAATGTCGTTGTCTCCATAGATCACCAAATACTTGTTATCCGGCTGGCGTACATAGTCGATATGGGTGCCGAAACCGGTCTCATACGGCGCTTCCTCGGCATTGCGGCTGGGCCGGAGGGTGAATACCCCCGGTTTTTCCGGCCATTCTTCCAGGGTCAGTTCACGATCTCCGGAGGCTTCTGCCATATAGACGATATTGCCCGTCCGGATCTCCTGCACGGTAAAGAGGGTCGTACCGTCATAGAAATGGTCGCCCACCCTGATGGTCTGCGCCTTCATGAGGACCCCTGTGCCGAAAAGCAGGAGAAGAATAAGATACAGGGTCTTTTTCATCGTTATAAGTGTGTCATTTCGATAGGACCAGCTCCACCGGGCAATGGTCGGAGCCGAAGATTTCGTTGTGGATGTCAGTGCCCGCCACGCGGGGGGCAAGATTCTCGGAGACGAGGAAATAGTCGATGCGCCAGCCCACGTTCCGCTCGCGGGCGGCCATGCGGTAGGACCACCAGGAATATTTGGCTTCACCCGGATGGGCGTCGCGCCAGCTGTCGCGGAATCCGGCGGCGAGCAGTTCCGTCATCTTGGCCCGCTCCTCGTCGGAGAAACCGGCGTTGAAGTGGTTGGTGGCTGGATTCTTGAGGTCGATCTCCTCGTGGGCGACGTTCATGTCACCGCAGATCACGACTCCCTTTTTCGCAGCCAGGCCGTTTACGTAGGCGCGGAACGCGTCCTCCCATTGCATCCGGTAGTCCAGGCGCCGCAGGCCGTCCTGCGAGTTGGGAGTATAGACGCACACCAGGTAAAAGTCCGGCATCTCGAGGGTGATGACGCGGCCTTCGTGGTCGTGCTCGTCCACCCCGATGCCGTTCACCACCGACAGCGGCGTGTGGCGGGTGTAAATCGCGGTGCCGGAGTAGCCTTTCTTGTCGGCATAGTTCCAATAAGACTGGTAGCCCAGGAATTCGAGGTCCAGTTGCCCGGCCGAGAGCTTGGTCTCCTGCAGGCAGAAGAAATCGGCGTCGAGCGCTTCGAAAATGTCGGCAAATCCCTTGCCGGCGACGGCGCGGAGGCCATTGACATTCCAGCTGATGAATTTCATAAGGCTAATATACGGAGATTTTTTGTATCTTCGCCTAGTTATATCCCAAATAGACCATGCGCGAATTCTTCATCACCAATACCCTGACCCGTCGCAAAGAGCTCTTCAAGCCGGTCCATCCCGGCCACGTGGGCATGTATGTCTGCGGGCCGACGGTCTATGGCGACGCCCACCTCGGCCACGCCCGCCCGGGCGTGACCTACGACGTGCTGAGCAAGCTCCTCCGCCACCTCGGCTACAAGGTGCGCTACGTGCGCAACATCACGGACGTGGGGCATCTGGAGCACGACGCCGACGAGGGTGAGGACAAGATCGCGAAAAAAGCCCGTCTGGAGCAGCTGGAGCCCATGGAGGTCGTGCAGGCCTACACCCTGCGCTACCACGAAGCCATGCGCCTGCTGAACTGCGCGCCGCCCTCCATCGAGCCGCGCGCCTCGGGCCACATCATCGAGCAGATCGAAGCGATCAAGAAGATCCTCGAGGCCGGCTACGCCTACGAGAGCAACGGCAGCATCTACTTCGACGTCGAGAAATACAACCGCGACTTCCACTACGGCGTCCTCTCCGGACGCAACCTGGATGACACGCTGGAAGGTACCCGCAGCCTGGACGGACAGGGCGACAAGCGCGCTCCCTACGATTTCGCCCTCTGGAAAAAGGCCGAGCCCGAGCACATCATGCGCTGGCCGTCCCCCTGGGGCGAGGGCTTCCCGGGCTGGCACCTCGAGTGCTCGGTCATGGGCGAGAAATACCTCGGCCGCGAGTTCGACATCCACGGCGGCGGAATGGACCTGATGTTCCCGCACCACGAGTGCGAAATCGCCCAGAACCAGGCCTCCCGCGGCACGCAGGGCGTGCACTACTGGGTACACAACAACATGATCACGATCGGCGGCCAGAAGATGGGCAAGTCCCTGGGCAACTTCATCACCCTGCCGCAGCTCTTCTCCGGCGACCATCCGAAGCTGGACCAGGCCTACAGCCCGATGACGATCCGCTTCTTCATCCTGCAGGCCCATTACCGCGGCACGCTGGACTTCTCCAACGAGGCCCTGCAGGCCGCCGAGAAGGGGCTCAAGCGCCTGATGCAGGCCGCGCGCGACCTCTATGCGATGGCGGGCCGCAAGGCGCCGGCGTACGCCTACGGCGAGGAGCCGGAACACATCGCGCCTGACAGCTGCCCGGCCGACAGCGATGCAGTAAAGGCCGTTTTCGCAGGCATCTATGATGCTCTTTGCGACGACATGAACACCCCGGTGGCCCTCGCGCACATCGCCGAGGCGGTCAAGCTCGTCAATTCCGCAAAAGCGGGGCAGGTCAAGCTCTCCAAGGGCGACCTGGACACGCTCGTGCAGCTCTTCGACGACATCGTCTTCGGCGTGCTCGGCCTCAAGGACGAGGAAGCCGCCGGCGGGAGCACGGCCAAGGTCATCGACGGCCTGATGCAGATGGTCCTCGAGCAGCGCGCGAGCGCCAAGGCCGCAAAGGACTGGACCACTTCCGACCACATCCGCGACGCCCTCGCCGCCCTGGGCATCCGGGTGAAAGACACCAAGGACGGCGCAGAATGGACGCTGGACTGATGGGGACCTTGTCAAAAGGCCGAAATAACCACGATAATATTAGCCGCTCATGAAGACCGTCTACACCAACACGGCTCATCCAAAGCTGATCCTCTGGGGCAGCATCGCGATCGGAGTGATCGGGATCGCGTGCCTCGTCCTGTACTTCGTGCTTTCGAACGAATCCTACCTCTTCAGCGTCTTCTATTCGCTGATCTACTTTGCCATATTCTTCAGTCAGTACAAGTTGAGCACCTACACTTTCGACGACGAGGAGGATACGATCACCTACAGCGAGCTGAAGAAGTATCCGCTCCGGATGTCGGACATCACGACCGTCATCTACAAGGAGAACAAGCGGGGACGCTTCCGCAAGCTGTTCATCCACGATTCCGGGACGGGCTTCATGGAGCTCCTCACCACCAAGGCCAACGCCGACAAGATGGTCGCCCAGATCCTGAACGCCAGCCCGGCCGCCAAGGTCAGCCACGCCAACTACATCTGATCCCCGGCACCGTCCGATTCAGATAATTCCGGTCTGTTCCAGCCGGAGAAGCATCCGTTTCCGCTCCACCCCGCCGGCATAGCCCGTCAGGGTGCCGCCGGCACCGATGACGCGGTGGCAGGGAACGATCAGGGAGATGGGATTCCGCCCGACGGCGCCCCCGACGGCACGTGCGCTGGGACAGGAGACAGCCCGGGCGATCGCAGCGTAAGGACGCGTCTGTCCGTAGGGGATGTCCAGAAGCGCCTGCCAGACCCTGCACTGGAAGGGCGTTCCGCGCAAATCCAGCTTGGGGATGAAATCCGGGATCCGCCCGGCGAAATAACCGTCCAGCCAACGGCAGCTGTCAGCGAAGACCGGCAGCCAGGATTTCTCGGACTGCACATCCAGCGTGCTGCCGAAATGCGCCTGCCCGTCGAACCAGAGTCCGGTCAGGGCGTGGTCCTCCCCGGCCAGCGTGATGCCGCCCAGCGGGGAATCATAGTGCCAGGTTCGAGTCATATGGATTTCAGCCATCCAGCCATGGCGCGGATCGCGCGGCCGCGGTGGCTGACGGCATTCTTCTCCTCTTCGGAGACTTCGGCGAGGGTGCGGCCGGGATAAGCGTCGGGCAGGAAGACAGGATCGTAACCGAAGCCACCGGTGCCCCTTTTCGCCTGTGCGATAGCTCCTTCGCAGACACCGTCGAAGAAATGGGGTGTCCCGTCGGCGAGGATCAGCGTCACCACGGTGCGGAACCGGGCGCGACGGAATTCCGGGTCTTTGGCCGGGAGCTTTTCCAAATCCGCCAGCAGCTTCTTCATGTTGGCCTCATGATCGTGCCCGGGCCCGGCATAGCGGGCGGAATAGATGCCGGGGGCGCCTCCGAGCGCATCCACCTCCAGACCCGTGTCATCGGCGAAACACGGCAGTCCCGTCCGTTCGAACAAGTATTGCGCTTTCTGCAGGGAGTTCTCCTGCAGGGTGGATCCCGTCTCGGGGATGTCTTCGGTGATGCCCAGGGAAAGGGGGGTGACGACTTCGAAGTCCGGGCCGAGGACCTCGGCGGCCTCGCGGAGCTTGCCGGAATTGGCGGTGGCGAAAATGATTCTCATAACGCCGCAAAGTTAGCACGAAATGATGAAAAATATTGCTTATCTTTGTCTTGCTATGATAACAGAAAGCCAACTTAACGATCTGACCCGGCAGCTGTTCGACCAGATTCAGTTTACGGCCGAACCGGCCGGGTTGTATGATCCGCTGCGCTATATGATCGCCATCGGAGGCAAGCGCATCCGCCCGCGCCTGTGCCTGACCGCCTATTCCCTGTTCAGCGACCGTTTCGACGAGTCCATCCTCTCCCCCGCCACCGCCCTGGAGGTTTTCCACTCCTTTACCCTGATGCACGACGACATCATGGACCGTTCGCCGCTGCGCCGCGGCGTGCCGACCGTGTGGAAGAAATGGAATGAAGATACGGCGATCCTCTCCGGCGACGTGATGCTGATCGACGCCTACCGCCGCATCGCCAAGGCTCCGGCCCGGGTGCAGGAGCAGACGCTGGCGCTTTTTTCCCGCACGGCCGCCCAGGTCTGTGACGGGCAGCAGTACGATATGGATTTCGAATCGGAGACGGAGGTCCCGATGGAGGAATACAACAAGATGATCGGTCTCAAGACGGCCGTCCTGCTGGCCTG
Organism: Bacteroidales bacterium; assembly: GCA_012744435.1. Lineage (GTDB taxonomy): Bacteria > Bacteroidota > Bacteroidia > Bacteroidales > UBA932 > Cryptobacteroides. The sequence goes on from JAAYCA010000044.1 coordinate 44,151, forward strand.
TTCGGCCGAGATGGGCGCGCTGATCGGCGGAGGTTCTCCGCAGCAGTGCGAGGCGCTGTACCGCTATGGCTACGAGCTCGGCATGGCCTTCCAGGTGGCGGACGACTACCTGGACGCCTTCGGTGACGAAAAGGTCTTCGGCAAGCCGATCGGCGGGGATATCGTCAATGGCAAGAAAAGCTGGCTGACCGTCCGCGCCCTGGAGAAGATGACGGACAAGGCGCCGTTCTTCGCTGCCTTTTCCCTGCCGGCGGACACGGTGGAGCAGAAAGCGACGAAGATCGCAGCCGTCACGGAGCTCTATCTCCGCTACGGCGTGGACGCCGACGCCAAGGACGAGATCGTCCGCTTCACGGACCGGGCGATGGACGCCATTTCCGACATCGGCCTCGGTCTGCTCAAGACGGAAAGGCTCCGCCGCTTTGCCGAGCGGCTTGTGTGCCGCGCCAAATAGCCGATGGAAGGGATCGCGACAGTCGTCAAGAATGCAGGCAGTCATTACCTCCTGAGCCCGCTCCCCGACTGGGAGCTGTTCCCGGCGGTGCTGCGGGGCAAGGTCCGGCTGGAGCGCAGCGGCGCCACCAATCCCGTCGCCGTGGGCGACCGTGTCCGGTATGAGCTGGACGGTGTCGCCTCCGAGGAGCAGCCGGCGGTCATCAAGGAAATCCTGCCCCGGGACAATTACCTCATCCGCCGCTCCACCAACCTGTCCCGCCAGTCCCACGTGATCGCAGCCAATCTCGATCAGGCCGTCATCATCGTCAGCCTTCTCTTTCCGGAGATCAAGCTCCCCTTCCTGGACAGGATCCTGGTCACCTGCGAAGTGTATAAAGTTCCCGTGCTGATCGTGCTCAACAAGGTGGACCTGTACCGGGAGGAGTTCCCGGAGATGGTCTCCGCCTTCCGGCGCATCTATGAAAGCGCCGGCTACACGGTTCTGGAGACTTCCGCCCGCACGGGCGAGGGAATCGATGTCCTGCGGGAACGCTGCCGGGACAGGATCAATCTCTTTTCCGGCGAGTCCGGTGTGGGCAAGTCCAGCATCATCAAGGCCCTGGACCCCGGACTCGATCCCAAGATCGGGCGCATCTCCGATGTGCATCTGCAGGGCAGGCACACGACTTCCCTGTATGAGATGTACCGCCTTGCCGGCGGAGGATTCGTCATCGACACCCCCGGTCTGCGCGGCTTCGGGCTCGTGGACCTGGAGAAAGAGGAGATTTCCAAATATTTCCCGGAGATGCTCGCCGTCACGGACGACTGCCGTTTCGTGCCCTGCACGCATACCCACGAACCCGACTGTGCCGTCAAGGCCGCCGTCGATGCGGGCCGGATCAGCGCAGAACGGTATAATTCCTACCTCGGCATGCTCGAGGAGGACAGGAAATTCCGATGAACAAAGCCCTTAACCGCGAAATTCTACGACTGGCCGTTCCGAGCATCCTTGCCGGCATTACCGTTCCGCTTGTGGGGATGGTGGACACCGCCGTGGCAGGCCACCTGGACGGCGACACGGCGGCGCAGATCGGCGCCATCTCCGTGGGAGCCATGGTCCTGTCCCTGCTCTATTGGGCTTTCGGATTCCTCCGCACCGGGACAGGCGGACTGACGGCCCAGGCCTTCGGCCGGGAGGATCCCGCGGAGTGCGGACGCATCTTTCTGCGCGGCGTGGCGCTGGCTCTGATCGCAGCACTGGCAGCCCTGCTCCTGCAGTGGCCCTTTTTCAAAGGCGTCATCCTTATGACGGATGCCACGCCGGCGGTCAAGGCACTCGCGGAACGCTATTTCTTCATCCGCATCTGGGCGGCGCCGGCCACCATGACGCTGATGGCCCTGCGCGGTTGGTTCGTGGGGATGCAAGACTCCGTGCACCCGATGTGGATGGACCTTATCATCAACGGGGTCAACATCGTCCTCAGCGTCGTGCTTGCCTTCGGCATCGGCTCGTGGGAAGGTCTGGGATTCGCCGGTATTCCGCTCGGCACCGTCATTGCGCAGTATTCCGGTCTGCTGTACGGACTGCTGGTCTGCTGGCGCCGCTATGGGCGCAGTGTCTTCGCCCGTTTGCGGCGCGAAGATTTCAGCGCCCTGCTCCACGACGGATCGACCGGCCGCTTCTTCCGGATGAATCTGGACCTGCTCGGGCGCTCCCTGTTCTTCATCCTCATCTACATCGGCTTCACGATGATCTCCGCCGGCTACGGCGACCTGATGCTTGCCGCCGGCTCCATCATCATGCAGTTGCTGATGTTCTTCAGCTATTTCACCGACGGTTTCGCCTATGCCGGCGAAGCGCTGACCGGCCGGTTTATCGGTGCGCGCGACGGCGCGATGCTGCGCCTGTCGGTGCGCTATGTCTTCGTCTGGAGCATGGCGATTGCCCTGTTGTTCATAGGATTATATGCCTCCACCAGCGTGCCCGTGCTGCGACTGCTCACCAGCGACGAATCGGTCGTGCAGGCTGCCCGCCAGTTCCTCCCGTGGTTGCTGCTGATGCCGCCGCTGGGCTGCGCCGCTTTCACCTGGGACGGCATTTTCCTGGGCGCTACGGCCTCCCGCGGCCTGATGGTCGCCATGGGCGGGGCGGCTGCCGCCTTTTTTGGAATCTGGTTTATCGGACGCGCCCTGCTGCAACCGGCCGGCGCCACCGCCCTGCACCTCCTCTTCGCCGCCTACTTCGCCCACCTTGCCTTCCGGACCGTCTGGCTGTCGCTCCGTTATCGAAAAGAGGTCCTGGCTAAAGGCAATATGCCTGCTTGACTCCTGCGCCGGCAATGCCGATCACGACGCGACCCCCGGCTGTCCGGCCGGGGGTCGCATCGAAAAACGCCGATACCGGCGCCAGCCTAGATAAAGACGTAGCGCAGGATAAACAGCACGGCCAGGATCCACATCGGGATGGAAATCTCCTTGAATCGGCCGCTGATCGCGTGGGTGAGCACGTAGGCGATCACGCCGATCAGGATACCGTCGGAAATGCTGTAGGCCACCGGCATCATGATAATGGTCAGGAAAGCCGGAATGCTCTTGCAGTACTCATCCCAATGGATGCGGGTGATGGACGGCATCATCATCACGCCGACGATGATCAGCGCCGGAGCCGTAGCGGCACCCGGAATGGAGAGGAAGATCGGCGACAGGAACAGTGCCAGGGCAAAGCAGACGGCCGTAGAGAAAGCCGTAAGGCCGGTACGGCCACCGGCACCGACACCGGCTGCACTCTCGACGTAGGTCGTGGTGGTGGAAGTGCCGAGGCAGGCGCCGCAGACCGTGGCGACGGAGTCCGCCATGAACATCTTCTCCATCCCTTCGATTTCATCCCGCTCGGCCAGTCCGGCACCCTGATGCACGCCGATGATGGTCCCCATCGTGTCGAACATGTCGATGAACAGGAAGGTGAGCACGACGACCAGCATGTCCCAGCTCAGGATCTGGGAGAACTCGAACTTGCAGAAGATCGGGGAGACGCTCTGCGGCAGCGAGACCAGCTGCAGGGCACCGGCGTCGTTGTGGGCCAGCTGCGTCACGGCCATGCCGGTTGCGGGATCCTTGACCACCAGGCCGATGAGCGTGGTGATGATGATACCGATGAGGATGCCTCCGCGGACCTTGAGCATCACCAGGCCGGCCGTGATCATCAGGCCGATCATGGCCACGAGGGCCGTGCCCCGGGTGATCTCGCCGAGGGTCACGAGCGTGGAGTCGGAGTTCACGATGATCCCGGCGTTCTGCAGGCCGATGAAAGCGATGAACAGGCCGATACCGGCGCCGATCGCCTTCTTGAGCGTGCCCGGAATCGCATCCAGCAGCCAGGTGCGGACCTTGGTCAGGGTGAGGATGATGAACAGGATACCCTCGATGAGAACAGCCGTCAGCGCGAACTGCCAGGTGTAGCCCATCGTGAGACACACCGTGTACACGAAGAAAGCGTTGAGGCCCATGCCCGGGGCCAGCGCGAAAGGCTTTTTGGCATAGAAACTCATCACCAGCGTACCGATGATGGCCGCCAGGGCGGTGGCCGTGAAGACGGCGCCGCCGGGCATCCCGTCGAGGGCGCTGAAGATGTTGGGATTGACGGCCAGGATGTAGGCCATCGTGAGGAAGGTGGTGATTCCGGCGACGATCTCGGTCCGGACGTTGTGCTTGCCGGCCTCGAAGCCGAAAGCTTTATTCAAGAAACCCGCCATGACCGCCTGCCGTTAGAAGACCCACTTGATACCTGCGCAGGGACGGGCCCAGAAGCCCTTGGCCGTGCCGAAATTGTAGGAGAGCTCCACCTCGCCGCCAATATTGAAGTTGTCGCAACCGAAGAACTGGCCGAGATTGTACCAGAGCTGGGGTTCGGACAGGAAGACCGTGCTGGCCATTTCGCCGAGCAGCGCACCGTTGTGATCCTTGAAGAGCGCGTGGTCCTCCCACCAGAAGTCGCAGAATCCCGAGAAGCGCAGGCCCCTGACACCGAACAGGTCCTGGAGGCCCCAGACGAAGGTGAACTGCATCGGGACCTTGCTCGTCGTGGCCATGATGTTCTTGTAGAGCACTTTGAAGTTGAAGGTGTTGTTGAAATCGGCGCTGTGCAGGAACAGGTCGAGACCCACCAGGAAAGCACTGTTGATGGTGTACCCGTTGTACACGCCGCCGTTGTACTCCACCTGGAAGCTGAGCGGGGCGAGAGAGCTGTCCTGCCAGAAATTCAGACAGCGGGCGATTTCGAGATACGTTCCGCTCGGGGCGATGGTCTTGCCGTTCAGGTCCTTGGATGCGTAGTCGTGGTCCAGGAAGAAGAAGGTGTTGCCCCAATTGTCATTGTAGAAACCCTCCAGGGTCGTGGTCACATGCTGGCGATCCGGCGCAAAGTCGTAGAACACCTGCAGGTTGGTCTGGGCCTTTGCTCCTTGAGCAAACAGCAACGCGGCGGAAGTTACCGCCATCAAGAATACTTTTTTCATCTTATGGTATATATAGTGATCAAACTTTGATGATGGACGTCACCTCGACATCCTGCGGCAGGGCCTCGCGGCCCTTCAGCTCCTCGATCTCGATGATGAAGTTGACCAGCAGCTCTTTCGGCCGGAACTGCCGGACCAGGCGCGCAGCGGCGCCCACCGTGCCGCCGGTGGCCAGCAGGTCGTCATGGATCAGGACGACGTCGTCCGGGCCGATCGCATCCCTGTGGATCTCGATCGTGTCGATGCCGTATTCTTTCCGGTAGCTCTCGCTGACCGTCTCGGCAGGCAGCTTGCCGGGCTTGCGCGCCATCACGAAACCGGCGCCCAGGCGGACCGCCAGGGCGGGACCGACCACGAAGCCGCGCGACTCCAGGCCCACCACCTTGGTGATGCCTTTGTCTTTATAAAGTTCGTACAGGTCTTCGATGAGCTCCCGGAGGCAGTCTGCATCTTTAAAAAGGGTGGTGACATCCCAAAAGAGGATGCCTTTGACGGGAAAATCCGGAACGGTCCGGAGGCTGGATTTAAGTTTTTCTACACTCATAGGGAAAGAACGACATACGAAGATACAATTTTTCTCCGAGATATTCGTTACCTTTGTCATGAATTATCGATTATGCAAAAAAGAAGTGGAAAAGGCCGGAAACCATCCGGCAGAAAGCATTCCGGCAGCGGCAAGAAGGTCTTCCCGCAGTTGGTCGGAAAAGTTCAGATGACCCGTGAAGGGTTCATTTTCGTGATTGTCGAAGGCCAGGACGACGATATCTTCGTCAAGGCCGCCAAAACCCGTCACGCCCTGCAGGGGGACACCGTCCGCGTGGCCGTGACACGGGAGAAATCCGGGGACACCCGGCGCCGCGAAGGAGAGGTGGTGGAGATCCTCGAGCGTTCCACCCGCCCGTTCGTCGGATATTATCATGCCGTCGGAGCCCAGGCCTGGGTCCTGATGCAAAGCAAATCCATGCCTTACGATATCCAGGTGGATGCGGAGGCCGCCGCCGCCATGGGGGCGAAGGCCGGAATGAAGGTGGCCGCGGTCGTGGATCGCTGGGACCGCCGCGATCCGGGTCCATCCGGCCATCTGGTCGATGTGCTCGGCGTGCCCGGGGACAACGACACCGAGATGCATGCCATCCTGGCGGAGTTCAATCTTCCCTACCGCTTTTCCGAAGAGGTGGAGCATGCCGCGGACAAGATCTCAGACGAGATCACGGCGGAGGACCTCAAGGGGCGTAAGGATTTCCGGGACACGTTCACCCTTACGATCGATCCCGCGGATGCGAAGGATTTCGACGATGCGCTGTCGTTCAAGCCCTTGCAGAACGGCAACTACGAGATAGGCGTCCATATCGCCGACGTTTCCTATTATGTCAGGCCCGGGTCCACCGTGGACAAGGAGGCGCGCGAGCGCGGCACGTCGGTCTATCTGGTGGACCGGACGGTCCCGATGCTGCCGGAGAAGCTCTGCAACAAGCTCTGTTCGCTGCGGCCGCATGAGGACAAGCTGACGTTCTCGGCCGTCTTCGAGATGACGCCCAAGGCGGAGATCAAGTCCCGCTGGATCGGACGCACCGTCATCAATTCCAATTATCGCCTGGATTATGAGCAGGCGCAGTCCATTATCGAAGGGGCGGCCGGCAGCGGGCAACTGCCTCCTGAAACGTCCGGCTGCGCCGGACCCCTCCCATCTGACGATGGGCCCCTCCCTCTTACGATGCCGAGGGTGGCACGGTCTCCGGAGGCAGTTCCCGCTGCCGTTCCGCAGCTGCACGAGGCAATACTGACACTGAATAAGTTGGCGTCCATAATGAAGGAAGAGGAGCGGAAGAAGGGGGCGATCGATTTCGACCGGCCGGAGATGAAGGTCGAGGTGGACGAGAAGGGCAAGCCGGTGCGGGTGTACCAGAAGGTTTCCAAGGAGGCCAACTGGCTGATCGAGGAGTTCATGCTGCTGGCGAACCGCACGGTCGCGGAGTTCGTGGCCACGGGCGGACAGCTGAACGGCGTGGCGCAGAAAAATGCCAAGACCTTCGTGTACCGCGTCCACGGAGAGCCCAACGAACTCAAGCTCGAGGCGCTTTATACCTTTGCCAAGGGATTCGGACACCGCATCCCCACGGAGCCGGGCAAGAACGGCCGCGCCACGGCGAAAGCCCTCAACGAACTGCTTGAGAGTGCCAAGGGCAAGCCGGAGTTCGCCGCCATGGAGAATCTCGCCCTGCGGGCGATGGCCAAGGCCTGCTACAGCACCGACAACATCGGCCATTATGGCCTGGCGTTCAAGTTCTATACGCACTTCACCTCCCCGATCCGCCGCTATCCCGACCTGATGGTCCACCGCCTGCTGGCGCTGTATCAGGGCGGCGCGGAGAGCGGCAAGAAGGACAAATTCGAAGAGGAATGCCGCTATGCCTCCGAGCGCGAGCTCGTGGCGGCGGATGCCGAACGGACCTCCACCAAATACAAACTCGTCGAGTTCATGATGGACAAGATCGGCGAGGAATACGACGGACACGTGTCCGGAGTCACCGAGTGGGGCATGTACGTGGAGATCGAGCCCACCAAGATCGAGGGCATGGTATCCGTGCGGGACATCCAGTCCGACTTCTACGAATTCGACGAAGCCCGCTACCGCCTCGTCGGCAAGCGCAGCCACAAGCAGTTCCGCCTCGGCGATCCGGTGCGCATCCGGGTCAAGAGCGCCAACCTCGAGCAGCGGCTTCTGGACTACGAACTCATTGAAAGCAACCAATAATATAACACACCATGGCCAACGGTAATTCATTTTTTGCATTCCTGGCCGGCGCCCTGACCGGTGCCGTCCTGCTGCACCTCGCCAGGACCGAGAAGGGAGAGGAAGTCATCGAAGACATCAAGGAGAAAGGCTCCGAGGCCTTCAACAACGGCCGCGCCGCCGTCCTGCGGGGGCTGGACAAGCTCGACGACGCCATCAGCGCCCGGCAAGCCGCCCGGGAAAAAACGGAAGACGATCTGTAGCGTCATGGCCGGAGAGAAGTCACTGGACGCCCTCGCGAAAGAGGCCCGGCAGTATGCCGACCTTCGGATAGACGAGACCAAGCTCAAGATGACCCGCAGCCTGTCCACGGCCCTCGGGCAGACCCTCGCCTACCTGCTCATCTTCGCCGTCCTCGCCATCGTGCTCGGCCTAATTTCCTTCGCCCTGCTGCAATGGCTCAACGGCCTGGTGGGCGCTCCCTGGGGGACGCTCATCGTGACGGGGGTCTTCCTGATTGTCCTGATCGTCCTCTGGATGAGCCGCCAGAAACTCTTCCGGAATCTCTTTGTCAAGCTCTTTATCGACGTCTTTTACGATACCGACAGCGATGAGTAACAAATATGCCCGGATCAGGACGGCGGCCGAGCTGGACAAGGCCATCCAGGAAGTCCATGCCAAACGGAACAAGCTCGGCAAGGGGATCGACCACGACATTCATGGTTTGCGGAACCGCATGAAGCCCGCGAACCTCATGCTCGGCGCCGTCAACCGCTACATGCCCTACGTCACCTGGAGCGAAATAAGCCTCGGAATCATCCGAGGCTTGAAGAAGCTTTTAAGGAAGTAAATCCGAATCAGATCAGCGGCTCGGCCGTCATGGCCGCCGGCTGCGGAATTCCCATCAACTTGAGAATGGTCGGCGCCACATTGCACAGGGCGCCGTCTTTCACCGTCTTCACGGCGTCGCCGGCGTTGATCACGACGAACTGCACCGTGTTGAGGGAATGCGCCGTGTTCGGCGAACCGTCTGGGTTGATCTCGAAATCGGCGTTGCCGTGATCGGCGGTCAGCAGGACCACGTAGTCGTGAGCAATCGCAGCGTCCACCACCTTTCCGACGAGCTTGTCGATGCACGCGACGGCGCGGGTCACGGAGTTGTACACACCCGTATGACCCACCATGTCGCCGTTGGCAAAGTTCAGGATGATCATATCCTCGACCTCCGAGTTGATCTTGTCGATCAACTTCTCGGCCACCTCGGGGGCGCTCATCTGCGGCAGCATGTCGTAAGTCGGCACCTTCGGGGAGTTGACCAGGATGCGGTCTTCGCCCTCGAACTGCAGCTCGCGGCCGCCGTTGAAGAAGAAGGTCACGTGGGCATATTTCTCCGTCTCGGCGATGCGCAGCTGGCGCTTGCCGGCCTTGGAGACCGTCTCGCCGAGGGTGTCGTTCACCAGCTCCTTGTCGAAGAGGATGTGCACGCCGGTGAAGGAGGCGTCGTACGGGGTAAGGCAGCAGTAGTACAGCGGCAGGGTCTTCATCCCCTCTTCCGGCATATCCTTCTGCGTGAGGACGGTGGTCAGCTCACGGGCGCGGTCGTTGCGGAAGTTGTAGAAGATCACGGCGTCGCCTTCTTCGATCCTGGCGAGGGGCTGTCCGTCCTTTGTGATGACGATCGGCTTGACGAATTCGTCGGTCACGTCGGCGTCATAGGATGCCTGGATGCCCTCCAGGGCAGACTCGAACGCTGCACCCTTGCCTTCGACCAACAGGTCGTAAGCTTCCTTGACACGGCCCCAGCGCTTGTCGCGGTCCATCGCATAGAAACGGCCGCAGACCGAAGCGATCTTGCCCGTCGTCTCGGCCATCTTCGCCTCAAGCTCCTCGAGGAAACCCTTGCCGCTGCGCGGGTCGGTGTCGCGGCCGTCCATGAAGGCATGGACATAGACCTGGTCCAGCTGATATTCCTTCGCGACGCGCAGGAACTCATAGACGTGCTCCAGCGAGGAGTGCACGCCGCCGTGGGAGGTAAGGCCCATCAGGTGGAGCTTCTTGCCGGAGGTCCTGACATAATCGAAGACCGCCTTGATTTCAGCGTTGTCGAGGAACTTGTGGTCGCGGACGGCCATGTTGATCTTGACGAGGTCCTGATAGACCACGCGGCCGGCGCCCAGGTTCATGTGGCCGACCTCGGAGTTGCCCATCTGCCCGTCCGGCAGGCCGACGTACTCGCCGCAGGCATGCAGGTGGCCGTAAGGATACTTCGCACGCAGACCGTCGATAACCGGCGTGCCCTGCGTCCAAATGGCGTTGGAATAATCGTGTGTACCCTCGCCCCAACCGTCGAGGATCATCAGAAGTACTTTTCGGTTCATATCACTTGATTCTTGTATTATCGGACATCTTTCCGGGCTTGCCCCGGAATTATCTTGCAAAGATACAAAAAATAAGGATAGCCCCTTACAGGAAGCCATCCTTATTTATAAGGATTCGCCGGAAAACGGCGGGAGGTCTAGTCGATCAGGCCCCGGCGGCGAAGCATCGCCGTGTTGTCCGGCTCCCGGCCGGCGAAGCTCTTGTAGAGCGTCATCGCCTCTTCGCTGCCACCCTTCTCCAGGAAGGTCTGCTTGAACTTCTTCGCCAGCTCCAGGTCGTACGGTCCCTTCGGCGAAGCTTCGAAGATGCTGAAGGCATCCTTGTCCAGGACTTCCGCCCACAGGTAGCCATAGTAGCCGGCGGCATAACCGCTGGAGAAGATATGGTTGAAATAAGTGGAGCGATAGCGGTAGGTGATCTCGGGGATCAGGCCGATCTCATCGGCGATCTTCTTCTCGAACGCATCGATATCCACGCCCTTCGTGGTAGAAAGCTCGTGCCAGCGCATGTCGAGGATCGACGCGGCGCAGAGCTCCGCGGTCATGAAACCCTGGTTGAACTTCTTGGCGTTGAGGATCTTCTGCACCAGTTCGGCAGGGATGGGCTCGCCGGCGGCATTCTTCGCATACTGCGCAAGCAGCGAGGGCTGGAAGGCCCAGTTCTCGTTGAACTGGGAGAACACCTCCACGAAATCGCGGGTGACGCTGGTGCCGCTCACGGACGGATAGTGGCACTGTGTCAGCAGCCCGTGCAGGGCGTGGCCGAACTCGTGGAAGGCGGTCTCCACCTCGTCGATGGAGAGGTAGTCGTCGGAGAAATTGCAGACGTTCACGATGATCGGACGGACCATCGTACCGTCCGCCTCGACGTACTGATCGCGGACGTTGTTCATCCACGCACCGCCGCGCTTGCTTGCGCGCGGCTTGTAGTCGGTCGTGAAGATACCCACCAGGGAGCCGTCTTCAGTAGTGACCTTGTAGGTGCGGACCTCCGGATTGTACACCGGCACGTCCTCCAGGCGTTCGAAGTTCACGCCATACAGGATGTGGGCATTGGTGAAGATGCCGTTCACGACGTTGTCGATGTGGAAATAAGGCTTCGTAAGCGACTCGTCCAGGTCGTATTTCGCCTTGCGGACTTTCTCGGCATAATACCACCAGTCCCAGGGCTCGATCTTGGAGCCGGCCGGGAGCTTGCCCGCCTTGACATCGGCGTCCATCACGGCCTGCATGTCGGCCAACTCCGTCTTGGCACGGGCCACGGCGGCCTTCATGATGCCGTCCAGGAAGCTGTCCACCGTCTTGGTGTCGCCCGCCATCTTGTTGGAGAGAAGGTAGGAAGCGGCGTTGGGATAGCCCAGGATACGTGCTTTCTCGGCACGCAGCTCAAGCACCTCGAGCAGAAGCTCGCGGTTGTCGTATTCGTTGCCGCGGTGGCCGCGGGAAGTATAAGCCTCATTGTACTGGCGGCGCAGTTCGCGGTCTTCCGTCGTCGTCATCTTGTCGGGATAGGCGGCCACGCTGAAGCCGAACCTGTCCAGGAAATCGTTGGACTCGGCGAGGATGTTGTTGCCGATCTTCTGCGTCTTGGCGGCCATGTCGGCGTTGATCTGGCGCAGCCGGGCCTGCTGCTCTTCAGGCAGGCCGATGCCTTCGCGCTCGAAGGCCTCGAAACGCTTCTTCAGCACCATCTGCTGCTCGCGCGTCAGGCCGCTCTGGTCGGCGTTATAGACGGCGGCGATGCGGTTGTAGAGCGCCTTGTTGAAAGAGAGGTTGTTGCTATGCTCGCTCATCAGCGGGATGATCTCCTCCTCCACGGCGGCCAGCTCGTCGGTGCGGTCGGTCTCGGTGACATTGTAGAACACGCCCACCACCTTGGACAGGAGGCGGCCCGAGAGCTCCAGGGGCACGATGGTGTTCTCGAAGGTCGGCGCGTCCGGGTTGGCCGTAATGGCGTCGATCTCGGCGAGTTGCTGCTCGATGCCGGCCTTCACGGCCGGGACATAATCGGAGGGGGTGATCTGCTCGTACGGCGGAATGCCGTAAGGGGTATCCCATTCCGTCAGGAAGGGATTTTCGCGGGTGTTGCAAGCGGTCATGGCAAGGATGATGGCTGCGAGAGAAAGGATTTTTTTCATTTATTTATTGATAATGATGTACGTGGGATAATGGTCGGAATAGCCTTCGATGAACTGTCCGCCGGAGAAGGTCCGGAAGGGGGTACCGGCATAGCGGCCTTCCTGCTGCGTGAGGAACGGCGGATTGAAGACATGGCCGTAGTAGCCCGCATCGCTCTTGCGGATCCCCAGGGTGCCTTCAGCGGGCTTCGCCAAGGCGCCGTTGACGAAGATGCAGTCGAAGATGTTCCACTCGCCGTGGTACTCCTCCGTGCCGAAGCCGGCTTTGTGCATGCTCAGGAACGGGGAGAAGAGATCCCCCTCCTGCATCTCGGCGATCGTCTCGCGGCCGCGCAGGTAGTCGGTCATGCAGACGTCGCCCGGATTGTCGTTCATGTCCCCCATCACGATGACCTTGATGCCGGGGAAACGCTTTTCCAGCGCCAGGATGTCCGCGTGGACGATCTCGGCCGCCCGGCATCGCAGATCCGATCCCTTGTTGCCGGTGCGTGAAGGCCAGTGGCACACATAGACGGCCAGTTTCTCTCCGCCGAGCTCGCCGCGCACGCAGAGCACGTCGCGCGTCTTGAACTCGCGCTGCTCCTGGGGCGTCTTCTCGAAGACGATCCCGCTGGGGGAATTGAAATCATAGGGCAGGGTGCGGGTCTCCACGACCTTGAAGGCGTCCGGGCGGTAGAGCAGCGCGCAGTCGATGCCGCGCACGTCGGGCCCCTCCACGTGCACGAAACGGTAGCCGGCGGAGGCGATCTCCTCCTGGGCAACGAGATCCTCGAGCACACGGGCGTTCTCTACCTCCGCCAGACCCAGCAGGGCATGCCAGCGGCCGTTCTTCTTCGCCATCTCGCCGATTACGCGGGCGATGTTGGCCTGCTTGACCTCATACTTGTCCTGCGTCCAGGCGTTTTCGCCCTGCGGGGTGAAAGCCTCGTCGCTCTTGCCCCGGTCGTGCTCCGTGTCGAAGAGGTTCTCCACGTTGTAGAATCCGACCACGTACGCGTCGTCGGGAAAGGGCTGCGTGCAGGCGCCCAGCAGGGTGAGCGCGGACAGCAGCGCAATGACTCCGTATCTTTTCATTTTTCTGCGGGAATAATCTTGTAGCCCTGGACAAAGGTGGAATACAATACAAGGATCTGGCGGGAACCGTCCTCGTGGGTGCAATTCCATACACGGCAGTAGGTATGGTCATTCTCCAGGGCCTGGTGTTCCACATAACTCCATCCGTTGCGGTCCTTGTGGACATGGCTCTCCGTCAAAAGGACATAGACAAGTTCCTTACGCGGCAAGCGGACTGTGAGCAGCTTTTCTCCTTCGTTCAGAATAAGTTCTCCCGTCGTCTTCCTCCAACGGTGGATGTCCAACTCGGACACCCGAATTTCGTAGGGAGCGATGCCTTGCCTGAATCCCGTTTCCAGACGTCCCCAGCCGGAATTCGTTATCGTGTAGTCCTTCGTTTGTGCGGATACAACTCCGCCAAGCATCAGGAAAGCGGCAAAAAATGTGACAAAAAACTTATTCATATATGTTTGAGACTAATTGTTCCACCACCACGACACCGGCTCCTTCGCCTCTACGGCGGACTGGGTCTCAGCTGGGAGATTGACGAAGAAATCAAGGCCCAGTCTGGTCTCCAGGGCGTCCAGGCTCATAGCCTGGCCTTTGATGGCCGTATCCGAGTTCTCGTATTTGCGGTGTTCAAAGTAAAAGCCGACACCGGTATACTCCCCCGTCCCGGATCCGAAGTTCCCGCCCTTCTTGTAGGCGAGCAACGCCTTGAAATAGCCCGTCGGCACGGTGACATCCTTCCCCTCGTTGTCCTGCACTTTCTCGCTTGCGCCTTTCAAGTCGGCGCCGGTCACGACATAGAGCGTGTCACACTTGCCGGCCCAGCCGCGGACCTTGCCTTCAAGCGTGCTCCAGATCCCGCCGTTGAAGTCATTGCGCTGCGGGGTCATGTTCACACCATAGTAGGTCTCGGCATTGGCGCCATACAGGTAACGGTCGGCAGAGGGGATCTGATGGCCGCGATCGTACGTTTTGCTTAAGGAATATCCCCGGTAGAGAACGGCCTGGTCAGCCTTCGGGACCTTCGGGTCCAATCCCCAGGGCTCCGGATTCGGCCGGCTGCCGCTGCCCTTCAGGCCGCTGTTGAGCGGATAAGCCACCCAGACGGCGACACGGGCGGAAGGATCGTAATAATAGGAATAATTGCGCAACGAGCGATGATCCGGCATCGGATGATGGATAAAATACAGTCCGGCGGTATTCGTCGCCGGGAGCTCCAGCCACTTGCCCGGGGTATCGGAGCGGAGGACCGAGACCTCCCCCGCCTTGGCCTGGTTCATCGGAGCGCTGGCGCTCTTGCTCCCGGAGTGCAGCACCAGACGGACATAACGCGAGCTTTCCGTGCTGGGATTGGCTTCCCAGCTGAGCTGCACGGTGGCATTGCCCGTGCCCGAAGGGCGGTCGACACGCGCCCAGGGCGTATCGCTTTCAAATTCAAATTCAAGCGTCCAACTGCCTCCGGCAACCACGCTGATGTCCTGGGACCCTCCCTCCCAGGACAGCTGCGGCTCGGGAACGGTAAGCGAAAGCTGACCCTGCAGTTTTTCTCCACAGGAAGAAGAAACCAATACAAGCAGTGCCGCGGGTAGACATAATATAGGGAGGAAAACTTTCATGACCAGATCTGTTATCAATATGCAGTAAAGATACGCTTTTTCCACAGAAATGAAAAAGGGAGCCGATCCAAAACGGACCGGCTCCCTCAAAAAGCAGATAAATATTATTCGGTCTTTCCGTTCAAGGAATAGATGTAAGCCTTGCCGGAGGATGTTTCATAGGTAGAACCGTACTTGGTCAGGAGGCCATGGAGGATCACATCGTCGCCGACGGCGATCTGTGTGTCGCCTTCCACCCACTTCCTGTTGCCAAGATAGAGGACACGGTATGCCTCGAAGTCGTCCTCGTGGGACGTGCCATCATCGGAGATGTAGAAGGTGGCATTGCCATAGGAACCGAATTCACCCTTGTTGGCGATCTTGCTGATCTTGCCCTGGACATAGACCTGGGCGGCGCACTTGGCGTCGATGCTTGCCTTGGCGCCCGCAGAATTGAACGGCATGGCAAGATTGCCCAGACCGTTGGTCTCCTCGGTGACGCCATTGATACTGTAGATATAGGCTTTGTTCTGGACGGTCTCGGCAATGCCCTTATAAAGCGTAAGCTTGCCGC
Organism: Bacteroidales bacterium; assembly: GCA_012744435.1. Classification (GTDB taxonomy): domain Bacteria; phylum Bacteroidota; class Bacteroidia; order Bacteroidales; family UBA932; genus Cryptobacteroides. The sequence continues at coordinate 59,581 of JAAYCA010000044.1, forward strand.
AGATGATCACTTCGTCACCGACCGCGACCTGGCCCTGGTTCTCTTCGCCGTTCCACTTCTGGTTGTCGAAGTAATAGACGCGGTAAGCCTCGAAGTCCTTGGCCTGATCAACGTTCTTATCATCCTCACCATGGAACTCGCCGTCATCGGAGATGAAGAAGGTGGCGTTGCCATAGGAACCGAACTCACCCTTGTTGGCAATTCTCGAGACGATACCCTTCACGTAGAAGTCCTTCGCGCTCTCGCCGCCCAGTTTGTTGGCATATTCGATGGCCTCTGTGACGGAGAACGGCACTGCCAGCGTACCGGACAGACCGGCCTGATTGACCGTGGAAGTCACTGTGGAGGTGTTGCCAGCGGCGGAAGAGGAATAGGAGATCGTCGCGATACGAGGACCGGCTACGTTCTCGGCGGCCAGTAAAGTAACGAAAGTAGTGTCAGGAACGGCGATGGTCGGGAAAGCCGGATCCGGAATGCCCGGGACCACATCGATGCCGGAGATGGAGAGCCATGCCTTGGCTGCCTCCGGAATCTCGATGGCGATGTTACCGCCCTTGCTCACCAGGCCAACCTGGAACGTGCCGCCGTCGCTCTCGAGGGAAGCCTCGCTGCCGGAGACGAGCTGCACCAGGGACTTGGTAACCTTGAGGACCTTGACATCCACAAGCTCGACCGTGCCGTTGTAGGTGGTCTTCGGACCCTGAACCTTCACGACGTCGCCCTCTTCGATGCCGAAGCTGGCCCAGTTGTACGCGCCTTCAGCATCCACGGTACCGTAGATGTAGATCTGGCCGGTCTCGTCCTCGAGGTACCAGTTGCCATACTGCGTATTGGCGATGGAGACACAGACGCCCTCGGCAATATAGGTCTTGCCGTCCGGGCCGGCGAGCACTTCGGAGCAGGTCGCCTCGGACACGAAGTTGACGCCCTGGGCGACGGTGATGTGCTGGAACTTGTCGCCAACCTTGATCTTGACGGTCGTCTCGCGATAGCTCGGGGAACCGTCGGCATGGAAGGTCACGGTCGCGTCACCGGCGCTGCCGTTCATCGGAGAGACGGTGAGCCAGGACGGAATCTCGTTGTTCTCATCTGTGTACACCTGCCAGGCTTCGGAGGAGGTCACTTTGATCTGACCGTCACCTCCCGCCTCGGGAATGGAGACATAGGACTTGTCCAGCTGGATCTCGGCGAGATCGCCGGGGAGTTCCTCGACGCAGCCGACGGCGAGCAGGGAAAACGCTGCAAGAGCAGAAAGGATATATCTTGTTTTCATATTCTTGCCCTATTATTAGTTGAACATATATTTGAGACCGATCTGGGCATACCAGCACTGTCCGATACCGTGATTGAATTTCCACGTAGGAACGGATTCGGAGAGGATCTGATTGCCTTTACTGTCCTTGATCGTGGAGAATACGGGGACACCGTCGGAGTCGATGCGCTCCACGTTGAGGATACGCCCGCCGTTGAAGGCAGGATTCATGGATTTGCTCACGCCCCAGGAGGAGTTGAACAGGTTGAGGATGTTCTTGACGTCCAGGTTGAGCTGGAGGGTGTTGGTGACACTGCCCACGCGGATCTTGAAGTCATGCTTGTAGCTGAAATCCAGACGGTGGACCCAAGGGGAATAGACGCTGTAGGCCTCGGCGTACTTGCCGGCATTCTTCGTCAGATACGAATCGGTCGCGGCGTATGCCCAGTAAGCCTTGGAATCCTCGGAGGAAGCAAAGCGGATCTCGTTTGCGTCGCGCGGGATGTACATCACATCGTAGTTGTAGTTGTCGTTGTTGAGGTCGTTCGCGTACATGAAGGTGTAGTTGGAACCGCCTCTCCAGGTCTCATAGTACAGGCTGAAGTGATTGTTGGACGCGTCGTCGTAGGAAAGGTTCGCGAAGAAACGGTCAGGAGTCACATACTGGGAGTTGTGCAGCGGAGCGTTGTTCGGACCCTCGGAAGTCGGGACGTAGGTGAATGCGGAAGAGGCATCGCTGCCCGGCATGCCGGTAAGCTCTTTGGACACGGTGTGCGTGTAGGCAGCCGTAAGGAACAGGCCCTCCACCGGACGGGCGTCGATCTGTACGCTGGCGGATCCGCCATAACCCTTCGGAGTGTTGGTCAGCAGATAGGCGGAGGTGCCGGTGTTGCTCTTCGCGTAATTGTAGGTATAGGTGTAGTCCGTCGGATACATGTGGCGGTTGTCCGCGCCGTTAAGGCGGGCAAAGCCCTCGACCGACTTCATGTTGTAGTCGCGGATGCAGACGGCGTTGACCGTCTTGTTGAAGATAACCTCACCGCTGATGCTCAGAGGGAAGGAAGTCGGGAAAGCGTAGTCGACAGCCAGGGAGGTCTTCCAGACCTGCGGCATCTTGAACTTCGGATCCACGGCGGCAATGCTGGAAGGCAGGGTGCCCTTGGCCGGATCGTAGGTGGTCGGGAAACCGGCCACGGAGACCATCTTGTCGCGCAGGGCGGCAGGGTCCGTGATCATCTTGCCGGCAAAGGCCGACAGGTACGGGCTGGGATCGGCAACGCCGTTCTTGTACTTGGTCGTGATCTTGCCCTGGTACTGCACCACACCGGAGTTGGTCGGCATGTTGGTGAAGAATACCAGCGGGAGACGGCCGGTGAAGAGGCCGGTACCGCCGCGGACCTTGAGGCTCTTGTCGCCCATGACATCCCATACGAAACCGACGCGCGGCGAGAACTGGACCTTCGGGGTCGGCCAGGTGCCGGTGTCGATATGATAACCGTTGTAGTCAACGTCGTAGATAGCCTGGTTGCGGTTCACATCGGCGTTATTGAAGAGGATGGTCTCGATGCGCAGGCCGGCGGTCAGCTTGAGACGGTCGGTCGGGTTCCACTCATCCTGTCCGTAAAGCGCGAGCTTGTGGAAACGGACGGTGGCGGCGGGATCCTCGTTGCCGTCATAACCGTAAGTCAGGTTGACGGTCTCCGGAGTGGCTCCGCTCAGGAAGTCCTGCAGGGAATTGTAGCGGTAGTAACCGGAACCGTTGCGCATGTAGGCGTTGTCGGCCAGCTGATACTCATAGCTCGCACCGGCGGTGATCTTGTGGCTGCCGGCGAAGTAAGTCACATCGTCCTTGACCGTAAGCACGCGGTTGTGCACGGCGTTCTTCCAGGTGAAGAGTTCGTAACCTACCGACATGTACGGAGTAATCGTACCCGTACCATCGAGGATGTCGATGAACGGGAACGGCTCGGAGTTGGTGCCGCGGACATCATCCAGCATGGAGAACGTGGCGAGGAACTGGTTGGACAGGACGTCGGTCAGACGGCTGTTGAGGTCGAGAGACCAGGTGTTGACCACATTCTGCATGGAATACATCGAGTTGGCGAAAGCCATGGAATACTCGGACAGACGGGCCTTGGTCGTGCGCTGGCCGCAGTCGGAAGAAGAAGCGTTGGTGCTGTTCCAGCGATTGTTGACCGTGTAGTTGTAGCGCAGGGCCAGATGGTGCTTGTCGGAGATATTCCAGTCGATGCGGGCCAGGACCTTCATGTTGTTCTCATCGGCCGGGAAATCGGTCCAGGAACCGGTATCATACTCATATTCCCTTTTCAGGAAGCTGGAGACCGTCTCCATGTCCGCCATGGAAGTGCGGGAAATGAACTTGTCCGGGTCGGCGGCGCCGTCCTCGGAAGCATGCCAGCGGTTCACCACGGTCGGCATGAGGGAATACTCGTAGTTCGCGAAGAAGAAGAGTTTGTTCTTGATGATCGGGCCGCCCAGGGTGAAACCGTAGGTGGTGGTGCGGTCCTTGTCGCGGGCACCGGACACCGCTTCGCCGTCCACCACGTCGCCGCGCATGTTCTCATTGCGGTGATATACGTAAGCGGAACCCTTGAAGGTGTTGGTACCGGACTTGGTGATGGCATTGACACCGCCGCCGATGAAGTTGGCCTGGCGGACGTCGTACGGGGAGATCACGACCTGCATTTCCTCGATGGCGTCGATGGAGATCGGGCTGCCGCCGCCGGGAAGGCCGTCGGACAGACCGAAGTTGTTGTTGAAGTTGGCGCCATCCACGGTGAAGTTGGACGTACGGCCGTCAGAACCGGCAAAGCTCATGCCGCTGCCACCATAAGGAGACAGCTTCGTGACATCGGTGATACTGCGGCTGATGGTAGGCAGCGAAGTGATCTGGGTGCTGGTGATGTTGGTCGCGGCGCCGGTCTTCTCGGCGGCGAACTTGGAAGCGGCGGTTGAAACGACAATCGCCTCGGACAGCATCTGTGTGTCGTCGCTGAGCGTCGCATTGAGAGCATACGGCTCGGCGAGCGAAAGGGTGACATCGGTGTAGGTCACGGTCTGGTAGCCCAGGCAGCTGACCTCAACGGAATACGGGCCACCGGCACGCATACCGTTGATGAAGTAGCGGCCGTCCGCATTGGCCACAGCAAAATACTGTGTCCCGGAAGGGGTGTGGACGGCGACCACCGTCGCACCGGCGACACCCTCCCCGCTCCGATCGGCAATCTTGCCGTTCATGGAGGAGGTCGTTACCTGCGCAAAGGCAGACACAACGAAAAGCATTGCTGTGAAAGACAGCAATAAACTCTTGATGGTTTGTTTCATAACAGTTTGATAATATGGTAAAATTGAGTTTTTGTCGGCCCAGGTTCTTATACGCGCCGCAAATATAATTCAGTAAAACGAAAAGCCCAAGCCATTTTCAGGTTTTTTATCAACAATTATTGCTATCTTTGCAGCGATTTATAAACAACATACGAGGACAGATTTGACTGCTTGCAACCTCGTCAAAAATGCTAAAAAGATGAACTACCTCTTCACATCGGAGTCCGTCTCCGAAGGTCATCCCGACAAAGTCGCCGACCAGATTTCAGATGCCATTCTCGACGAATTCCTCCGGCAGGATCCGGAGGCGCACGTCGCCTGTGAGACTTTCTGCACCGCCGGACTGGTGGTCGTGGGGGGCGAGGTCAACTCCGACCGCGCCTACGTGGACATTCCCGGCACGGTCCGCCGCGTGATCGCCCGCATCGGCTACACCAAGGCCGAATACGGTTTCGACGCCGCTTCCTGCGGGGTCATCTCCACCATCCACGAGCAGAGCGCCGACATCCACCGCGGCGTGGCGCGCCAGGAACCGGCAGAACAGGGCGCCGGCGACCAGGGCATGATGTTCGGCTATGCCAGCACGGACACGGAGGAATACATGCCTCTCGCCCTGTCGCTGTCGCACCGGCTCCTGCAGACGCTCGCCGACATCCGTCACCATGAGCCGGAGCTGATGCCTTACCTGCGGCCGGACGCCAAATCCCAGTTTACGGTCGAGTTCACGGGACGCCGCACCCCCGTGCGCGTCCACACCATCGTGCTCAGCACGCAGCACGACGAATTCGACAACGACGATGCGCGCATGCGTGCGCGGATTGAAAAAGATGTCCGGGAGATCGTCCTCCCCCGCCTCATCGCTTCCCTGCCCGAGCGCACGGCCCGTCTTTTCGACGGCAAATACATCCTGCACGTCAACCCCACCGGAAAATTCGTGATCGGCGGCCCCGCCGGCGACACCGGCCTGACCGGCCGCAAGATCATCGTGGACACCTACGGCGGACGCGGCGCCCACGGCGGCGGCGCCTTCTCCGGCAAGGACCCTTCCAAGGTGGACCGCAGCGCCGCCTACGCCGCCCGCTACCTGGCAAAGAACCTCGTCGCCGCGGGCGTGGCGGACGAATGTCTGGTGCAGCTGGCCTACGCCATCGGCGTAGCCGAGCCCGTGAGCGTCTTCGTGGACACCTACGGCACGCGCCACACGGCGGAGTCCGACGCCGAGATCGCGGAGAAGGTCCGCGGGATGTTCGACCTGCGCCCCGCCGCCATCATCCGCAGGTTCGGCCTCAAGAATCCCATCTACGAACCCACCGCAGCCTACGGCCACATGGGCCGCAAGCCCTACGTCCGGGACGGCGTCCAGTTCTTCGGCTGGGAGCTGCTGGACAGCGTGGACTGCATCAAGGAAGCCTTCGGCTTATGAGCGCAAAGGAGAAAAAACCGCAGCAGGTGCGCATCACCAACAAGCGGGCGTCGTTCGACTACGAGTTTCTCGAAGAGTACGACGCCGGGATCGTCCTCGTGGGCACGGAGATCAAGTCCATCCGTGCCGGCAAGGCCTCCCTGCAGGACGCCTACTGCTATTTCTCCGGCGGCGAACTCTACGTGCGCGGCATGAACATCGCCACCTACTTCTGGGCCTCGGCCTGGAGCAGCCACGAGCCCCTGCGCGACCGCAAGCTCCTGCTGACCAGGCGGGAGCTCAAGCACCTTGCGCAGGCGGTCAAGACCAAAGGCCTGACGATCGTGGCGGTACGCGCCTACATCAATGCCGGCGGCTACGCCAAGCTCCGCATCGCCCTCGCCAAGGGCAAGAAAGAGTTCGACAAGCGCGCCACGATCAAAGAGAAGGACATCCGCCGGGAAATGGAAAGAGAATAATGCCCCGACTCAAGCACAGCATCGTCGCCGAGCTGCCCACCCCCGAGCAGCTGGACACCGTGCAGCTCGGACGCGACTGCGCCTCCGGCGCCTGCGACCTGGTCGTGGTGCTCGGCCCCACGGCCTCCGGCAAGACGCGCTACGCCGTGGCGCTCGCGGAAAAGCTGGGCGGGGAGATCATTTCGGCGGATTCCCGCCAGGTCTATCGCGGCATGGACATCGGCACGGGCAAGGACCTCGCCGAATACGGCACCGTCCCCCATCACCTCATCGACATCGCCGAGCCCGGCACGCAATACAACGTCTGGCAGTACCAGCAGGACTTCCTGCGGGTGTACGCCGATATCCGCGCCCGGGGCGCCGTGCCCGTCCTCTGCGGCGGCACGGGGATGTACATCAACGCCGTCACGCGCGGCTATGACTTCTCCGGGAATGTGCCTCTCAGCGCCGCCCGGGAAGGTCTGCCCCGCGAGGGCTTCCCGCAGCGGCCGTTCTTCATCGGCACGCTCGTGGACCGCGAGACGCGCAACGCGCGCATAGACGCACGGCTCGACGCCCGCCTGCAGGAGGGCATGGTCGAGGAGATCCGCGGCCTGCTCGAGGGCGGCGTCCCCGCCGAGGTACTGATCGCCTACGGGCTTGAGTACAAATTCGTTACATTATACCTGCAGGGCGTCCTCTCTTACGAGGAAATGCGCACGCAGCTCGCCACCGCCATCCACCAGTTCGCCAAGCGGCAAATGACCTGGTGGCGCGGCATGGAGCGCAGCGGGGTGAGGATCCACTGGGTGGAAGTCTAAACAAAACCGGCGACACCTTCCGTGCCGCCGGCTTTTGCATCACGTTAAAGACAATTAGTTGTCGTTGGCCAGTCCGGTATAGCGGTAGCCATGGACTTTGTAGTGGTCGAAGCCATACATTGCGGGAGCATCGTCATCGTCGAAGGTAATGTCAAACTCGATTGCATCGGCAGGCTTTCCACTGGGTGTCTGGGCGCCGTTCAAGGTAATCTTGCCATTGGTCAGCAGGACGTTGCAGTCATAACTGAGGTTCTCGACTTCTGCGGTGTTGCCGAAAGTCAGAGCGTTCTGATCGCATTTGACCACAATCTGGAAATCCCAGAAATCTCCAAGATCACTCACCATCATTTCGTCTGCTTTATTCGCCGCGGTGTTGAAGGTAAGGAACATGACATTCCCGAGACCATAGATATCAGCATATGACTCGTCGGGAAGATTGCCGCTGGCGTCAACACCATCGATTTGGACATACCACTGACCGGCAGTCGCCATGGTCGCTGTGTTCTCGACCGGATCCTTCTGGCAGGAAATCATTAGGACGGAAGCGGCGATACCCAATATCATTAATATTTTTTTCATAATGGATTCTGTTGAAATTAAGCAAGCGGGGTAAGGGTTACGTACAGATCATCGAAGAAATAATCGATGACACCGGTCGCAGGATCATAGGTTCCCTCGAAATTGGCATAATTAAACGAACTCTTGAAGTACCAATCACCTGCGGCACCAAGCGTAATCGAGTTGTCCGCCTCAATCTTGAAGAGCGTTTCGGCGTGGAAGTCGTAGCTCGGTTCATAGCCGGGATAACGGCCATAGCAGTAAAAACCGCCACAAAGGTCCTCGATCATATAAGTGTCGTCAGAGACCTTCGTGATCACGATAGGAAGATCGCTGTAACTGCGGGAACCCATATGGCAGCTGCTGCTATACACGTTGTCTATCCCGCCCGGGTTCAGCACATACACATTCCGATTGATGGAGGCGGAGAAACCGTCTTCGTTCACGGCAGAGTAGGTGACCTGGTAAATACCGGGGGCGGAAGTGTCGACGTTCGAGGAAATGGTGACGCCGTCAGACACATCTTCCCCATTGAGGGTGGCCGTATAACCGGGCTCCACATATGCCGAGCCAAGGGTTACGACAAACGGATCGTCACCTTCGAGGCCAAGAACCGGATAATAGGTAGTGCGGGTCAATCCCTCGGTCGTCAGTTTCTGGCAGCTGCCCAACACGAAGAGAGCGGCCGCGCAAACAATGAGGTATAATGACTTTTTCATTCTGTTTCCTTTTTGTGTTAAACAAACTACTTCGCCCAGAATACTTTGGTCGTGTAACCCGGGAACTCCGTACAGTTCTTGTTGCGAGTCTGGGAGGAGTTGGCATAAGGCCAGCGTGCAATCAGGGTGTTGTCGCCTACCTGATCGTAACGCTTGTACGGTGTATAAAGCGTTCCGGCTTCGTAGCCCGAGATATCGACGGCATTGCTGCCGTTCCACATGTCGCTACCTTTGACGGTACCGAATGCAGGGTAGCCGAGGCGGCGCACTTCGCACCAAGACTCAAAGTTGTTGGATCCGGCGAGAGCGAGCCACTTGGCGATACCGATACTCTTCGCATAGTTGGTATTGTCGTAAGGCCACTGGGCGATAAAATCGTCGGCGCCATCGACACCGTTGGACGCGAAAGAAGCTTTGACGGCCTTTGCATAGTGTTCGGCGGCCTGTGCTGAATTGGACTTGGCGTAGTATTCGGCAATGAAGAATTCAATTTCGGCGACGGACAGCACGGCAACAGGCGTCGTGGGGGTCACGATCGGACGGCAGAAACCGGCGGCATTGTTGTACGGAGCCGGAGCCGTGTTGGCGAAGTTCGTTCCGGAGATGCCACCGACGTAGGCACCTTGGTTATTGGTCGCGAAGTACTTGGCCAGACGGGGATCCGTGTAAACCACGTCACCGTCGGCATTCGTTATGATCATCGTGCCGATTAAGGCTAAGTTGGCGCAGACATTGTACTGCATGCCGGGCCTGAACTCTTCGGAATAGAACGGGGAGTACTGGCCGTCTGCATTGGACCAGCAGCCGGCGAACTGAGCGTCGCTGGTGATGAAATCACCATCGGCGACCAGGGCACCAATCTGACTGCTCACGTCCTCGGCGCCGGACATACGGCTGAGGATCTTGAGTTTCACGGATTTGGCAAACTTGATCCAGTCGGTGGAGTTACCATTGGGATAGAGAAGGCTCTTGGCTGTTTTCTGGCCGGTCGAGGCCTTGGAGAGCGCTTCGTCAAGTTCGGCGAGAATGCCTTTGTAAACGGTCTTGCCGTCATCATAAGCCGGTGTCAGAATCGTGTCATCGAGCGCCTCGGTATAAGGGACTTCACCATAGCAGTCCACGAGAATCTGATATGCGAAAGCGCGCAAGGCGACAGCCGCCAGGTTTGTGCCCCAATCTTCCTCAGCCTGCGCTTTCTCGCTGACGGTCTTGGAGTTGACCAGGACTTTCTGGAAGAGCTGGACATAATGCGTATTGCTGCGCGTCGCAGACATTTCGAACTGGGAATAATCAAGGTAGTTGGAAGTACCGAAGAGATGCGAGTACTGCTGAGAAAAATAACCTCCAGTGATGCGATAGAAATCGCCGTAGCTTGTAGCAAGTGCCGCCTCGATACCCGGGAAGATCATATCGTTGGTGATGTTCTCGGAAGCAGGCAGGTTCGGGTCGTAGTTGATGTCAAAATACTTCTCGCAGGAAGCTGCGGAAAGGGTGATGACAACTGCGGATACAAAGTATAATATCTTTTTCATATTCGTGTCCTCCTGGTCTTAGAATTTGACATTGACACCAAAGCCCCAGATCCGGCAGGCCGGGTTGGAGTACAGTTCTCCAAACTGGGCGCGCAAGTCACCGCTGCCGGCATA
>JAAYCA010000045.1 GCA_012744435.1 Bacteroidales bacterium
GAGGTCATCGACGCGGTCGGCTTCGATTTCATCTCCCAGCCGCTGGTCAAATACAAGACCGCCCGCAAAAAGAACGGCCTGTTCCAGGATCTCGTCCTATCGATCGGGGAATTCCGCTCCCGAACCCTGACTACGGACCCGGAGGATTTCGCCAACTTTGAAACCTTCTCCATGGCCATGGTCGACCTCGACTACAATGGCGACGTCTTCCGTCTCGGCCGGGTCTTCTGGGGGGAGGAACTGCTCAAGGAGGCCGGCGGGCCGGAGAAGGCCAAGGCGCTGGAGATTCGCATCCCCGAGCAGGAGTTCAAGAGCGGCAAGATGATGGTTATCCTCTGCGACCGTTACGGCAACGAGAAAACGCTGCTCTTTAGCCGGGAGGACTTTCGATGAGCGTGCAATTCCGGATCGCCGATCAGCTTCTGCGGATGGATGACACCAGTGATGCCACCGAAGCGGTGGTGCGCAAGTATGATGCGTTCCTCAACCTGCTGGCCACGGGAGACTATGCCTTCCAGCGCGGCGCCATTCGCGAGACGCTTCGTTTTCTTGTCTCGGCGAAATATCCCGATCTGGAGCGGCTGGCCCGCGATAACTGGAGCAGTCAACCTGCGCTGGCCAAGCGGCATGACTCTATCGATGCCTTCCTGGAGAAAATGCCGCTGCGCGATCGCAAGGCCGCATCCATCGATATCGCCACCGGCGGGGGGAAGAGCTATCTGATGTACGGCCTGGCCGTCATTGCCCTGGCCGAGGGGCTGGTGGACCGGGTGCTGGTCCTCTGCCCGTCGCTGACCATCGAAGACGGCCTGCTGGAAAAGTTCACCGCCCTGGCGGGGAACCCGCAGCTCGCGGAAATCATGAAGGAGCTGGGGGCGCGGGTAGTCATCCCGGCGATCAAACGCGGGAACGAGACGATCCAGCCCGGCGACATCTGCATCGAAAACATTCACGCGGTCTACTCCGGTACCGGCTCCTCCATCGCCGACAGCTTCAAGGGGCATGGCGCCCGAACCCTGGTCCTGAACGACGAGGCGCACCATCTTTTCAGCCCCGACGACAGCGACGAGGCGTCGATGAAGAAGTGGCTGCAATTCCTTGTCAGCTCGGACTACGGCTTCCGCTACCTGATCCACGTCACCGGCACCGCCTACATCGGCAACGACTACTTCCCGGACGTGATCTACCGCTTTGGCCTGAAACAGGCGGTGGAAGGGAAGGTTGTCAAGAAGCCGGATTACATCGTCGAAGACACCTACAAACCGCAATCATGGGACAAGATCCACGCCGTCCACGAGAAGAACCGCGTGGAATACGGCCACAAGCTGCGCCCGATCACCATTGTCGTCACCCAGGAAATCGCCCGTTGCGTGGAGGTTTGGAAGGAACTGGTCGATTATCTGGTCAAGAAAAAGAAAATAAGTCGCGCCGATGCCGAGAAGAAGGCGATCTGGGTGACGTCCGGCATCCCCACGGCCAAGGCCGCCAAGGCTCGCGTCGAGGCGGCTTACTCGCCGCGCGACGGCAAGGATTCTCCCGAAAAACGCCGCAAGGACAACCTGGCCGCGTTGAAGAGCGTGGATGATCCTGGCAGCCCGGTGGAATGGATCGTCTCGGTCAGCATGCTCACCGAGGGGTGGGATGTGAAGAACGTTTTTCAGATCGTCCCCCACGAGTCGCGGGCCTTCTCCTCAAAATTGCTGATCGCCTAGGTGCTCGGCCGTAGCCTGCGCATCCCCAAGGGGCTGGAGATCCAACCGCTGGTCAAGGTGACCAATCACGAAGCCTGGTCGGAGGAGATCGGCAACCTGCTCAAAGAGGTGCTGGAGGTGGAGAATACCCTATCCTGGGGGTATGACAGCCGCCGGGAGAAATATTTTTTCCCCCTGTACAACCTGCGCTACGAACCAATCCAGCAGACGGTGGAAACCAAGAAGGAAAAAGCCGCCGATCCCAGACCGACCCTCAGGCCGCAAAGCCGCAAAAGCACCGAGTATTCGACCTTCTCGGCCACCGGCAAGCTGGCGGTGGAGATCACCCACCACGATACGGTGGAGATCGACGATGCCGTGCGCATGCTGCGCCTGTTCATCCGC
>JAAYCA010000046.1 GCA_012744435.1 Bacteroidales bacterium
GACATCGCAAAGCAGCGGGGCGCCACCGTCACGGAGTTGCTGACCGCGGCCATGGTGTACGCCCTGCAGCAGACCCGCCGGGGAGACTTCCGAAAGGGGAGTTCCGTGCTCAAGGTCAACGTCCCCGTGGACCTGCGCCGCATCTTCGGCGGCTGCACGCTGCGCAACTTCTCCTCCTACGTCATGGTGGGCGTGGACGTGCGCAACGGCGATTACGACTTCGACCAGATCCTGCAGGTCGTCTCCGCGCAGAAACGTCTCTTCTCGATGCCCAGCGAACTGGAATCCAAGATCGCGAAGAACGTGGAGCTGGAGGACAACCGCGCCATCGCCGCCATCCCGCGCTTCCTGAAGAAGCCCATCATCGACCTCATCAACAAACTCAAAGGCGACCGCTACTGCACGCATACCCTGTCGAACATCGGCCGCATCGAGCTGCCGGAGTCCCTGCGCCCCTATGTGCGCGACATCGACTTCATCCTCGGGCGCCAGCGCGGCAACTCCGGCGCCTCCGCCTGCACGGGTTACGGCGACTCGCTGATTCTCAATATGTCCCGCAAGATTGCCGAGCACGGCTTTGAGGACGCTTTCCTGCAGCAGCTCCGGACCCTGGGCATCCAGGCCGCGACGCAGGAGATGGACGTCTAGACCATGCGCCCGCCGCGGCGAGAAACAGGAGACATAGTGTCAGGATCGCAATGCGGGAACACCAGAGCTTCATGTCGTAAAGGTACGGGAAAAAACGAAGAACCCCGTCAAAACTGACGGGGTTCTTTCGTGACTCCAACAGGACTCAAACCTGTAACCTTTTGATCCGTAGTCAAATGCTCTATTCAATTGAGCTATGGAGCCATGCTTGCCGGTGCAGGCGCCGGTCTATCGCTACTCGGCCGGGGTCTCTTTCACCACGCGCTTCGCTTCCTTGATGCGGGCCTTCTTGCCGGACAGGTTGCGGAGGTAGAAGATGCGTGCACGACGGACCTTACCGACTTTGTTGAGTTCAATGCTGTCGATCGCGGGGGACTCGTACGGGAAAATCCTCTCGACACCGATACCGTTGGAAACCTTGCGGATGGTGAAGGTCTTCGTGTAGGGGGTGGATCCGCAAATCTGGATCACCACGCCGCGGAAGCTCTGGAGTCTGTACTTCTCGCCTTCCTTGATCCGGTACGTCACCGTGATGGTGTCACCGGCCTTGAACTTCGGGTAGGAGGCAGTTTTGTTCTCGGAGAACGACTGCTCTACTAAGTTAATCAAATCCATATGTCAAATTCTTAACAAGTCGCAGCGTCATCAAACCGTTCGAAGAGAGGCTGCTGTCTTTTGGGACTGCAAAGATAGAAACTTTTCGGGACCCTGCAAACATTTTTTTAAAAAATGTGCGGCTAACCGAACGTGAAGATGCCGTCGTAGAAGAACCACTCTTCCTCGAGGGTTTCTTCTTCATAATCTGCTTCTTCCAGGAGTTCGTCGATATTGGAACCCTCTTCATTGATTCCGGCTTCCCAGCTCCGGTCCACCGAGGTGGTGCTGTGCTCGATGAAATAGTAGCCGTCGTCCTGCTTGGTGATGGTCAGGGAAGAATAGCAATTATAGCTGCCGGGGCTCTCGTAGCTGTCCTCGGCATCCCAGATTCTATCTTCGGTGCGGTAGGGATCGTGGTAAGGGTTCTCCCAGTCGCAGAAATGCCAGAAGAGCATTTCGGTGGCCTGCATCCTGCGGAAAATGCCCATGACGAGGATGTCGTCGGCATCCATCGGACTGTCTTCCGGCTCCTCGTGCAGGTAGGCGAGCATGTCGTAATTGAGCGGGACCCAGCCGAAATTCAGGACGGGCAGCTCCGGCAGGTCGGCGGTGGAGACCTTGCGGCTCTTGCCCTCGCCGTCGGTGCGGTTCATCTCGCCGGTGAGGTAATTGTAGGATTCGTCGAAATGCCCGGAGACGTGGCGGTCCTTCTTGCCGCCGATTAGGCGGAAGTCATCCTTCTCGTAGCGGTACAGGAACACGTCGTAGCCATCGTTCCGGTCGAGCTGGATGCGCACCACGCCCGCGTTGGTGATGGAAAGGCCCGTCTTGTCGCCGTAGGGCAGTGACACGGCATAGCTCCGGAAGCGCGTCAGGGTGCCGTCTTCCTGGCCAAGGTAGAAGGCGAAGTTGTCGTCATCATACACTTCCGAAATGGCGATCACCAGATCCTTGAGGCCGTCTTTGTTGATGTCTCCTTCGACAGAGACGACCGTCTTGTCCTCGGGGGCGTTGCACACGTCCGCGAAAGACTTGCCTGTATATTCGAACATCGGCTGGGCCCAGGCGGCCAGCGGAAGGAGACAGAGCGCCGTGGTGAGGAAGAGGGTTCTCATATGCAATGATCTTGAAGGATTCAATCCGCAAGATACGAATATTTTCCTATCTTTGTCCCATTAAACCTCCGTCTTATGCGCAACATCCTATTAGCCATCGATCTGCAGAAAGATTTCATCTACGGTGCCCTGACCGTCCCGGGTGCGACCCAGGTCCTCCCGGCCATCAACGAAGTCAAGGACCGTTTCGACCTCGTATATTTCACCCTCGACTGGCATCCGGTGGACCATTGCTCCTTCCGGGAGCAGGGCGGCCCGTGGCCCGTGCACTGCGTGCACCACACCGCCGGCGCTGCGCTGGACCCCGGCGTGCTGGCGGGTCTTCCCGAAGAAAAGATGCGCTTCATCCTGAAGGGACGCGTGCAGTCTCCCGAGGAGTACGGAGCCTTCGTGGGCTTCGACCCGAAGGACCAGGACCTTTTCGAGCCGGGCGACGAAGTGGTGATCTGCGGCATCGCGGCCGAGTACTGCGTGCTCGAGTCGCTCAAGAACCTCTACGCCATCAGCCGGGAGATCGGCTTCACGGTCAAGGTCTACCTCGAAGGCACGGCCAAATTCGACAGCTACGACACCGTCCTGGCCTTCATGGCCGAGAAGGGGATCGCCGAGTACCGCAAATAGGTGGGTGACATTCTGTCAATGGCAAGTGATTTGCTCTGACTCAGGGCAAATAAACGATTATTATGGCTGACAAGACAGAAAAGAAGCAGGAACCGCAGGCGGAAGCGCCTGTGGAGCAGGCTCCCCGGGCGGAAGAAAGCAAGAAGAAACAGAAGAAGGACGACGGTCTGCGCAAGCAGGTCGCCGAGTTGTCTGACAAATTGGCGGCAGAGAAGGAGAGCTACCTGCGCCTGATGGCGGAGTTCGAGACCTTCCGTCGCCGCAGCGCCGAGGACAGGCTCAACCTGATCGCCTCCGCATCGGCCAAGACCATCGAGGGTCTCCTCCCGGTGCTGGACGACTGCGAGCGTGCGCTGGAGATGCTTTCCAAATCGTCCGACGAAGCCGCCAAGGAAGGCACATCACTGATATACAACAAATTGATGGACTACCTGAAGACCCAGGGCCTCGCCCGTATCGAGGCGAAGGGGACGGTGTTCGATACGGACTTTCATGAGGCCGTGACGCAGTTTCCCGCGCCGAGCGAGGAGCTCAAAGGCAAGGTCATCGACGTGGTACAGACCGGCTACACCCTGGGCGGCAAGGTCCTTCGTTACGCCAAAGTCGTGGTAGGAGCATAGATCTATGGCAGAAAAAAGGGATTACTACGAGGTCCTGGGGCTCCAGAAGGGAGCCTCGGCCGACGACATAAAGGGCGCCTACCGTAAGGCGGCGCTCAAATGGCATCCGGACCGCTGGGTCAGCGGAACGGACGCTGAGAAGAAGACCGCCGAGGAGAAGTTCAAGGAAGCCTCCGAGGCCTATTCCGTGCTGAGTGATCCGGACAAACGGGCGAAGTACGACCAGTTCGGCTTCGCCGGCGTGGAAGGCGCCGGCGCCCAGGATTGGAGCCAGGGTTTCGGCAATCTCAACGACATCCTCAACAACCTCTTCGGGGGCGCATTCGGCGGTTTCGGCGGCTTTGGCGGCTTCGAGGGTTTTGGCTTCGGCGGGGGCCAGCAGGGTCCCCGGACCCAGCGGGGCCGCGACATCCGCACCCGCGTCAGGGTCACCCTGGAGGAAATCGCGAACGGTTGCGATAAGGAAGTGACCATCGAGCGCAACCGCCCCTGTCCGGACTGTGACGGCCGCGGGACGAAGCACGCCTCCGATGTCAAGACCTGTCCGACCTGCAAGGGCACCGGCACCGTCCAGACCGTGACCAACACCCTGTTCGGCCGCGCGATCAATTCCTCCGTTTGTCCGCATTGCAACGGCACCGGCAAGGTCGTCACGAACCCCTGCAGCCGCTGCAAAGGCACGGGTCTGGTCCGCCAGAAGGAGACCGTCAAGGTTCATATCCCGGCCGGCGTGGAAAACGGCATGCAGCTCACCCTGCGCGGTGAGGGACATTCCGCCCCGCATGGAGGGATCAACGGTGACCTGCTCGTGATCGTGGAGGAGCAGCCGCACGCCCAGCTCAAACGCGACGGGGTCAATCTCTTCTACACCCGCGTGATCAGCGTTGCGGACGCCATGCTCGGCTGCGAGATCCAGGTCCCGGCGCTGGATGGCGCGCAGCGCCTCAAACTGGACCCCGGGACGCAGTCCGGCACGGTCGAGCGCCTGCGCGGCAAGGGCCTGCCGGCCGTCAACGGCTACGGCATCGGCAGCCGCGGCGACCTCTACGTCAAGATCCTCGTCTGGATCCCGCGCAAACTCAGCCGCAGCGAACGCGAAGCCGTGGAGAAACTGCGGGACAGCAGCGCCGTCCGTCCGGATCCCAATCGGGAGGACAGGGCCCTGTTTGAAAAGGAAAGCCAGTATTTCTAGCTACTTGAAGAAGCGGTCGATCTCCCGGATCGTTTCCGGGAGGGCGAAGATCGCCACGCGGTCGTAGGGCTGGATCACCGTGTCGCCCACGGCGATGAAGGCCTCGCTGCCGCGGATCACGCCGCCGATGATGGCGTTGCGCGGGAAGTCGATGTCCTTGATCGGACCGGCCGTGATCGCAGCGCCCGGCGCGGCCGTGTATTCGATGACCTCGGCATTCGTGCCGGTCATGTAGCGCACGAAGCGCGCCTTGCCCGAGAGGGTGAACTTGAAGATGCGGCCGGCGGTGATGAGTTTCTTGTTGATGACGTTGTCCACGCCCATCTCCTCGGCGATGTGGATATACTCGATGTTTTCGACCTCCGCAATGGTGCGCGCCACACCGAACTTCTTGGCCACCACGCACGACAGGACGTTGCTCTCGTCGTTGCCCGTCAGGGCGATGAAGGCGTCGTAGTCCTGGATGCCCTCGTCGAAGAGGAAATCCGAATTCCGCCCGTCCCCGTTGACGATGCGTATCGAGTCCGGGAGCTTCTCCGAGAGCTCGATGCAGCGCCCCTTGTCGCTTTCCACGAGCTTGACCTTGAGACCGCTCCGGGCGAGCGATTTCGCGAGCATCTCGCCGATGGGGCTGCCGCCCAGGATGAAGGCGCTGTCGATGGAGATATTCGTCTTGCCGAAATGCCGGTAGAGCGGGTCCACGCCCTCGCGGGTGCAGATGGTGAAGACCATGTCGCCGTAGAGGAACTTCGTGTCCAGCTTGGGGATGATGGTCTTCTCGTCGCGGGAGATGGCGATCACGCGGAACTGCTTGAGCTCCTCCGCTGTCGTATCCTTGATGAATTCGAGCAGCTTGAGGTCCAGGATGGGGGAGTCCTCCGTGAGCTTGAACACGGCGATCTGCAGGCGTCCCCGTGCGAAATCCATGGTCTCGGCGGTGGAGTTGTGCTTGAGGAAGGCCACGATCTCATCCGCGGCGCTCTTCTCGGGATAGAACATCAGCTCGATGCCCAACTCCTTGAACAGCAAGCGGTTCTCCGCATTGAGATAATCTTCGTCATTGATGCGGGCGATCACCTTGGCGGCGCCCAGCTGCTTGGCGAGCAGGGCCCCGACGATATTGACCTCCTGCGTGGCATAGGGATAGACCGCGATGAACAGGTCGGCCTTGCCCACGCCGGCGTCGCGCAGGACCTGGATGGACGAGGGGTTGCCGAGGACCGTTTCGACGTCGGTCGTGGACGACAGCGCATCGATGCGTTCGCTTTCGTCGTCGATCACCGTGACTTCGTTCGCCTCGGCACGAAGCATCTTCGCGAGGTGGGAACCGACCTCACCGGCCCCTTCAATAACGATCTTCATAACGTCTCAAATAGTTAAAAATCTTCTCTCCCCGCAGGGCGGTCTGCAGCAGGATGCGCACATCCCACAATCCTTTCGGTTTCGCGGGCACGCCGGCACTGCTTTCCGTGCCCGGGACGGCCTTTTTTGCGTTCGCGGGCACGCAGGCGCCGCTTTCCGTGCCCGGGACGGCCTTTTTTGCGTTCGCGGGCACGCTGGCGCTGCTCTCCGTGCCCGGCTCGCCGCGAAGCTGCCGGTATTCGCGGTGCGCGTCCCGGACGGCCCGGGCGCCGGCGCCCTTTCCCGACAGCAAATATACGATTGCCGCGGCACAATCCAAAATCTTCCGCACGCGGATGCGCCGGCGGGCCTTGCGTGCGCCGACCGTGGCGGCCAGGTTGTTGTCCAGCAGGAGCAGCCCGTTGCGGTAGTTGAGCTTGAGTTTGAAAGGCGAAGCAGGGGCCAGGGTGCCGCCGCCGAGGTGCCAGACGCAACTGTCCGGCACCACGCCCACGCGCCAGCCCGCGAGCTGTGCGCGCCAGCACCAGTCGATCTCCTCCATGTGGGCGAAGAAGCGCGCGTCCAGACCGCCCAGCTCCCGCCAGCAGCGGGCACGGACGAGCAGGCAGGCAGCGGACACCCACAGCACGTCCGCCGGCCGGTCATACTGCCCGGCATCCATCTCGGTGCGCCCGGGCACGCGTCCGCGGCAGAAGGGATAGCCGTAGCGGTCGAGCAGGCCGCCGGCGGCTCCGGCATACTCGAAGCGGTCCGTACGGCGGTAGTCGCCGCCTTCCGGGATCAGCGCATGCAGCTTGGGGCCGCAGGCGGCATAATCCGGATGCGCGTCCATCCAGTCCACGAGCGGCTCCAGCCAGTCCGCCGGCACCTCGATATCGGAGTTCAGCAGCACCAGGTACTCGGGGGCGCCGGGCTCGCCGAGCAGTGTCGCAAAAGCGCGGTTGTAGCCTCCGGTAAAGCCGAAATTCTCCGTCAGCGGCAGGGTCCGCACCTGCGGGAAACGCTCTGCGAGCAGCTCCCGCGAACCGTCCGTACTCGCATTGTCCGCAACCACCACGCCGGCATCCAGCCCCTGCAGGCTCTCTAGCAGCGGCGGCAGGAAACGGCCCAGGTAGTCCCGGGTGTTCCAGTTGAGGATGACGACGGCGGTGCGCATAGGTTCTTTATTCGTCTTTGTGGCAGCAGCCCTCACCGTGGCCTTCACCGTGGCAGCATCCTTCGCCGTCACCGTGGCCGTGGCCTTCGCCATGGCAGCAGCCTTCGCCGTCACCGTGGCCGTGGCCGTGGCCGTGGCCTTCGCCATGGCAGCAGCCTTCGCCGTCACCGTGGCCGTGGCCGTGGCCTTCTCCATGGCAGCAGCCTTCGCCGTCACCGTGTCCTTCTCCGTGGCAGCCGCCTTTCCCTTTGCCGCGGCGGCAATGGTGCTCAGTCTCTTCGCCCAGCTCCTTCTCACTGGCGCTGCGCACACTCTCCACCTTGCCGGTGAAATGCAGGGTCTTGCCCGCCATCGGATGGTTGAAATCCATCGTGACGGCGCTCTCGGCGACGGCCGCCACCACACCCTGGACCACCTGCCCGGCCTGGTTGAGCATCGGGATGGTGCGTCCGACCACGAGCAGATCTTCGCGGACCTCTCCGTCGATCGCGAAAGCGCTCTTCGGCAGCTCGATCTTGTAGGAAGGATCATAGACCCCGTAGCCGTCTTCGGGACTCAGGATGAAATCGAATGTATCGCCCGGCTCCTTGCCCTCCAGGGCGGCTTCGAATTTCGGGAGAAGCATCCCGCTGCCGTGGGTGTATTCAAGGGGTGCGCCGGGCGCGGACTGGTCGGCGATTTTTCCTTCGACCTCGAGTGCGTAGCTGACTGCCACGACTTTGCTGTTTTCTACTTTCATTTCTATTCTATCGTTGTTTATTAAATAATCATCACGCTTATCCGCTGAAATCCACTTCGGCAAAGGCCAGGGTGGGGACCAGCTTCGTCTGGCAGGGGCGCGCGTCGTCGCCGGCGGCGAGCAGCCGCGCCCACAGCGAGAGGAAATTGCCCGTCATCAGCATCTCGCTGACGGGCCGGACGACACGTCCGTCCTCAAACAGGTACCCTTCGATCCCGTAAGAGAAATCTCCGGTCACGGGATTGCTGTTGCCACCGTTGAAGCCGGTGACGAGGATGCCGCTGCCGCAGCGCCGCAGGATCGCATCGCGGTCCAGCCCGGCCTCGGGCCAGGGGAGGACTTTCGGACGCGTGGCATCCTCGATGGTCGGCGCCAGCTGCATCTTGTTCGCCATGTAGGTATTGATGAAATACTCCCGCACCAGGCCGTGCTCGATGATGGGCGCCTTGCGCGTCGCAACGCCCTCGGAATCAAAGAACTTGGAGCAGGTCTGCCCCGGAATGCGCGGCAGGTCCATGATGGTGAGCCCTTCGGGAAACAGCTGCTTGCCGAGGCTGTCCATCAGGAAGGAATTGTTCTGCTGGATGGAATAGCCGCTCAGGGCGCGCAGCAGCGGAGAGACCATCTTGGAGGCGATCTCCGCATCGATCACGGCGGTGTACTTGCCGGTCGGCGCCGGCGCGGAACCGATCTGGGAGACGGCCCGCGCCAAAGCCCTGCGCCCGCAGCCGGCTGCATCCAGCCCCGCAAGCCGGGACGAAGCGTCCCACCAATACCCGCTGTATTTCTGTCCGTCGCTCTCGACGGTAATCTCCACCCCGTAATCGAACGAACTTTCACTGTGCCGGCAGCACAGCCCATTCGTATCCATCACCACCGTATCATACACACTGTCAGAATATTCCCCCTCCTCGGAAACGATCTGATACTCCGCTTCTCCAGACGGTGCGGTGGCCGGTTGCAACGCAGCCCCGGCGGGGGCTTGCCGCCCTCGGCTAGGGAGAGGGGGGACCACGTCAGTGGTGGGGTCAGAAGAAATCGGGGAATTTTGCGATCCTGCAAAATTGTCCGATTCTTGTGACTCCCCGCGGGGCTGCGTTGCAACCGGCAACGAAGTGCCGTGCTGCGTGGAGCCCATGACAGATGCTTCTAAAGCGATCTGCTGCCGGGCGGCGGGCGTCAATTGCCCGCGGGCGGAATCGACGAGACCGAGCTCGTCGCCGCTGATCGCATCGTGGCAACAGCGTGCGGGATCGGGCAGCGCGCGGCAGGGATCCTCCGCCACCATGCGGGTCGCGGCCACGGCCTGGCGGATAAAGCCCTGCAGCGAAGCCGGATCCAGCTTGTTGGTCGAATAACTCCCGAAACGCCCGTCCACGAACAGCGCCAGCGCCAGCGAACGGTCGGCGCAATGCGTCACCCGGTCCACCTCGCCGTCGAGCGTGGCCACGAGATCCTCCTCGCTGACGGAGAGCGTCGCCCGCGCCTGCTGCGCACCGGCATCCCGCGCGGATTCCAACGCCTCCCGGACAAAGCTCAACTCCTTGTCAGTTATCATCTTACTCTCCTCCAACCGTTAAACTCCGAATCAAAACCGAAGGAATGCCGCACGACACGGCGACACTCTGCTCCTTGCCGCAGGTCCAGGTCCCCTCGTCGATCTTGAGATCGCCGGCGACCGCCACGATATCGGCCAGCGCCTGTGGCCCGTTGCCGATAATGTTGATATCCTTGACAGGCATCGTGAGCCGGCCTCCCTCGATCAGGAAGCCGCTCTTGACGAAAAAGGTGAAATCCCCCTCGCCGATCTTGACCTGGCCGTTGGCAAACTGGTCCACGTAGATGCCCTTCTTCACGGACCCGATCAGGTCCTCCCGGGTCCCGTCCGGGCCGCTCTCCATATAGGTGGCCCGCATCCGCGGAATGGGATTGTAGCGGAACGACTCCCGCCGCCCGTTGCCCGTAGGCGCCACGCCGTAGTAGCCGGCGCTGATGCGGTCGTGCAGGTAGGAAGTCAGCACGCCGTCCGTGACCATATATGTCTTCTGCCCCGGCACGCCCTCATCGTCGAAATTGCAGGCGCCGCGGCTGCGGGGAAGGGTGCCGTCGTCGAGGATGTTGATCCCCGGCCGGCAGATCCGCTGCCCCATCCTGTCCGTGAAAACGGACTGTCCCTTGCGGTTGAAATCCGCCTCGAAGGCATGGCCCATGGCTTCGTGGAGCAGGATGCCGGAGGCCCCGGCGCCCATCACGACGCTCATCTGCCCGCCCTTGGGGCGCCGCGCCTCGAAACGGGCGTCCATGCCCTCCACGGCGCGGCTGACGAGGTCCTCAAGGACCTCCTCGCCGATCATCTCGGCGCCCATGCGAAGGCTCCTCGACACGATGTTGTTCTCCGTGCGGTCCCCCTGGCGGAAGATCACCTGCACGGACAGGCTCCCGAGCGGCCGGTGGTCCTGCGTCAGTTCGCCGAGCGAATTGAACATCATCACGTCGCTGACCGAATACGACAGGATCGCCACCACCTTCAGCACACGGCTGTCCCGCGCCCGGATCCCCGATTCGATCCGCTGCAGGAACCCGACAAAATCCGCCTTCTCCGCCTTTTCCCATGGCTCCAGCTCCGGATAATAATCTGCTCCCGGCCATCCTGTACTCCAAGCCGACAAAACTTCGCTTCGCTCATCCCCCCCACTGCTTCGCAGCGGGTCCCCCCCGTTCACGAGGATTTCCGCGCCCGGAAATCCTCCGATTTTCAAGATCGTTTTGGGGGCGGCCACGGTTTTGCTGGCTTGGATACAGGATAGACCGTCCGCAGTGTCGGCCATCGTTTGCGGAGTGGAAGCGGCAGTAGGGTCTGAAGACCGTAGCCACCCTCGGCTCCGTAAGAGGGAGGGGCCCGCCGACGCAGTCGGTGGGAGGGTTCCGGCAACGCCGGACGTCTGCAGACCCTGGCTGCCGTGCAACGAAGCAGACGCGACGGCACCGGCGGCAGATGCGATGGATCCGGCGGCGCGGGCGGCGGATTTCAGCGAAGCGAAATCCGTGGTCTCGGCGTAGGCGTAGCCGGTTTTTTCGCCTTTGAGGACGCGGATGCCGCAGCCGAAGTCGACATGGTAGCCGCCGGAGCCGACGACGCCGTCGCGAAGCAACAGATCGTGGTAGGCGGTGTCCTCGAAATAGAGATCGCACCAGTCGCCCCCGTCCCGCAGCCCCTCGGCCACGAGCGCGCGAAGCTGCTCCTCGGTCACGCCGAAACGATCAAAAATCTTCATTGGGATGCGCGATGTTCCAGATCAGGTGAAACTTCTCATTATCCTTGATATACATCACCTGCTTCGACCCTTCGGCCACCACCGTGAACGGTGAGCGGGAATTGTCCGCCAGCACCCAGCGGTCGATCACCGGGATATAAGTATCGAAAAAATACTGCAGGCCCATCACATAGCGGCGCCGCACGACATGGTCGGGGATGTTGTGCCCGCCCGCGACCACGCGGTCATGCACCCGTTGGATCGCCAGTTCCGGCGAATTCAGCCAGAAATACAGGACCGTGACCTCATAGCCGAGCTCCTGCGCCTGCTGGATAATCTTGATCAGCGAACGCGTAGCGAGCGTCGTCTCCACGCCGAAATCCGCCCTCCGCTCCAGCAGGTACGTGATTTTCATCAGCATGTACCTGCTGGCGGTGATGGAGGCGGCTCCCGGGTCGAAGGGCGAGAGGCTCTTGGCGAACTCGTCCGAATTCACGAACTCCCGGCAGTCCAGCAGCTCCGGCAGCAGCGTATAGGACGCCGTCGTCTTGCCGGAGCCGTTGCAGCCCGATATGATGAAGAGCCTGGGCAAAACCGATTACTTCTCGGGGATGTTTTCGAGGACGGCCTTGAGCAGTTCCCAGGTCCGCTGGACGGAAGGGATGTGGCAGCGCTCGTCCGGAGAGTGGGGATACAGCACGGTGGGGCCGATGGACACCATCTCCCAGTTGGGATACTTGGCGCCGAGCAGCGCGCACTCCAGGCCGCCGTGGGTCGCGAGGACGTTCATCGGGGTGCCGAAGAGCTTGACGTGCTGGTCGTTGATGAGCTTGTTGACCGGCGTGTCCGGTTTGGGCGTCCAGCCCGGATAGCCGCCGTAGAAGCGGATCTTGGCGCCGGCGAACTCGAAGATGTACCTCACGCGCAGCGCAAGGTCGTTCTTGGAGGCGTTGAGGGCGCTGCGCAGCAGGGAATTGACCGTCAGGTGGCCGCGCTTGCAGCGCACGACGGCCAGGTTGATGGAGGTCTCGGTAAGGCCGGCCATCGTCTGGCTCATGCGGATCACGTTGGACGGGCAGGCGGCGATCGCCTTGCACGCATTGAGCATCACGGCGTCCTCGATGTAGCGGGCGGGCTTGTTGGTCTTGAACATGCTGCACTGCATCCCCGGATCGCTCTGGAGATAACGCTCTTTGGCGGTCTTGAAAAGCTCGTTGACATGGCGCAGGGCCGCCGTCGCCCGCTCGGCGGGGAGGGCCACCGTGGCCTCGGCCTCGAACGGGATGGCGTTGCGCAGGCTGCCGCCGGTGAATGCGCTCACCTTGCCGCCGTACTTCTCGATCAGCGGGATGAGGGCGCGTACCATCACCTTGTTGGCGTTGGCGCGGTACAGGGAGATGTCCATGCCGGAATGGCCGCCGGACAGACCCTTGATGTCGATCTTGTAGCCGACATAGCCGCGCGGGGTGGGGAAGGTCTTGTACTTGAAGTCAGCCTCGGCGTCCAGGCCGCCGGCGCAGCCGATGCACAGTTCGTTCTCGTCCTCGGAATCGAGGTTGAGGAGGATATCGCCTTTGAGAAGACCCGGCTTGAGCGCCTCGGCGCCCGTCATGCCGGTCTCCTCGTCGTAGGTCACGAGGACCTCGACGGGGCCGTGCTTGACGCTCTTGTCTTCGGCGACGGCCATCGCGAGGGCGACGCCGAGGCCGTTGTCGGCGCCGAGCGTGGTGCCCTTGGCCTTGACCCATTCACCGTCGATGACGGTCTCGATCGGGTCCTTGAGGAAGTCGTGGACGGTGTCGGAAGTCTTCTGGGGAACCATATCCATGTGGCCCTGCAGGACGACGCCCTTGCGGTTCTCGTAGCCCGGGGTGGCGGGAATACGCATGATGACGTTGCCGGTCTCGTCGGCGAAAGCCTCGATCTTGCGGGCCTTGGCCCAGTCGAGCAGGTGCTGACGGACGATTTCCTCGTGTTTGGACGGACGGGGGCAACGGGTAAGCCCGTAGAAGTTGTTCCAGACGACTGCTGGTTGCAAATCTTTGATGGTCATATGCTTATTGTGTTTGAGGGTTATTTCGCCTGAGGAAGCGCCGGTGCGACCAGAGATAGTTCTCGGGCTGCCGGTGGATATCCCCTTCCAGGAGGGTGTAGTATTGCTGCATGATCTGCCGGACGTCCAGCTGCGAGGCATCCTGGCAGATGGGGGTGTAGCGGAGCAGATAGTGGCCGCGACGGTCGGAGCGCATCGACAGATACGCCACCGCCAGACCCAGTTTGCGGGCGAGGGCCGCGGCCCCCGTCATCGACTGGGTGTGCTGGCCCATGAAGTCCACTTCGACCGTGGCCCGGGCCATGGCGTACGGCCGCTGGTCGGTGATGAGGTTGTATATTTTCTTCTCGTCGCGGTGCATGAGGGCGTAGCGGATGATGTCCCGCGACTCGATGTAGCCTTCGAAATGCCCGGGGTCCGCCAGAGGGGCCAGGCGGTTCTCCCGCAGGACCGCGTCCCAGACGGGGCTGGACTGCCGCAGGTACACCACGCAGAAGTTCTGCTCGGTGAAGGGCAGGGGGGTGTCGGTGTAATTATAGGATGCAATGCCGCCGAGGAGCTCCCAGTTGCCGCAGTGTGAGTACATGACGACCAGCCCGGGCGAGGCGTCGTACAGGGCCGCCGCTTCTCCGGGATTCTCGATCTCGACCAGGCGCTGGCGGCGAAGGCGCTCCGCGTTGCGGCATCCGCCGAACCAGACCGTCTCGGCGGCCAGTTCGCCGAAATGGCGGTAGAAGCCCCGGCGGACGGCCTTGCGCTCCTGTTCGGTCTTGTCCGGGAAGCACAGTGCCAGGTTGTCATCCACCACCTTGCGGCGATACCGGACCACGTCGCGGGCCAGCCAGGCCAGCAGGTCCCCCAGCACATAATGCACGCGAAGCGGCAGCCACGACAGCAGTCGCAGCAGCCCTTTCAACAGCCATGTCCCAGCTTTTTGCATATTACGCAAATATACTGAAATCTCCTGACATCGCAAATACCCCCTTTGACAAGCCTTTCGCTCTTCCGGACCTGCTCCCGGATCTGCCGAGGGATTCCCTTTGTCATTCGCCGGCCCCGACCGAAGTATCTCCCTTCAGGACAGGAACCGGGCCTTTTTCTGTCCGAAGGGGATGCCGTGCCGGGGGTTCAGACAGGATTCGGCCCTATTTCTGTCCGAAGGGGGCTTCTGCCTGGGGGTTTAGACAGGATA
>JAAYCA010000008.1 GCA_012744435.1 Bacteroidales bacterium
CGTTTTCATCCCGACCTCCGGGAAACTAAACGTTACTGACCCTGTAATCCAGTCAATAGTAATGACTCAGGATGAAGCCGGCACATTATGGGCGGGTTGGGTCAACGGGCGAGTCTATTTCCTCAACCCTGGAGAAGAAGGGGTTTTCTCTTTCGAGACTCCGCAACCCTCACTAACGCATATGGGCGCCATTACCTGCATGAATGACGGGAGCATTCTCTGCGGCTTCCATGCCAGAAGCCTTTATATCATCGATCCTATTGCCAAAACCATACGCGAGGAAATCAACATCTCCGAGATCATTGAAGATCATCTTTACATCACGGCCGTGACAGAAGACGAATCAGGATTCATCTGGGTAGGAACGCGCGGAGCGGGTATTTTCCGCGTGCATCCAGACCATCAGAACTACACCGTGATGAGGGACATCCCTTGCAGGGACGTCAGCGACATACTCCCCGATCACAATGGAGACGTATGGATCAGCAGCTTCAACGGCCTTTTCAGATTCAGTCTCAAAAATCAGTCTGTCAGCACGTACCGAACCAAGGACGGGATTGGAGGACAGCAATTCAATTACAATGCCGGCACACAGCTTCCTGGCGGAGAAGTCATTTTTGGCGGGAACCATGGCGTAACGGCCATGAACCCGGAGGATAATCTACGGGAAAAGCGTCCTGCCCCCTTCCATTTCGATGAATTGCACGTTAACAACATCTTGGTAAAACCATCAGAGGGCGGTATCATCGAGAAAAGACTGTCACTTTCACCGGATATCCGCCTGAATCACCGGCAACGGAATATCATGATTTCCTATTCGGCACCAGATTATGGCCGTCAAGACCACGTCCAATACCGATATACATTCAGCGACACTGAAAAAGGCCTCTGGATGAATATGGGAAATATCCAGCATATCTCCTTGAACCAAATCCCTTATGGGAAACGCATACTCTCCGTCCAAGCGATTGACGTGACAGACCCGGGATCCATCCAAACCATACGAATCGGCATTCAGGTCAAGAGACCCATATGGCTCAGTAGTGTAGCCCGGCTGCTATACCTGGCCATCTTTTTGTTCATCGCCTTTGCTATCATGAATCTCGCAAGCCGACTTTACAAAAGCAGCCTCGAAAAACAGGCCCTAGAGCGGATCAATGAAATGGACATGCGGTTTTTCTCAAACATATCCCATGAATTCCGGACCCCGTTGACCATGGTCAGCGGAGCCATACGCCAATTGCAGAGCGATCCCGAAGAAGAGGACCGGAAAAGATACTACAACATCATCGGCAGAAATTCTGACAGGATGGTCCGGCTAGTCAATCAAATCATGGACTTCAACAAGATAGAAGCTGATGTACTCCGTCTCTCCGTATCCAAAACTGACGCCCTCACCTGTATCCGGAAAACCATCGAAGACTGCTCCTTCAGTATCATTCAAAAGCATATCCGCATGGAACAGAGGTGCGACGTTCCCTCAATCCCGATGTGGGTCGATGAAGATAAATTAGATAAAATAGTCAGCAACTTGCTTTCTAATGCCTTGAAATTCACACCCTCGGGTGAAGGGTTCATCAGTATCGACATCGCCCAGATTCCTTCCAGTGAAGCAATGGCATTATTCCCCAATCTGGAATCAGAAGCCGACTCCCCGTACCTTATGGTCCGTGTGTTCAACTCCGGCAGCAATATTCCTGAAGACAAGTTGGATTATATATTCGGGCGCTACACCCAACTCGAGGAAGGCGCGAGGCTTGGAGGAACCGGTGTCGGCCTTTATTACACAAGCCAGTTGATCAAATTCCATCACGGCCGTATCAAAGCAGAGAATTGCGAAGATTCGAGTTGTCCAGGGAGCAAAGGAGTCGCTTTCACATTCATCCTTCCGATCAACGAAAACCTATACAGCAACGAAGAAAAACATTCCGCTGGAAAACAGGCCCGTTACCTGATGCTTGAGGAGGCAACGCATCCGGACGAGCCTAGCGACGGACGCCCCGTTATCCTGGTCATCGATGATGACTATGAGGTAACCTACTATCTGAAAGTCTTCCTTTCACCCATCTACAAGGTTGTCATTGAGCAGGATGGGACGACGGGATACAAAGCAATCGGGACCATTAATCCCGACTTGATCCTGTGTGATGTACTGATGCCAGGTATCGATGGCATCCGACTTTGTCAGATGGCCAAAAACAATATGTCCATCTGTCACATCCCCTTCATTCTCCTGACTGCAAAATATACGATGGAAGACCAGATTCTGGGATTAGATTCAGGAGCTAACGCCTATGTCATCAAGCCCTTCGATCCCGATTATCTGCTTGCCATCATCAAATCGCAATTACAGAACCGGGAGTTGATGCGCCAGAAACTGACGCACAATACAGCAAGCGAAATCGCGACTGAAAGCCTTGGCAATGAACTGGATATCAAATTCATAAAGTCCCTTTACCAACTAATGGAAGAGTCACTGGACAAGCCTGACATGAATATCACCGACATGTGTAAAGCTCTGGGCGTTAGCCGGTCGCAGTTGTTTTACAAGGTCAAGGCTCTGACCGGAGAGACTCCTCATGTTTTCTTCAATCATTACAAGTTGAATATAGCAGCCAAATGGATTCTGGAGGGGAAATACAAGATGGCCGCCATTGCGGATGATCTGGGTTTTTCCTCCGCCTCACATTTCACCGCCTTATTCAAGAAAGAATTCGGGTGTCTTCCCAGCGAATACAAATCCCTACACCAATCTGATTTATCTTCGCAGAAAAGGATTTCATAAGCAAGTATTCAACATACCCATTTTTTATTCGTAATTTTGCTCAACCTACTACGAAGAGAATATGATTAAATCCATGACCGGCTACGGCAAGGGCGTTGCCGAACTCTCCACCGGACGGCTCACGGTCGAGATCCGCACCCTCAACGGCAAGAACTGCGACATCAACATCAAATCCGCCCTGCTCCCCAAAGACCGGGAGCTGGAGTTCCGCAAGACCCTCGCCGACACCCTCCAGCGCGGCACGGTCGACGTGCTGCTGAACTTCGAGCCGAAGGCCGGTGCGGCCGCCCGCCGGATCGACGCCGCCCTGGTGGAGAATTATTTCCGCCAGGTACATGCCATCGGCAGCAAGGTGGGTATCGCGATGCCGAAGGAGGAATACCTCGAGGCCATCCTGCGCTTCCCGGACGTGTTCGAGGCGGGGCGGCAGGACACCGTCCCCGAAGAAGAATGGCCTGCGGTGCAGGCGGCGCTGCAGCAGGCGCTGGAAGCACTGGACGCCTTCCGCAGCCGCGAGGGCGCCGCACTCCAGGCCGACGTGACCGGGCGCGTAGAGAAGATCCTCGCCCTCTACGACGAGGTCGAGAACCACGAGGCGGAACGCCTGACAGCCGTCCGGGAGCGTATCCTGAAGGCGGCGGAAGAACTAAAGGTCAAACTGGACAAGGAGCGCTTCGAGCAGGAGATGATCTTCTATCTGGAGAAACTGGACATCAACGAAGAAAAGGTCCGCCTGCGCCAGCACTGCAAGTATTTCCTGGACACGGTCGGAAGTGAACCCTTCCCGGGCCGCAAGCTCGGCTTCATCATTCAGGAGATGGGCCGGGAGATCAACACCACCGGGTCAAAAGCCAACCACGCGGAAATCCAGAAGCTCGTCGTCCGGATGAAGGACGAGCTCGAGAAGATCCGCGAGCAGTCGATGAATATCCTGTAAGTCGCGCTGTCAGGAAGCCTGTTGCTGTGCAGAGGCATCGGCCGCCGGGGCCGTTTTGGCGGAAGGCTTGCTGCCGAAGACGGAAGTCCGCGGAGCAGGGGCCGGTTTCGGGGCCGGAGCAGTATTGACCGGGCGCTGCACCATCGTGGCGACGAGCTGGTCGTATTCCTTCTCCGTAATCATCTTGAAGGAGCCGTTGATCTGGGCTCCCATCTCCACCTGGATCTTGCGGACATGGATGTTGCCGTTGACCACGGACGAGCTCTTGAGCGAGAGCGTGTCCTTGACGAAAATGTCGCCGTCCATCCGGCCCCAGAAATCCACGTTGCTGCAAAACATTTTCCCGGAGAGCCGGGCGGCTTCGCCGACCACGATCTTGCCCTCGGAGAAAAGGGAACCGTCCACCTGACCGTCCACGCGGATATCGGAGGAGGAATAGAGATCGCCCCGGATGGCTGCACCCAGGGAAATACGGCTGACTTCATTGACGTTCTGTTCCACTGTCTTCGGAGTTTTATTCAAATTTTTTGTAATATTCATGTCTATAAGGGCTTAGACCAGGCCTCGGCCATGGCAGTTCTTATACTTCTTGCCGCTGCCGCAAGGGCAGGGATCATTCCGGCCCACCTGTTTGTCCACCTTGACCGGCGTATTGGCCTTCTGTTCGCCGTTGGTGCTCAGGTCGCTGTGGCGTGCCTGGTAGCGGCTCATGTCGGTCTTGGGACGCACGGCGCGCTGCGGCTGCTGCGGACGGTCCTGGAGCGGGACGAACGCCTTGAACAGGAACGACAGGACATCCTGATTGAGGTTCTCGAGCATGGCGGCGAAGAGATTGTAGCTCTCCAGCTTGTACACCACGACCGGGTCCTTCTGCTCGTAGGAGGCGTTCTGGACGCTCTGCTTGAGGTCGTCCATCTCGCGGAGGTGTTCCTTCCAGTGTTCGTCGATCTGATACAGGATGATATTCTTGCTCAGCGTCTTGGCGATCTCGCGGCCCTCGGAGCTGTACGCGCGCTCGAGATTCACCGACAGGGTCATCTGCTTGATGCCGTCCGAGATGGGGATGGCGATGTTCTGGTACATCGAGCCCTGCTTCTCGTACACGTCCTTGATGATCGGATAGAGGCGCTCCACGAGCGTGTCCATCCTGCGCCGGTACACTTCCTGCATGTGCTCCACGAGGTGGTCTTCGAGTTCGACGGGCTTCATCTTCCCGTAGGTATCGGCGTCCAGCCCGGAGTCTATGGAGAACTGGGCCATCAGCGCGACCTCGAATTCCTCGAAAGGAAGGCCCTTGCTGCGGTCCATGAACAGGGCCGCCGTGTCCTTCATCATGTTCTGCAGGTCGATCTCCACCTTCTCGCCGCTGATGGCATTGCGCCGGCGGGAGTAGATGGCCTCGCGCTGGAAGTTCATCACGTCGTCGTACTCGAGCAGGCGTTTGCGGATGCCGAAGTTGTTCTCCTCGACCTTCTTCTGCGCATTTTCGATGGCGTTGGAGAGCATCTTGCTCTCGAGGGCCTCGTTGTCCTCCATGCCCAGCTTGTCCACCATGCCGGCGATCCGCTCGGAACCGAACAGACGCATCAGCTTGTCCTCCAGGGACACGTAGAAGGTGGACGAACCCGGGTCACCCTGACGTCCGGCACGGCCGCGCAGCTGGCGGTCCACCCGGCGGGAATCATGACGTTCGGTGCCGATGATGGCGAGGCCGCCGGCCTTCTTGACATCGTCGGAGAGCTTGATATCCGTACCGCGGCCCGCCATGTTGGTAGCGATGGTCACCGCCGAAGTCTGGCCCGCCTGGGCCACGATCTCGGCCTCACGGGCGTGCTCCTTGGCATTCAGCACGTTGTGGCGGATACCGCGCATCCGCAGCATGCG
This sequence comes from Bacteroidales bacterium, assembly GCA_012744435.1. Lineage (GTDB taxonomy): Bacteria > Bacteroidota > Bacteroidia > Bacteroidales > UBA932 > Cryptobacteroides. The sequence goes on from JAAYCA010000008.1 coordinate 5,607, forward strand.
GCTGAGGAGCTCGGAAGTCTCCACGTCCGTCGTACCGACGAGCACGGGACGGCCGGCGTCCGACAGCGCGACGATGCGGTCGATCACGGCGGCGTATTTCGCTTTCTTGGTCTTGTAAATCAAGTCATTCTGGTCGTCGCGGACCACCGGGCGGTTGGTCGGGATGACCATCACGTCCAGTTTGTAGATGCTCCAGAACTCGCCCGCCTCCGTCTCGGCCGTACCGGTCATGCCGGCCAGCTTGTGGTACATGCGGAAGTAGTTCTGCAGGGTGATCGTGGCAAAGGTCTGCGTAGCGCCTTCGACCTTGACGTTCTCCTTGGCTTCGACCGCCTGGTGGAGACCGTCGCTCCAGCGGCGGCCCTCCATGATACGGCCGGTGGATTCGTCCACGATCTTGATCTTGCCGTCCATGATCACGTAGTCCACATCCTTCTCGAACATGGTATAGGCCTTCAGGAGCTGGATCACCGTATGCACGCGCTCGCTCTTGGTGGAGAACTCCGCCATCAGCTCGTCCTTCTTCTGCTGCTTTTCCGCCAGCGGAAGTCCGTTGTGCTCGATCTCCGCGATGCGGGAACCCACGTCCGGGAGGACGAAGAAGTTCTCGTCGCCCACGCCGCCGGCCAGCACTTCGTGGCCCTTGTCGGTCATGTCCACGGAATGCAGCTGCTCGTTGATCACGAAATACAGCGGATCCGTCACGACAGGCATCTCCTTCTCGTTGTCCTGCATGTAGTAGTTTTCCGCCTTCTGGAGGAGGACCTTCATGCCCGGCTCGGAGAGGAACTTGATGAGCGGCTGGTACTTCGGCAGGCCCTTGTGGGCCCGGAGCAGGAGTTTTCCGCCCTCCGCCTCGTCGCCTTCGGCGATCTTCTTCTTGGCCTCGTTGAGTACCTGGTTCACCAGCGTGCGCTGGGTCTGGTAGAGCCGCTCCACATAGGGGCGGAATTCCATGAACTGCGCCTCGTCGGCTTCATTGCGCGTGATCGGGCCGGAAATGATCAGCGGGGTCCGGGCGTCGTCGATGAGCACGGAGTCCACCTCGTCCACGATGGCGTAGTGGTGCTTGCGCTGCACCAGGTCCTCCTGGGTGATGGACATGTTGTCACGGAGGTAGTCGAAACCGAATTCGTTGTTCGTGCCGAAGGTAATGTCGCACTCGTAGGCCTTGCGGCGGGGATCCGAGTTGGGCTGATGCTTGTCGATGCAGTCCACGGACAGGCCGTGGAACATATACAGCGGCCCCATCCACTCGGAGTCGCGCTTGGACAGGTAGTCGTTGACGGTCACCATGTGCACCCCCTTGCCCGCCAGGGCGTTGAGGAACACCGGAAGGGTCGCGACAAGGGTCTTGCCCTCGCCCGTCGCCATCTCCGCGATCTTGCCCTGGTGCAGGGCGATGCCGCCGATCAGCTGGACATCGTAGTGGACCATGTCCCAGACGATCTCGTTGCCGCCCGCGACCCAATGGTTGCGATAGACGGCCTTGTCGCCTTCGATGTCCACGAAATCGTGGTTGACCGACAGGTCGCGGTCAAACTGCGTCGCGGTGACGGTGATGGTGGCGTTCTCCTTGAAGCGGCGAGCCGTGCTCTTGACGATGGCGAACGCCTCGGGGAGGATCTCGTCGAGGGCCTTCTCGATGGCCTCGTCCTCCTCCTTGACCAGTTTGTCGGACTCGCCGGCCAGCGTCTCTTTCTCCTCCACGGGGATGTCCTTGTCCAGTTCGGCCTTGATCTCGGCGATGCGCTTCTCGAAAGGCTCCTCCACCTCCGCGAGCCTGGCGCGCAGGGCGGCGGAACGAGCCCGGATCTCATCGTCGGAGAGGGCGTCGATCTCCGGATAGACGGCGAGGATCTTGTCCAGCGTAGGCTTGACGGCCTTATAATCCCGTTCGGACTTGGAGCCGAAGATCTTGCCGATGACAGATGCTAATGACATTATGACAGTTTTTTCGTTTTTACAAGAGTTTATGCGCGTACATAGGCGCGCAATCATGCAAATTTAGCGCATTTGCTTCAACTTTGCAAATGCGCTCCCCTGTCCTGCAAAAAATGCGCCCCCGGCTTCTACCAGCGTCCGTAGTGGATCCGGGCGGGATCCCACTTGTCTTTCGGCTGCTCGTCGCCGGCGGGATAGCCGACCGGGACAATCGCATACGGAACGACCGTTTCGGGCAGTCCCAGCGCCACCTTGGGCGGCATATAGCGGTCTTTATACGGATAGCTGGCCGTCCAGACGGCGCCCAGGCCCATGCTCTCGGCGGCGAGCAGGAGATTCTCCGTAGCGGCGCCGAGGTCGTCGCGCCAGGTGCCGTTCGGCTGCACGACCGGCTCGCCCCCGCCGCGCGGGGTGCGGGTCACGGTCGTGTCGGCGCAGAGTACGATCACGGCCGCAGCCTGTTTGAATTTGTCCATGTTGAAATTGCCCGCGAAGACGGTGTCGTACTCCGATGCGTCGGTGAGCACGACGAAACTCCAGGGCTGGATGTTGCTCCCGGACGGAGCGGCCATCGCCGCGCGCAGCAGCGTGGTGATCTGCTCGTCGGAGAGCTTCTGGTCCGTGTAGCTGCGGACACTTTTTCGGCTGAGGATGTTGTCCATCACCGCATCGGCCGTCGGAGCGGGAGCCGGGCCGGCGCAGCCCGTCAACAGGGCCGCCGCCAGCAGGGTAAGGGTTTTTCTGATCATATTCTTATTTCGTGATGATGTTGGTCTTGACAGAAGCGTAGTCCGAACGGACGCTCAGCGTGGCGGTGCCGCTTTCGCCCTTCAGGGAGCGGACCACCGCGAGGGCCTTGCCGCTGAACAGGGCCTTGTCCGCACCCTTCAGGGACAGGGTGTCGGCGGCGTTGCCGTTGTCCACGCCGAAGAGTTCCCCGGCGCCTTCCACGCTGAAATGCAGCAGGTCGGTGGCGGTGGGCACCACGCGCCCGTCGGCGTCGAGCGCCTCCACGGTCACGTAGCAGAGATCATAGCCGTCGGCCGAAATGGTGCTGCGGTCAGGCGTAAGACGGAGCGAGACCGGTTCGCCCGCGGTATAGCGGGCCTCGCGCGCCACGACCTTGCCATCCTTATAGGAAACCACTTCGATCCTGCCGGCGCGGAAAGGGACTCCGAGCCACTGGACATGCAGCATGTCAGGGGTCTTGGACTGCCGGCCCAGGGACTCTCCGTTCACGAAAAGCTCCACCTCGTCGGCATGGTTGTAATACGCCCAGATATCCACGGGCTCACCCTCCTTCCAGTTCCAATGCGGGAAGAGGTGCAGCACCGTCCGGTCCGTCCATTCCGACTGGTACAGCCAGTAGGCGTCCTTCGGAAAACCGGCCAGGTCCACGACGCCGAAGTACGAACTGCGCGAGGGCCAGCCGTAGGGAGTCGGCTCGCCCAGATAGTCGAAGCCCGTCCAGATGAAGGTGCCCGCGATAAAGTCGCGGTCGCGGACGGCGATCCACGCATCCTCGTGGAAATCGGCCCACGGAGCGCTGCAGGCGTCATAGGCCGTGACCTGATGGCCCCAGTCCACCTCGCTCTCGGCGGTGTACATCCATCCCCGGCCGGGAAGTTTCTTCCTGTCCGTGGACGGCTGGAAATAGATGCCCCGGCTGTTCAGCGAAGAGACGGTCTCGGAGCCGATCAGCGGCTTGCCGGGGAACCAGACCCGGCAGGAATCATAGAGCTGCGGATGGTAGTTGAAGCCATACACGTCCAGGGCGCCGCTGCGCAGCAGGTTGTTGCCCGGCCAGACCCCGTTGCAGCCGGCCGTGACGGCACGGGTCGTATCCAGGTCGCGGATCAGCTGCGCCAGGTGCCGGGTCAGCAGGATGTTGGGGTTCTGTTCGTCGGGATCGCTCTGGTTCAGCGAATGGATGAAGTTGAGCAGATCGTTGGCCTGCTCGGGCGTAAGGTTGTCGAGAAGGTCCGAGCGGGAGTCGCTCTGCTCGCCGATCTCGTTGCCGATGCTCCACATGATCACGGAGGGGTGGTTGCGGTCGCGCTTGACAAAGTCCTGGATGTCACGCACATGCCATTCGTCGAAGAAGCGGGCGTAGTCGTACTGGGTCTTGCGCTTGCGCCACATGTCCAGGGCCTCGTCCATCACCACGAAACCCATCTCGTCGCAAAGGTCGAGGAGTTCCGGGGCGGGCGGGTTGTGAGAGGTACGGATGGCGTTCACGCCCATATCCTTGAGGATTTGCAGCTCGCGCTGCAGCGCCCGGAAGTGCACCGCAGTGCCGATGCAGCCCATGTCGTGGTGCAGGCAGACGCCGAGCAGCTTGAGCGGCCGGCCGTTGAGGAAGAAGCCGCGGTCGGCGTCCCAGGCCGTGGTACGGATGCCGAACCGGGTGGCATAGCGATCCTTCATCCCCTCCGCCGACACGGTCACCTGCGCCGTATAGAGGTAGGTGTCGTCAATGTCCCAGCGGTGCGGCCGGGCGATTTCGAGCGAAGCTTCGAAGACCGGGGCGCCGGCAGCCTCGCTGCGGGCGACCGTCCGGCCCTTCGCGTCCAGGATGCGGAACTCGTAGCCGATCTCCTGGCCGGGCCGCGTGCCCTCCGTCTCCACGGTCATCACCACGCGGGCCTTCTCGTCCGAGACCTGCGTCGCCCGGACGTAAAAGCCATGATAGGCCACGCGGACGGGATCCGTGACCACGAGCCGGACATTGCGGTAAATGCCGCAGCCCGCGTACCAGCGGGAATTGGGCTGGTCGGCATTGTCGCAGCGGACGGCGATCAGGTTGTCGCCCGGCTGCAGCGCATCAGTGATGTCATAGCTGAAGGAGCTGTAGCCGTAGGGGCGGGTCCCGCATGCCCGGCCGTTGACATAGACGGTGCTGTTCATGAACACGCCGTCAAACTCCACGGACACCGCTTTCTGCGGCCGGCCGGCGTCGTCGAACACCCCCTCCGGCACGCGGAAATGCTTGCGGTACCAGCCGATACCGCCAGGCAGGGCGCCGCCCGAAGGCGTGGAAGGGTTGTCGGGGGAGAACTCCCCTTCGATGCTCCAGTCATGAGGGAGATGCAGCGCACGCCAGGAGGCGTCGTCAAAGGAGGCCTCCGCATACTCCGGCGCGTCACCGAGCGTGAAGCGCCAGTCGAAATTGAAATCTTCACCGCGCTGCACGGGCGCGGACCCTCGCTGGCAGCCCAGGCACAGGATGAGCAGGGGGATCGTGGCTAACAGTCGTTTCATGAGGCAAATATAATAAAAAATAACGACTGGCCCCGACCGGACAAATCCTGTCAGAAAATCAGTTTGGCGCCGAAGTAGAAGCTGCGCGGCAAGGCCGGGCCGTAAATGTACGCGGAATCCTTCAGCGCGCCGAAGTCGATATCCGGCTGGTACTGGTCCAGGAAATTCTTGCAGGTGGCGCACAGCTCGACCGTCGCCTCGTTCGTCAGGTGGAAATGGTAGCACAGGCGCAGGTTGCCGTCGAAAAAGGCCGGCGTCATGCACTCCGTGTCGGCGGGAACCGTCCCGGCGAAATGCTGGACGAGCATCGGGCCCGTGAAGGTGCCTCCCACGGTGATATCCCAGCGCGGGGCCAGGTGATAGTCCATCGTGAAGAAGCCGTAGACATCCGGCGAGCGGAACATACGGCGCTGCGGGGCCACGTCCGCGCTCCACTCCAAGTCCTCCAGGTAACGGCTCTGCTGCAGGGTCACGCCGCCCTGGAACTCCACCGTCTCATTGTAGAGCAGCTTCATCTCCAGGTTCACGCCGCGGACCCGGGCGCCGGAAGCGTTGACCCGCTCCAGCAGCACGTTGCCTTTGTTGTCCAGTCCCCTGCTCTCCAGGGCGAAAACGTTCCGCAAGGTCGTGTGGAAGCCCTCTGCAAGCAGGTCGAATTTCCAGTCGCCCCGGCTCAACCAGTAGTCCGCCGAGAGGGTAAAGCTGTCCGACGTCTCCGGCCGGAGCCCCGGTGCGAGGGAGATCAGCGACACGGCGCCGCCCACGGCATTGACGTGCAGGTCTTCGTCATAAGCCTGCGGCGCCCGGAATCCGCGGGCATAACCGGCCCGCAGGGTCCAGTGCGTATCCGGCGCCCAACGCATCGTCAGGCGGGGCGAGAAGACCGGCGCGCCCACCAGGTTGTGCTTGTCCATCCGCAGCCCCAGCAGCAAACCGAGATTGCGGTCGGACCACTCATTCTGCAGGTAAGCGCCCAGCACCCGCACCGTCTGCTCCATGTCCCGGTCGTAGGCCAGGATGCGGTCATGCATGCGGTTGTAGTTGTATTCCGCGCCGGCGGTAAAGGTCGCCGGCAGGAACCACAGCCGGTCGAAGCGGTGGAGATACTGCAGGCCGCCGTTCACGGTGGCGTCCGACGTCCGCCCATAGGCGTCCGGATCCTGTCCGGCGCCGTAGTACGACTTCCGGGCAATGAACTGGGCGGCGGCATAGGCATTCAGCGTGTTGTTGCCGAACTCCCGGTCCCAGGCCAGACTGCCGCCGTCGATGTAGTGCTCGGTCTGCTCGGCGATCTCGCTCAGGTGCGGCGCCTGGTCCAGGCGGTCGCCGCCCCGGCGGAATTCATGGATATGGTGATATTCGGCCGTAAGCCTGGAATCGGGAGAGAGCTTGTGGAACGCGCGTGCGCCCAGGGTCTCGCTGCGCAGCATCGGGGCATCCGAGAAGCCGTCCGCGTTGCGGTCATAGGCGTCGCGCCGGCGCACCATCGAGAACAGATAGGCTCCGGTACGGCGGTCTTCGGAGATGAGCGAAGCGTTCAGGCTCGTGTTGATATCCGTGGCCTGACCGCCGAGAATGCCGGCCTGGGTGCCGAGCTGGACCGTCGATCCCACCGGTTCCTTGGTAATGATGTTGACCGTGCCGGCGATGGCGTTCGAGCCGAACAGGGCCGAACCTCCGCCGCGCACCACCTCTACCCGCTCGATCATCGAGGCGGGCAGCTGCTCCAGGCCATAGACCATCGACAGCGAGCTGAACACCGGACGGCTGTCCAGCAGGACCTGCGAGTACTCGCCGGGCAGGCCGTTGATGACCAGCTGCGGAAAACCGCAGTTGCTGCAGTCGTATTCCACCCGCAGGCCCGGCTGGAAACTCAGCACTTCGGCGGGCGTCACCGCCGCCGCCTTCTCGAACAGCTGCGGAGGCACGATGCCCACGATCTGTCCCGTCTCCCGCTGGCGGGTGACGTAGCGGTTGCCCGTCACGACCACCTCATCGAGCCGGTTCCGGTCGGCCGACAGGGAGAAATCGACATTGCGGCTCTGGCCGATTTCCGCCCGGATGCGGACCGTCAGGGTCTCGTACCCCATCAGCGACACTTCCGCCGTCAGCGTCCCCTCCCGGAGGTTTGCCAGGAAATAGTGCCCGGTGGAATCGGCGGCCGTTCCGATGTTCTGCTCCACGATTCGCACGAAGGCGAAGGGAAGGTGCTCGCCGGTCGCCGCGTCCACGACGTGGCCGAAAATATTGGCATCGGTCTTGCCCGTCCGCTGCGCGGACAGACAGAAGCACGAAAGGACGGACAGGATGACAAGGAGAAGGATTTTTTTCATAGAAGGATGTGTTTATTTTAAAATGTCCGCAAAGATAAGACATTTGGCACGAAGAAAAAAACGGGCCGGAAGCATCAACTGCATCCGGCCCGGATTCCAACGACAAAGCGGCGGTGATCACGCCTTCTGGCGGGAGCGCCAGAGCGCGGACATGTCCTCCAGCGTCTTGCCCTTGGTCTCGGGCACGAGGCGCCAGACGAACAGTGCCGCGAGCAGGCACATCGCGCAGTACAGCCCGTAAGTGAAAGCCGGACTCCAGGAATAGAGCGGCACGAAGGTGGAGCTCACGATGAAGTTCGAAATCCACTGGAAGGCCACGGCGATGGCCACGGCGGCGCCGCGGATCGTGTTCGGGAAGATCTCGGAGATGAGCACCCAGCAGATCGGGCCCCAGCTGAACATGAAGGACGCGGAGTAGATCATGATGCTGAGTACGCCCACGATGCCGGGCACGCCCGGGACGGCGTCGGCGAGGGCCACGCCCAGGGCGCCGATGGCCATGCCCAGGGAACCCGTGATGAGCAGCGGCTTGCGCCCGAGTTTCTCCACCGTGAAGATGGCGACGAGGGTGAAGCTGATGTTCACGATACCCATCACGACCGTCTGCGTCATCGCGTCGCCCATGCCCATCGATTCGAAGATGCGCGGCGCGAAGTACAGCACGGCATTGATGCCGACGAACTGCTGGAACACGCTGAGCATGCAGCCGATGAAGATGACGATGAAGCCGTAGGCCATCAGTTTCTCCTTCTTCTCCACGACCGTGTCCTTGATCTCGGAGAGGGTCCGTTGTGCGACGGACAGGCCGTTGATGCGCGTGAGCACATCCAGGGCCTTCTGCTCCTGCCCGGACATCACGAGATAACGCGGCGTCTCCGGCACGAGCAGGATCAGCAGGGTAAACAGGCCCGCCGGCACGCACTCGGAGCCGAACATCAGACGCCAGCCCACCTGGTTCGTCCATTCGACGATGGCGGGATCGTTCTTGTGCGACTGGATGATCAGGAAGTTCACGAAATACACGACCAGCTGGCCGAAGATGATCGCGAACTGGTTCCACGACACCAGCTTGCCACGCTTGTTTGCCGGAGCCACCTCGGCGATGTACATCGGGCAGATGGCCGAGGCCATGCCCACGCCGATGCCGCCGAGCACGCGGTAGAGGTTGAACGCCACCCAGAGGGACTGCGAAGCCACGCCCTTCTGGAAGAACAGGAACTCCGGATTGTACGATCCGGCGGCGCTCAGGAAGAAGCAGATACCTGCCACGAACAGACTTTTCTTGCGTCCGAAGCGGCCGGCCATCAGGCCGGAGACCGCGCTGCCGATGATGCAGCCGATCAGTGCGCTGGAGGAGGTGAATCCGTGCAGGAACTCCGTGTAGGTAAAGTCCGAGGCGCTCCCGAAGAACGCCTGCAGACCCCGTTCAGCACCGGAAATCACGGCGGTATCGTATCCGAAGAGCAGGCCGCCGAGCACGGCGACGATCACGATCGAAAACAGATACCATCCGGATCCCTTTTCTTGTGTAGCCGATACCATTACTTGGCGTAAAGGTTCAAGATGGTTTCGTACAGTTCCTGCTTGCCGGAGGCAGCCACGGGTTCGCCGTTCTTTTTGGCGTAGTCGTAAAGATCCTCGAGCGTCGCCTTGCCTTCCTCGAATTTCTTGCCCAGGCCGCTGTCGAAGGAAGCGTAGCGCTCCTTGACCATCTTGGGCAGCGGGCTCTCCCCGAGCACGGCGGCGGCGTTGAGCAGGGCGTGGGCCATGGCGTCCATCGCGCTGATGTGGGCGATGAAGATGTCTTCCGGATCCGTGGAAGAGCGGCGGAGCTTGGCGTCGAAGTTGGTGCCGCCGTCCTTGAAGCCGTCATTGCGGATGATCTGCATCATGGCCTGGGTGAGTTCGTACGGGTCCACCGGGAACTGGTCGGTATCCCAGCCGTTCTGGGCATCGCCGCGGTTGGCGTCGATGGAGCCCAGGAAACCGTTGTCCACGGCCACGGTGAGTTCGTGCTCGAAAGTGTGGCCGGCCAGGGTGGCGTGGTTCACCTCGATGTTCACCTTGAAATCCTTGTCCAGGCCGTTGGCGCGCAGGAAGCCGATCACGGTCTCCGTGTCCACGTCGTACTGGTGCTTGGTGGGTTCCATCGGCTTGGGCTCGATGAGGAACGTGCCCTTGAAACCATTGGCGCGGGCATAGTCGCGGGCAGCGGTGAGCATCTTGGCCAGATGGTCCTTCTCCCGCTGCATCTGGGTGTTCAGCAGGCTGTAGTAACCCTCACGGCCGCCCCAGAACACATAACCGGTGCCGCCCAGCTTGATGGTGGCGTCGATGGCGTTCTTGATCTGGACGGCGGCACGGGCGACGATGTCGAACTGCGGGTTGGTGGCGGCGCCGTTCATGTAGCGCTTGTTGCCGAACACGTTGGCGGTCCCCCACAGGTTCTTGATGCCGGTCTCCTTCTGCTTCTCGAGAAGATAATCCGTGATGTCCTTCATGCGGGCCTCATATTCGGCGATATCCTCGCAGTCTTCCACCAGGTCGATATCGTGGAAGCAGTAATAACCGATGCCCAGTTTCTGCATGATCTCGAAGCCGGCGTCGGCCTTGGCCTTGGCGCGGCAGTAGGGGCATTCGCCCTTGTCCCATTCATAGCTGCGGGTCTGTCCGCCGAAGGGGTCTCCGGACGCCTGGCCCAGGGTATGCCACCAAGCCATCGCGAACTTGAACCAGTCCTTCATCTTCTTGCCGCAGACGACCTGTTCGGCATTGTAATAATGGAAAGCGAGGGGATTCTTGGACTCCTGGCCTTCGAATTTGATTTTCCCTATCCCGGGAAAGTACTCTTTGTTTGCCATAATGTAAAGTGTAAAGGATATTTAATACTTGAGTGAGTTTGTCAACTCCTGTTTCCAGTGGCCGTAGGCCGCCTCCAGGGGCTGCTTCCACGCAGCTTCGGGTTCGATGACGTCGAGCCGCCCGAGGGTGGCGAAGGCCTCGTCCGTGGACTTGTAGATGCCGGCGCCGAGCGCGGCTCCGCGGGCGGCGCCCAGCGAGCCGTCGGTATCGAAGAGCTCGATGCGCGCGTCGCACAGCGTGGCAAGCGTCGAACGGAACAGCGGGCTGAGGAACATGTTGGCCTTGCCGGCACGGATCACGTCCGGCTTCAGGCCCATCTCCTTCATGATGTCGATGCCATAGCGGAAGGAGAAGGCGATGCCTTCCTGGGTGGCGCGCAGGATATGCGCCTTGCCATGGCGGACCAGGTCCAGGCCGACCATGCGGGCACCGGTGCCGCGATTCGCGAGGACCCGCTCCGCACCGTTTCCGAAAGGCAGGATCAGCAGGCCGTCGGCGCCCACCGGGGCCGTGACGGCCAGTTCGTTCATCTGCGGATAGCCCAGGTCGGGGGCCACGTTGCGGTGGACCCACGAGTTCATGATGCCGGTGCCGTTGATGCACAGCAGCACGCCCAGGCGCGGCACCCCGGTGGTCGGGGACGTGACGTGCAGGAAGGTGTTGACCCGCGACTGCGGGTCGGCCTTCGGCGTGTCCGTGACGCCGTACACCACGCCGCTCGTGCCGCCCGTCGCGGTGATTTCGCCCGGATTGAGCACGTTCAGCGAGAAGGCGTTGTTGGGCTGGTCGCCGGCACGGTAGGATACGGGCGTGCCCGCCGGGACGCCCAGTTCTTCGGCGGCGGCGGGAAGGAGGGTCCCCTGCACGCCGATGGCCGGCACCACCGGACAGAACTTGTCGGACTCGATGCCGAAGTAGTCTGCCACGAAATGGGCCCGGCGCATGTCCTTGAAGTCCCACAGGATGCCCTCGGACATGCCGGTGGCCGTTGTCGTGGCCTCGCCGGTCAGCCGGTAGGCGATATAGTCGCCCGGGAGCATGAAGCGCCAGATCCGGGCATAATTGTCCGGCTCGTTGCGCTTGACCCAGGCCAGTTTGGAAGCCGTGAAGTTGCCCGGGGAGTTGAGCAGGTGCGACATGCACTGCTCATATCCGATGGCCTGCAGGGCTTCCGCCCCCAGCGGCACGGCACGGGAGTCGCACCAGATGATGGCGTCCCGGACCGGACGGCCGTCGCGGTCCAGCGCCACGAGACCGTGCATCTGGTAGGAAATGCCGACCGAAGCGACCTGACCGAGGTCATAGCCGGCCGAGGCCATCTCATGGATGCCTTCGGACATATATTTCCACCAGGACTGCGGGTCCTGCTCCGCCCAGCCTTTCCGGACGGCCTTGATCGGCGCCTCGGTCTTGGGGTTGGTGGAGGAACAGACACATTTTCCGCTCGCGATGTCGAGCAGGGCTACTTTGACGGATGACGATCCGACATCGATTCCCAGAGAATACATGGTTCAGATTTTTTCAAGTTGTCAAAAATACAAATAATTTGCTATATTTGCATGGGGATTGAATTCGTTCCTGTACCAAACAGTTTCGAATATGATTCAATCGTCATCCAAGCAGGATTAGCACATCGGTAGTGCATTGGCTTCCCAAGCCAAGGAGGAGGGTTCGACTCCCTTATCCTGCTCCGAGAGTCCGGCCGGATGCGCCGGATTTTTTTATGGGACCATGCAGCAGAAAGACAAAATCCAGCAGATGTTCGACGGGATCGCCCCCGGCTACGACCGGCTCAACCACCTGATGTCGCTCGGGGTGGACCGGTGTTGGCGCCGCCGTGCGATCCGGGAGACCGTGACGCCCGACTGGGCGCAGTCGATCCTCGACATCGCCTGCGGCACGGGCGATTTCAGTCTCGCCGTCGCGAAAAAGATGCATCCGGACAGCCGCGTCACAGGGCTGGACCTCTCCGAGGGGATGCTCGCCGTGATGCGCGTGAAGTTGGAGCGGGCCGGCCTGGCGGGGCGGATTTCCTGTGAGCAGGGAGGCAGCGAGGCGATGCGCTTCGCCGAAGGCAGCTTCGACGTGGCCGCCATCTCCTTCGGCATCCGCAATTCCGAGCATCGCGAAGCGGCTCTCCGCGAAATCCTGCGGGTACTGCGTCCCGGCGGGCGGATCGTCATCCTGGAGCTGTCGGTCCCGGAAGGAAAGTTTCTCCGCGCCTGCTACAATCTCTATTTCATGCACTTCGTGCCCTGGATCGGCGGACTCGTTTCCGGCGACAAGGCCGCCTACCGCTACCTGCCCGCCTCGGTGCAGCGCTTCCCCGGCCGCAGGGAATGGATGGCCACGATGGAGCGCTGCGGTTTCGCGCAGGTACGCCATCGTGCGTTCACGTTCGGCATCTGCCGGATGTATGTCGCGGAAAAGCCTAGAGGATAAAACCGATCCCGCCCGACAGGGCGAAAGCGAAGGTGCTGAGGACCAGCAGCGGCAGCATCGGGTCCAGCTCGCGGTCCCGCATCGTCCACACGCCCTGCAGATGCTTCACGAACCCGGGCAGCGTCAGCACGTACAGGAAGCGCCATCCGTCCACCGGCGGCAGCAGGCAGAAGACCGTCATCAGCGTCCAACCGGCCACGATGAGCACCGTCTGGTAAATGCGTGCGCGTTGCGCCCCCAGCCGGATCGCCACCGTCGTGCGCGTCCGGGCATCCGTCTTCATGTCGCGGATATTGTTGACATTGAGCACCGCCACGCTGAAGCAGCCGATGGCCGACGCGGGCAGCAGGATGCGCCAGGTCCACACCTGGCAGGAAAGGAACCAGCCGCCGCACACCGTCGCCAAGCCGAAAAAGAGAAAGACGGACAGGTCGCCGAGACCCCGGTAGCCATAAGGATGCTTGCCGAGGGTGTAGTGTATCGCCGCCCAGACGGCCGCCGCGCCCAGCGCGAGAAACGCGAGCGGGAGCAGCCCCAGCGGTGTGCCGAAGGCGCTCCAGACCATCCCGAGCCCCAGCACGCAGTCCACGCCGGCCATGATGGCGATCAGCCGTTTCATCTCCGGCACCGTCATTTCCCCGTCCTGGAGCGAATACCGTATCCCGGCCCGGTCGGCACGGTCCGTGCCGCTCAGGGTATCCCCCAGCTCATTGGAGAGGTTGGACAGGATCTGCAGGCCGACCGTAGTCAGCAACAGCAGGATGGTTGTCAACGGCTTGAGCGCATGCTCCCCCGCCGCCAGCAGCACGCCGAGCAGGACGCCGGCGAGTGACAGCGGCAGGGTGCGCAGGCGCATCGAACGCAGACAGGCTTTCGCTGTCATGCGCTAATAGCCGAAGATCTCGTCGAGACTCACGACCTGCACCGGACCGAGCGTAGCGAGGAACTTGGTGTCCAGATCCTTGATGTCGCCGAGGATGGCGAAAGTGTAATGGCGGTCCTTGACCCACTTCTGCTGGGTAGCCGTCACGTCGGCGAGGGTCGCGTTCTGCGCCTTCTCGAAGACGGCACGGTCGGCCGGCTCGGAGAGGCCGAGGTTGCGGCAGGCGAGGTAGCTGCGGAGCACGTTCATGCCCGTCGTGCGCTGGGTGCGCAGGCGGCTGAGCAGGGCCTCCTTCGCCACGGAGAAGGCAGCCTCGGACTCCGGCATGTCGTTGATGATCTCGTCGAACGCCTCGATCGCCTGGCGCATCTTGTCGTTCTGCGTGGCGATGAAGGCCCGGAAGAAATAGGTATCGTCCTTGTAGGACGGCTCGTTCAGGATCGCCTGGGCGCTGTAAGCCAGACCGCGCGCCTCGCGCATCTCCTGGAACACGATCGTGTTCATGCCACCGCCGAAGTACTCGTTGTACAGCGCGATGTCGCCTGCACTCGCGGCGTCGAAGGTCTCGCCGCGGTCGGAGTACTGGATGTAGTAGATCTGCGCGGCGTCATACTGCGCCATCACCACGCGGTCGGACGGGGTGACCTGCTGCAGGGGATGCTGCTCGGGCACCATCTTCGCACCTTCCGCCACATAATGGGCGTCCTTCAGGGCGGCCTTGACCTCGGTCTCGGACATCGGTCCGTAGTAGAGGATCTCGTGGCCGAGACCGAAGACGGCGCGCACCTTGGCGAGCAGTTCCTCGGAGGTCAGCGCCATCAGCGCAGCATCGCTCAGGTTCGTGGCCTTGACAAATTCAGGGCCATAGTAGATATAGCGCTGCAGGGCGCTGAAGCAACTGCTCTGCGCTTTCTTCGCGTCGGCGCGGCTCTTCAGCATGTCCGCCTTGAGGGCGGCGAGGATGGCCTCGTCCGGCTCGGCGTTCCTCACCAGGTCCTCCACCAGGCGCACCGCCTCGGCCATATTCTCGGACAGGCCGCTGACGCGGATCGAGCTCTGCGTGGTGCCGGCGCCGCCGCTATAGCTGCAAGCCAGGGCGTACATGCGGGAAGCCATCTGCTCGGCGCTCATGTCCGGAGTGCCCAGGTAGCTCAGGTAATTCATCGCAAGGCCGAGCGCAGGATCCTGCTGCGTGCCGCAGTTGTAGACCATCTGCACGCTGAAAATATCGTTCAGTTCGTTCTTCTTGTATAGCACTTCGGCCCCCTCGGTCAGGGAGAACTTGGACATGTCCCTGGAGAAGTCCACGAACACCGGCTCGATGGGCTTCACGACGCTGTTCTGGATCCCGGTCAGGAAGGCGCTGGTCCGGTCGCGGTTGGTCACGATCGGGGTGATCTTCGGAGCGGAGATCTTCTGGACGGTCTTGTCCTCGCCCTGGCGCTTGTACACCACCACATAGGCGTTGTCCTTCAGGTATTCGTTCGCGAAGGCGACGACATCCTCCTTGGTCACTTTCGACAGGCGCTCGATGTCCTTGCAGGCATCCTTCCAGGGGATGCTGTTGATAAAGGCGGTCACGTATGCCTGCGCCCGGGAGGAGTTGTACTCCAGCTGGCTCATCTTGTTGAGCTTGATATTGTTGACCGTAGCGGCAAGCAGATTTTCATCGAAGTCGCCGCTGCGCAGCTTCGCCACTTCCCCGAGAATCAGGTCGCGCACCTCGTCCAGGGACTGCCCCTGCTTGGGGTTGCCCATGCCCAGGAAATAACTGTAGTCCGCCATGGCCTCGTAGCCGCCATAGACGGAGAGGGCCTTCTGCTGCTGGTTCACGTCGAGGTCCATCAGGCCGGCCTGGCCGTTGTAGAGCACTTCGCCGGCAATCTGGGCCACGGCCGCGGTTTGCAGATCGGCCGGGGCGGGCAGGCGCCACGCCAGGGCCAGATTCTCGGCCTCCAGGCCGAAAACCTCGCGTACGACGGGCTCCGTGATGGGGGCCTCCGGCTCGTACTGCAGCACGGGGAGGTCCGGATTGGGCTCCCAGTCGCCGAAATATTTCTCGATCGCGGCCACCATCTCCTTCGGGTCGAAGTCGCCGGACACGCACACGGCGATGTTGTTCGGCACATAATACTGGTCGTGATACTTCTTCACGTTCGTGATGGAGGGGTTCTTGAGGTGCTCCTGGCTGCCCAGGGTGGTCTGCTGCCCATACGGATGGTGCGGGAAGAGGGCCTGGTCGATGGCCTCCCAGAGCTTGCGGCTGTCCTGGGTCAGGGACATGTTCTTCTCCTCGTAGATGGTCTCGAGCTCCGTGTGGAAGCCGCGGATCACGCCATGGCGGAAACGGTCGGCCTGGATACGGGCCCAGTTGTCGATCTGGTTGGAGGGGATGTCCTCGGTATAGACGGTCTCGTCGCCGGAAGTCCAGGCGTTGGTGCCGTCGGCGCCGATCACGGCCATCAGCTTGTCATATTCATTGGGGATCGCGAGCTTGGAGGCCTCGTAGCTCACCGAATCGATCCGGTGGTAGATGGCGGCCCGCTCCGCTTCGTCCGTCGTTTGACGATAGACCTCGAACAGGCGCTCGATCTCGTCAAGCATGGGCTTCTCGGCTGCATAGTCCACCATGCCGAAAGACTCCGTGCCCTTGAACATCAGGTGCTCGAAGTAGTGGGCCAGGCCCGTGGTCTCGGACGGGTCGTTCTTGCTGCCCACCTTCACCGCCATATAGGTCTGGATGCGGGGTTGTTCTTTGTTGACGGTCATGAAGATTTTCATGCCGTTGTCCAGGGTGTAGATCTTGGTATTCAGGGGATCTCCGGGTACCGTCTCATAACGGTTGCAGGCACCCGCGGCCAACAGGACAAGGACCGCGGCGCCAAGCGCAAACATGTTTTTTGCGTTCATAGTCTTATTTTTTTGCTTTGATGTCGCAAAAATAGCATTTTTTTATGAGCAGGTTTGCATTTTTCCTCAAAACTCTCTACTTTAGCGACGAAGTTTTTCATAGTTTAAGTTTAGGTTAAGTAACGGGCCAGTCGCAGGGATGCAACTGGCCCGTGAATTTTTCTCCCGTTCCACGGTATTCCCTTTTTCAGGGTAAACGTTTAAAGAAAGGTACTTTTTAAGTTTTTGACGGCCGGGGGTCGGGATTTTTGCCATATTGCGGTGAAATTGAACGTGCTATGAAAACGACAAAGACACCCTTCCTTCCGGCGGTCCTCGCCGCCCTGCTGCTCCCGGCAGCCGCCTGCCAGGACTTTTTCCGCCAAGACCGGACCGGCACCCTGATCATCTCCCTCCGGGAACCCTTCCCCGCCTCCACCCGCGCCGCCGGGCCGTTGCCCGACATCGGCTCCTTCCGCCTCACGGTCACGGACGCTGAAGGCAAAGTCTATTACGACGGTCCCTACGACCACAGCCCCGACGAACTCCCCGTGCCGGCAGGGACCTTCACCGTCAGCGCTGTCTCGGCCCCCTTCGACGCCCCCGCCTACGACTTCCCCCAATGGGGCGGCACGCAGGTGGTCAGCGTCCCAGCCGGCCAGGAAACGGCCGTGAGCCTGTCCTGCACCCAGCTCAACAGCGGGTTGCTGCTCGACGTGGACGACAGCTTCCGGCAAGCCTTTCCCGGCGGCATGCTGCATCTGGGCGGTGCCGAAGGCAGTCTGGAGCACCCTTACGACGAGCGGCGCGTCGCCTATTTCCGGCCCGGGCCGGTCAGCGTCGAGTTGGAAGAGAGCGGCTACCGGGAGACCCTTTTCGTCCGCACCCTGGAGCAGCGGCAGATCCTGTCGGTGCGTCTCAGCGCCGCCGTCGGCGAAGAATCGGGGGGCATCTCCCTGCAGCTCGACACCGCCCGCACCTGGCTGTCGGAGCAGTTCACGCCCGGCGGGGCCGGAGCCGGCGACATCCTGCAGGCCTACGATGTCGCCACGGCCCGCATGCGGCCGGGCGAGAAAGGCGTCTGGATATGCGGCTACATCGTCGGCGTGGCCACGGGCACGGGCAGGATCTCCTTCACGCCCCCCTTCACCAAAAGCACCAACCTCGTCCTCGGCGCCAAAGCCTCCACCACCGACAAAGAGCGCTGCCTGTCGGTGGAATTGCGCGCCGGCGAACTCCGCGACGCGCTCAACCTGCAGGCCAACCCCGGCCTGCTCGGACGCAAGATCTGGCTGAAAGGGGACCTTGTGTCCGCGTATTATGGAATACCCGGACTCAAGGCCCCCTCGGAATATCGATTCAGTCAGTAATTACTGCAGGCGGCGCAGGATCTCCTCCGTCTGGGCTTCGTAGCCCGGTTTGCGCAGCAGCGCGAACATGTTCTTCTTGTACGCCTCCACGCCCGGCTGGTTGAAAGGATTGATCCCCAGCAGGTAGGCACTCACGCCGCAGGCGAATTCGAAGAAATAGAACAGCGCGCCGAGGGAAGCTTCGTCGAGCTGCCCGACCGTGATCTCCATCTGCGGCACGCCGCCGTCGATATGGGCCAGCTTGGTGCCCAGCTGCGCCATCTTGTTGCAATGCTCGACATGGCGGCCGGCAAGATAGTTGAGCTGGTCGAGGTTCTGACCGTCGGTACCGACGAGCACCTCACGGCGTGCCTTCTCCACGGTCACGGTAGTCTCGAAGAGGACGCGGTCGCCCTCCTGGATGTACTGTCCCATCGAATGGAGGTCGGTGGTGCACACCACGGAGGCCGGGAAGATGCCCTTGCCTTCCTTGCCCTCGGACTCGCCGTAGAGCTGCTTCCACCACTCTCCCAGATACTGGAGCTTGGGATTGAAGGTCACGAGGACCTCCACCTTCTTGCCTTTCTCCGTGTAGAGGAGGTTGCGCATGGCGGCGTACTGCACCGCCGGGTTGTCCTCGGACCTGAGCAGCAGCGCTTCACGCTCCGCGGCGGCGCCGCGCAGCATGGCGCGCATGTCGAAACCGGCGAGGATGATCGGCAGGATGCCCACCGGGGTGAGGACGCTGTAGCGGCCGCCCACGTTGTCGGGCACGACGAAAGTCTTGTAGCCCTCCTGGGTGGCGAGGGTCTTGAGCGCGCCCTTCTTCGCGTCGGTGATGGCAACGATGCGCCGGGCGGCCTCTTCCTTGCCGTAGGTCTTTTCGATGTATTCCTTGACGATGCGGAAAGCGACGGCGGGCTCCGTCGTGGTGCCGGACTTGGAGATCACGACGCAGGCGGTGTTGCGCATCGCGGCCAGGTCCATCAGCTCGGCGAGATAGTCCTCGGAAAGATTGTTGCCGGCGTAGGCAATCTGCGGCACGCCCTCCTTGCGCACGAAACCGTGCGAAAGGGCCTCGATGGCGCAGCGGGCGCCCAGGTAGCTGCCGCCGATGCCGATCACGACCACCAGGTCGATGCCTTTGGCGGACCATTCGTCGCGGATGGTCTCGCAATCGGACACCAGCGAAGCGGGAATATCTACCGGGAGGGTCTTCCACCCGAGGAAATCGTTGCCGGGACCGGACTCGGCCTTCAATACATCATACGCCGCCAGGGCCTTCTGGACATACTTCTGATAATCTGCATCGTTGACAAAGGAGCTGCAGCCTCCCACGTTGACTTTAACCATATTGTTGTTCATTGATTGTGTGCAAAAAAAATCTCGCAAATATAACAATAATCCCGAAATATCATCCGCCGGAGCGGCGCTGTCACAGCAGCCCGCGGAGCCAGGTCTCGATCAGCAGCACGCGGCGTTCGAGCAGGGCATAGTCGAGCTGGGCGGCCGTGTCGCCGGGCTTGTTGGTATCCATCGTGATGCCGGAGGTGAACATGACGGAAGGGATGCCGGCGTCGAGGAACCAGCGCTGGTCGCTGACCCGGCGGTAGAACAGGTCCGTGAAGCTCCGGCTGCCATAGTAATCATAGCCCAGGTCCAGCCGCGGGCCGAGGTTGGCGTTTTCCAGCGCCATGCGGTAGGGGCTGCCGCCCAGGGCGATGAGGTAGTCGGGCCGCGATTTCCGGATCGGCGCCTGCGACGATCCGAGGATGTCGAGGTTGATCATCAGGGAAAGGGGGAATTCCCGGCGGTAGCGCTCCAGGAAGGCACGCGAGCCGGACAGGTTGGCGTTGTGGCCGTCGAAGGCCACGAACACGACCCCCACCTCGCCGCTGCAGCATTCCGGCAGACGCCGCGCCAGGGAGAGCAGGGCGGCCACGCCGGAGGCGTTGGAATCGGCGCCGGGATAGATCCGCCCGTCGAGTTTGCCCAAGCCGTCGAAATAAGCTCCCACGACGATGTAGCGCCGGAACCAGCCGGGAGTCACCGCCACGATGTTGTGACCCCCGCGGCCCCCCTCCGAAAAGGACTGGACGGTGGTGCGCAGGCCTGCGTCGCGCAGCTGGCGAAGGAGATAGAAGGCCACCGACTGATTGCCGGCGTCGCCGAACCCGCGGCCCGCCTGCAGGGTGTCGGCAAGGAAGGTCACCTCGGATGCCAGCCGTCGGGCGAGGTCCTGTCCCCGCAGGGGAGCGGACGCCAGCAGGCAGGCGAAAACAAAAATGAGGGTGCGCTTCAAATCGGGTCCGATTATTGTTTATCTTTGCAAAAATAATGAAAAAGTTTCTCCTGACCATGGGCATGTTGCTTCTCGGAGCAACATTCGCCCTCGCCCAGTACGACAAAGATGTCTTCATGTGGCGGGGACGCCAGGCCTTGTCCGACGGAAAGTACGCCCAGGCCATCGAAAATTTCAACGTCCTGGCACGGCTCGACACCACGGATTACTGGAGTTTCTTCTTCCGCGGCATCGCCAAATACAACCTCGGCGACCTGCGCGGCGCGCAGACGGACTTCGACACCTCCGTCCGCCTCAA
>JAAYCA010000047.1 GCA_012744435.1 Bacteroidales bacterium
AAGTTAAACGCACCAGCGCCGATGGTACTGCCCCACCAGGTGGGAGAGTAGGCCGCCGCCGCTTTTCGGAATGCCCGACTGACGATGTCAGCCGGGCATTCTTCGTTCGGGGCAAGCCTGCTGATGCCGGGTCAGGCCCGGAATCTCTATTTAAAGTATTTGCTTAGGATCTTGACACGGTCGGCCTTGTCGTTGGGCTGGGAGGGGACGGACGTTGGCTCCAGCATTTCGCCGACGTGGATATGGATTTCGCCGTAAGGCATGATGGTCGGGAAGTACCCGCCTACGAACTCGAAGGTTGAGGCGCTCTCCCGCCGGAGCGTATTGCCATGCCGCATGGTGAAAAAGTATTTGTCACCGTCGACGGTCTCCTGGACCATAAGGGGCACGGCGGGCTTGCCCGGGTAATGCTCCTCGATGCCTTCGGCCCGGCAGTCCATGCTCATATGGATCTTGGTGGTGTTTTTCGGGTCGGCTTCCGCGATTCCCAACGCCTGGGCGATGGCGATCTTGTCAAAGCTCGCATTGTCCATCTCGGCGAGGTGGGTGAAGTCAAAGGTAGCCACGCCGTCGAATGTGCGGCCATCCTCGAGGAGTTCGAGATATACGGGCGTGTGGAAATCCATGCTGAGAGAGATGCTGGCCGAGGCGTTGTCCAGCCCGCCGCCCATCATGGGCGCGGTGTTGGCGAGCTGCATGGCGGCGTTGCGCGACGCGAGGCCCGGCGTGGCGTCCTCCTTGGTGAGGATCTTCCAGAGATTCTCCGTGTCGTCGATGATGACCTTCTTGACCTCCGTCCCGACGAATCCCTTCTCAAAGCCGGAAAGATCGTAATCGGCGTGGGCATTGATGATGCCCACGTAGTAGCCCTCGTGGTCGTAGGGGAGCCGTTGGGGCAGCGGCGGGAGGTCCGCGCACTTCACGACGAAAGCGCTCAGCGTCCAGGTGACGCTGTTATGCGTGCCGGAGAACTCAATGGGGATGGGCTGGCTGCGCTCGGTGATCATGAGTACCCAGGCGTCATCGCCTTGCTGGCGGGCCAGGCGGCAGAGATAGTAGTTGGCCCAGTTGTAGAAAGACATGTATCTCCAGAAGGCGGAAGCGGCCACGCGGTTGTCCCATTTCTGAATATCACGTGCATAAGCATCCAGGGTTATCCCACCGATCGTCTGGAGGTCTTCTATCGTCCCGATCACTTTCGGTATGCTGCTGAGAAATCCCATGGTTTCAGTGGAAGTGGAGATGAAGTCTGGGTCGGACGTCGGGTTATCCAGCATATTATCAATCACCCGGTCAAACTTCTCTTGGGCCAGGTCCAGTGTCGCTCCTCCCGTATTATAGGAGAAGTTCCCCGTGACCATGCTCTCGCGAGCCAGCTTGATGGCATCTCCCACCTCACCGGGCACGCCGGCCAGATTGAGACTTGCTGCCACGAATTTGGCCATGTCGTCTTTGAAATTCTCAACATTGTAGTTGATTTCGGCATAGCGGTCAATCTGGTCAGAAAGGATGGCAAGTTCCCTGCGCGTCAGGTGTGTCTTGGCAAGGGCGAGCTGGACGGCTGTCTCGATGAGTTCCGATGAGATATTCTTGGTGTGGCGGAGTTCTCCTTTGAAATCGATGTGCCGGAACCCCACCACCGAAGTATCGATGGGAGCGCCGCCGTTCTCCGGGCCGAGTGCGTAATTGAGGATGTCCACGCCGTGGAAATTGGGATTCTCCATGACGAAGTCGAGCGGCACGCTGAGGCTGTCGCGCGGGATATAAATCAAATTGTAGTCGACCGGATCTCCCTCAATCTGGGCAAACTGAGCCCACGCGGAGGGCAGGGCTGCAAGTGCAAGCAGCAGGGTAAACAATACTTTCTTCATGGTCGTGTCCTCCAATTACTTATGGTGTTTCTTGTAAACTTCCGCCATCCCGTTGAAGAAGGCGTTGTCCGGATCGATGGAGAGGCCTTCGGAGACGTAGGTGGCCAGGTCGCGGTAGTTGCCCGTCGCCACGCACATCCGGGCGAGATTCTCGTAATTGACGATGTCGAAGGGATCGGTGTGCAGGGCGGCTTCGAGGTAGTGGAACGCTGTGTAATAGTTCGGATTATCGCCTTCGAGCCAGGCGATGGCCATAGCCCGGTGGTATTCGGCCGACCATGGCAGATAGGCGGGCAATTCGAAATAGAAGTCGTTGCCGCTGAATACGTTGCGGTAGTCGTTCTCCCGGCCGGAAAGTTTGCGCGAGAGCGCAAGGAGCTCATCCATCTCCATATCGGCCAGGAAGCCGAAATCAACAATTCCCGGATCCAGGTAGGGATTCAGCATGGCTATGGCATAGTACTTCGCGGCTTCCTCCTTATTCCCCTTGTATTCCAGGACCAGGCCGTGGAAGAGCGGACCATAGGGCGAGACGAGGCTGACTGACTCGCGCATCGGCCACCAGAGTCTCTTCTCGCGGCCGATCTCGGCGCCTGGCATGAGCGTTTCCACGGCATCGCCCATTTCGTCCGCCATGCCTTGCAGGGCCTTGGCGAAGTCCATGAGGCCGGACAGATCGATGCCGAGTTCGCTCTTCACGAGTTCATTGTCGGAGACGAACTCCTCGTCCTCGCGCACTTCCTTTTTGGCCATGTAGAGGTCTGTGATGGCGCCGCGAAGCGACGATATGGCGGCCACGCTCTGACCGATGTACCAGTCGGCCATGCGGCTCAGACCTTTGGCGGCGAAAGAGAAGCCGATGGTGTAGAGGCTGTCGCACTGGCGGATGAGCCGGTCAATGGTGGGCTGCCCCACGGACATCGGGGGCAGGGTGCCGTCCTCCGGCTCCGCGGCATGCACCGCTGGCGAGCCTGCAAGCAGCAGGAGGATAGGGGCGATGAGGGTAATCAGTTGCTTCATTTTGTAATCTTTTTGTACCGGGCCAGGGCCAGGGTGGCGTAGCAGTACCGCCGGGTGCGTTTCCCGGGGATGAGATCGTAGTGGAAATGCTTTTCGCGCGCATGGGCGCGCAAGTCGTCGAGATCGCCGTAGCCCGGAGCGGGCCAGACGCAGCCGCGGTTGTAGGCCGTGGCGGCCAGGCGCACCTGTTCCTCGACCGGGAGGGTCTCCAGGCCGTCCTGCGTCCATTCGCCGTTCTTGTCGTACGAGCCGTACGAGGCATACAGCTGCCGCAGGAACACCCCAATGTAGATGACCTGCCACTCCTCCTTCTGGAGGCGGGACAGCCGCACGCGGCGGGCGGTGGCGTTGTCGGCCGTGTCGAACCATAGCTCGTACCTGCGTGGCAGGCCGCTGTGCATCCAGGCCTTCTCCAGTTCCTCCACGAAGGAGGGTTTCATCTGGAAGGGTCCGAGGGAGAAATCGAAACCGGCTGCGCCGGATACGATGTAGGTGCCGGCCACGGCGGTCGTCTCCAGCACGTCCTGAAGGCGCACGTAGCGCTCGGTCTCGGGGTGGACGACCGCCTCGGCGATCATCGGGTCGATGTCGAAGGAGCGCCAGGTCTCGTAGGCGGCCTCACGGTCATAAGGACTTGCAGCGCCCCCGGGCGGAAACGCTGCAAACAGGAGGAAAACCGATATTAAAGCTTGTAGGTACAAAGGACCAGCTGGTACTTGAAGTTGCCGTTGCCGGTGTCTTCGGTGGCCACGTGGATCCACTGGATCTTGTTGCCTTCGACCTTCCAGGCGTCAGGATAGGCGAGGTCGCCCTCCGGCAGCTGGAAGAATCCGCCCTCGGCGTTGTAGACAACCTTGCGCTTGCCGTCCTGGGACGTCCAGCTCTGGCTGGCGGGTGCGGCGGTCTTCTTCATGCCTTCCAGCTCCTTGACGCGGCTGTTGCCGAGTTCGGTCCAGGCGCCATTGTTGAACTGGTACACCTTGCCGTTCTTGTCGGAGCAGAAGATGTACTTGCCCGCGAGCAGGTCGTCGAAATAGCGGTCCCCGAACACGGTCCACTCCGGCCACCAGGGAATCCGGCCGTCCGAGAGGACGATCTCGCGCTGGACTTCCTCCAGATACATCTTCGGGTAGTCGGACGGGAATTCGCTGTAGGCCTCGGCCAGGATGTCGCCCGCGTCGATGACCATGTTGAGCGGGAAGCGGTACAGGGCACACTCGGGCAGGAGTTCGTCCTCGATGGCCTGGCGGTTGATCTTGGTCACGTTGGCGACGGCGTTCTTCTGCTCGTCGAAGCGCTTCTGCACGTCAGCTACCCAGACCTTGGCGGCGCGCTCACGGTAGCTCATAATGAGCTCCAGCGCTTCGAGGTACAGGGGGTTGTAGACCTTGTGGTCCTCGGTGGAGTAGATCCGCTTCTTGAGGTCGAGCACCTTCTGGCGCTCGGCCGCGGAGAAGGCGGCGTCCACGGCAGGCTGCGACTTGGGGATAGCGGCCATGATGTCCTGGTAGTACTTCACCAGCTTCTTCTCCATGTCCATCAGCGGCTGGGCCTTGCTCAAGGTGTTCAGCACACCGCCGGCGACCATGCCGGTGCCCGAGCCGCCGAGCGCGGCCTTCGTGAGCTCCTTGGTGATGGAGCTCTGGAAGGCGTTCGCCTCTTTCTGGAAGTTGGCGTCCTTGCCCTTGACGAAGGCCTTGCGAGCGGCTTCCATCTCTTTGTTTCGGGCGGCTCCGGCCTTCTCGTCCTTCATATTGAGGTGGTAGGCGTCCTTGTAGTCCTGGGCGCTGAAACCGGTGTATTTCTTGAGCTCCGCGCCGTGGGCGTCATATACGGCGAACACGGCGAGCTCCGTCTTGCTGTAGGTGTCGGCGATCATCTCATTCGTCGTCATGCCCTGGTAGTCCTCCGCTTCCGAGGCAAGTTTCTCCAGGTCAGCGTCCGGGCCCAGCAGGCCCTTCGCGATCTTTTCGGAGAGATACTGGTCCTCGGCTTCGGTCCGCTCCTCCTTCTCCAGCAGGACGAGGTCCTCGTCAGAGAGGCCGAACAGGTCTTTGAGCATGCCGTTGGTCTTCTCGCGCCAGGCGAGCGTCGCTTCGTCGTCACAAGTGCTGGCTTCGTTGAGCTCCTCGGCGCGCAGCGTCACGCGCTTGATGGCCTGGTAGTAGGCGATCTGCTTCTCCTCGACCGGGTTCACGAGGTCGGCAGCCGCCGGGACGGCGGGGAATTCATTCATCAGGGGCACGGGGTACTGGGCGCTGGACGGCGTGACGACGCCGTCCCAGCCAAAGGTGCTGTAGCGCCGGGGCGGGAAGGCCTGCTCGCCGGTCACGCCGGTGTTGAGGTTCTCAGCCATGCTGCCCAATTCCTTCAGTTCGTCGGGGGTGTTCTTGTCGACGGCGTCCTTAACCTTGTCGTTGACAGTCTTGCCGACGGCATTGCCCACGGCGTTGCCCACGGCCTTGCCGGCGGCGCCGGCGATACGGCCGAGGATGCCCTGCGCTTGAGCAGGGGTGGCGCAGAAGAGTGCCGCCGCAGCGGCGATGATCATCAGTTTTTTCATTATTCCTGTTATATAACGGGTTACATTGTCTATGCGAATACTACAAAAATATCATTCTTCTCGAAAATAAACACCACCCTAAAAGGTGGAAAATGAAGAACCGGACACTTTTTAAGTGTCCGGTTCTTTGGGATTTCGGGTCAAGCCGTTATTTCTTCACGAATTCGACGCGGCGGTTCTTGGCACGGCCCTCGTCGGTGCTGTTGTCGGCGATGGGGCTGTGGGAGCCCTTGCCGACGGCCGTCAGACGGTCAGCGGCAATGCCGTTCTGCACGAGGGCGGCCACGATGGCCTCGGCGCGCTTCTGGCTGAGCGGATCGTTGACCGCATCGGAGCCGGTGCTGTCGCAGTGGCCCTGGACTTCAAACTTCAGGCTGGCGTCTTTCTTCATCAATTCCGTGATGCGGTTGATCTCGACGGTGGATTCGGGCTTGAGGGTCGCCTTGCCGGTATCGAAGGTGATGGCATAGGTCACGATCTTGCCTTCGGAGGCGAGGCGTTCATAGAGCGGCACGGCACCCTTGGCAATGCGGACGTTCTTGATATATCCTTTCGCATCCCAGATATTGTTGGTGATCCAGACCCAGGTAGCGGGTTTGACATTGGGGGCCGAGAAGACCCGCTCCCCATTGAGATACACCTTCAAGGCGCGCTGGTTGAACGAGACGGCCAGGTGATTCCAGGCATTGCGCTGGAGACCGGGAATGTTCTCTCCGCCTTTCGTAATCTCATCTTCGGTGGAGGCATTCTCCGCTCTAATGCTATAATTGCCTCCACCGGTAAAGACTTCGATTTCGATCGACTGTCCCGTATCCCACTCTTCCGAGCCGAAATTAATGAGGTATCTGGCGGCATCGACCTCGTCGTTTTCCGAGAATTCCGTTCCCCAGAAATCCAGTTCGAAAGTATAGATGTCTCCCAGATAATTCCTGGGATTCTCCTTCATCAGCGGGGTGATCCGGGTATCCGCATCTGTCATCGTGATCACCTGCTCGCCATTGATCATAGCCACTTCGCAGTTGCCGCCCATCGAATCCCAGCGGGACGGGAATTCGCCCAGCTGCTCGCCCTCCACGGGATCCTCGAAGAAGATCTCGTCTCCCGGGACGAAGTCCGATTTCGCATAGGCGGTCGTGACTTGCTTCTTCGGAGCGGCCGCCGCGCCGCCCGCAGCGGGCTGCTTGGCACCGCACTCCTCGCAGAACTTGCCGGTGTTGCCTTCGTGGCCACATTCGGGGCAGGTCCAGCCTTCGGCGACCGCTTCTTCTTCGGCCTCAAGCACTTCTTCTACTTCTTCCTGCTGCTGTTCGTTCTCGTTGTTGGTTACGACGTTTTCCAGTACCTCGCGACCCTTTTGTTTGAGCCGCTCAAGGATGTTCTGCCCGGAGGCGATGCTGCACGCCAGGACAAGGGCGAGCGCCAACATAACGATTCTCTTCATATGCAAATCTGTTTGGTTATTATCGTGTAATTACACAAATATAGGAAAAACTCGGACAATAATTGCGCCACTCCCATAATTTTCTACCACCCGAAAGGGGTGAAATGGTGGAGTTTTCGTATTTTTGCGGCATGAAGAAATGCTTGCTGCTGTGCCTGGCCGCCCTGACCATGTTGCCTGCCGCGGGGTACAACGACCACCGCGGACATAACCTGGATTCGCTGGAGCGGGCCGTGGCGCGTTGGACGCCGGATGCCGTCGACAAGGCTTCCACGGAGGAGTTGGCGAAGCTGAACCGCGCCTATCGGGACCTGATGCTGGGCTACAACGTGCTGAACGGGGAGAAGAGTGATTTCTACGCCCGCAAGGCGCTGGCCATCAGCCGGGCGCAGGGCTGGGCGGCTGCCGACGCGGACGCGTACCGTTACATCGGGCTTCATTTCTACGGCAGCGGGCAGTACGACAGCGCGATGGTCTATTTCCAGGCGGCACTCGCCGCCACGGACCAGATGGCAGCCGGCGCCTTGTCGCCGACTGACCCGGAAGGCTATACGGAGCAGGCTATCGACGACGCCTATTCCTCCCTGTACGGCACCGTCGGCAACCTCTACAACGTGATGGACTCCATCCCGCAGGCGATGGCGTACTACGAGAAGGCCGGGGCGCTGTTTGAGAAGCACGGCTGGAACGAGAGCAATTCCATCCTCCATTATAATATAGGCGAGACCTGGATGGACGAGGGAGACCTGAAACGGGCCACCCTCGCCTATGACAAGGCGCTCGGCTATGCCGAAGCGTCCGGCGATTCGCTGATGATCGTGGACGCGTGGAAGGGTTTCGGGCGGCTCTACATGGAGCAGGGCAAGCCTTGGAAGTCCCTGCCGTACCTGCGCAAGGCGGACGCCTACTATGCCGTCCATCCGGACGACAGTCCGGGATTCCGGACGGAGAATCTGGATTTCATGAAAGAGGTGCTCTCGCGGCAGAAACTGCTGCTGGGGCGCCTGGTGGGCGTGCTTGTCGGGCTGGCGTTGGTGGCGCTGGGCTGGTGGGCTGCGAAACGGATCCGCCACAGCAAGCGTGTGCAGGCCGAGGCCGCCAGCGTGGCCCTCACGGAACGCGAGCTGCAGGTCCTGCAGCTGATCGCCAACGGCAAGACCAATCCGCAGATCGCGGAGCTGATCTGCCTCAGCCCCGAGACGGTAGGCTGGTATCGTAAGAAACTCCGTGCGAAACTCGGTGCCGCCAACACCGCGGAGTTGGTCTCCATCGCCAAGGAAAAAGGCTTGGTATAGGCAGGGGTGGCAGGGTGCAGCCGGACGGGCGTTTTGCGGCAGCTTATTTTTTATGCCCGTCCGGCTGCAGCCCTGCCGCCCCTGCGTTTGCGTTATTGAGAGCGGAGCGGAAATTGGTTTTTCGAGCTACCGCACGAAAAACCAATTTCCGGCCGCCCGTTAGGGAAAGGCGGCGGGAGAATATCGGGAAAATTGCTATCTTTGTCTTGTTATGGCAGAACAGAAAAATATTATCTGGGAGCAGGCCGGCAAGGCCGGACTGGTGCTTGGAGGCATCTCCATCGTCTATATGTTGCTTACGATGCTGACCGGCAAGGTCGCGGAGGCGGGCAACGCCACCTTCCTGATGGGCCTGGTGAATATCCTGCTCTGGCTCGTGAAACTCGCCGCCTGCATCTACCTGATGCGCTTCTTCATCCTGCGTTTCGCCATGAAGGACCCGTCGGTGGACAATAGCCGGGCATTCCGCTTCGGCACGCTTACGGCCCTGCTTTCGGCGTTGCTTTATTCGGCATTCTACCTCGCATACGTGAGCTTCATCGAGCCCGACACCTTTGAAGAGGCACTCAGCGTGCTGGAGGACAACCCGATGTTGGATTCCAATTCGATGTCGATGGTGGAGGACATGATTCCGAAGATGCCCACGATGTCCTTCTTTATGAACCTGATCTGGTGCTGGCTGTTCGGAACGATCCTTTCCGCCATCTTCTCCCGCAACATCTCCTCGCAGAATCCTTTCATTGACGAGCAATAGCATGGATCTTTCCGTCATCATTCCCGCGTTCAACGAATGCGAGTCGCTGCCCGAACTTTCCGCCTGGATTGCCCGTATGGCCCGGGAGCAGGACTATGACTACGAAGTGTGGTTCATCGACGACGGCAGCACGGACGGCACCTGGGACGCCGTGAAGGCGTTCTCCGCCGCCGATCCGCACGTGCACGGCCTGCGCTTCCGGCGCAACTACGGCAAATCCGCCGCACTCTACTGCGGTTTCGAGCGGGCGAAGGGCCAGGTGGTGGTCACGATGGATGCCGACCTGCAGGACTCGCCGGAGGAGATCCCAGAGATGGTCCGGATGATCCGGGAGGAAGGCTACGACCTCGTGTCCGGCTGGAAGCAGCACCGCAAGGACAACGCCCTGACGAAGAATCTCCCGTCGAAGCTTTACAACGCCACCGCGCGCTGCATCACGGGAATCAAACTGCATGACATGAACTGCGGCCTCAAGGCCTATCGCCGGGAGGTGGTGAAACACATCGAGGTCTATGGAGAGATGCACCGTTATATCCCTTATCTCGCCAAGAATGCAGGGTTTACGAAGATCGGCGAGAAGAAGGTACAGCACGCGAAACGCAAGTACGGCAAGAGCAAGTTCGGTATGAGCCGCTTTGTCAACGGTTTCCTGGACTTGCAGACACTCTGGTTCCTGACGCGCTTCGGCAAGGATCCGATGCACTTCTTCGGCTACAGCGGCCTGCTGATGTTCTTCGTGGGCTTCGTGATGACCGTGTGGATCATCGTCGAGAAACTGGTGCGCCAGGCCCACGGCCTGAAGTTCCGCGCCGTCACCGACCAGCCGCTCTTCTACCTCGCCCTGCTCGCCGTGATCCTCGGCGTCATCCTTTTCCTCGCCGGCTTCATCGGCGAAATGGTCGCCCGCTCCTCCGACGACCGCAACCACTACAACATCTCCGGAGAGGTTTAGCCGGGAGCAAAACAGGGTGCCAGCGCTCCCAGGAGGCTGAAAAATAGGTCGCCGGGAGCAAAATGCCGCCCCAGTGCTCCCGGTGGATGGAGATTCGCCGGCCCTGGCCGGCGAATGACGGATGAATGCGCAGGTGTCTAACGGGTTGCGCTTTCACGCAATTTTTTTTATCTTTGCAGGCTTGTATAAACATTTGAAGCTATGTTGACGATTGCATTCACCGACGGCACCATCCGTCCCTGGGAGGACGATGAGGCGAAACACATCTTCTGGCACTCTTCCGCGCACCTGATGGCGGAGGCGCTCGAGGCGCTCTATCCGGGCGTCAAGTTCGGCGTAGGACCGGCCGTGGAGACCGGATTCTACTACGACGTGGACCTGGGCGACCGCCAGATTTCCGACGCCGACCTCAAGGCGGTGGAGGACAAGATGATCGAGCTGGCCCGCACCAAGGAGACCTTTGAGCGCAAGGAGGTGTCCAAGGCGGATGCAATGGCCTACTTCAAGGAGAAGGGCGACCAGTACAAGTGCGAACTCATCCAGGACCTGGAGGACGGCAAGATCACGTTCTACACCAACGGCGCCTTCACCGACCTCTGCCGCGGCCCGCACGTCAAGCACGTCGACGACATCAAGGCGGTCAAGCTCACCGCCATCGCCGGCGCCTACTGGAAGGGAGACCAGAACCGCGAGCAGCTGACCCGCATCTACGGTGTCACCTTCCCCAAGAAGAGCATGCTGGACGAGTACCTGCAGATGCTCGAAGAGGCCAAGAAGCGCGACCACCGCAAGCTCGGCAAGGAGATGGAGCTTTTCACCTTCTCCTCCCGCGTCGGCCTCGGCCTGCCGCTGTGGCTGCCCCGCGGCGCCGTGATGCGCAACACCCTGGAGAGTTTCCTCCGGAAGAAGCAGGCGGAGCTGGGCTACCTGCCCGTGGTCTCGCCGCATATCGGCAGCAAGGAGCTCTACGTGACCTCCGGCCACTATGCCAAATACGGCAAGGATTCCTTCCAGCCGATCCACACGCCCCAGGAGGGCGAGGAATACATGCTCAAGCCGATGAACTGCCCGCACCACTGCGAGATCTTCCGCAGCAGCCCCCGCTCCTACCGCGACCTGCCGCTGCGCTTCGCCGAGTTCGGCACCGTCTATCGTTATGAGCAGAGCGGCGAACTGCACGGCCTGACCCGCGTACGCGGCTTCACCCAGGACGACGCCCACCTCTTCTGCCGCCCGGACCAGCTCCAGGAGGAGTTCGAAAAGGTTATCGACCTGATTCTCTATGTCTTCAAGACACTGAAGATGACGGACTACATGGCCCAGATTTCGCTGCGCGACCCGGACAACAAGGAGAAGTACATCGGTTCCGACGAGAATTGGGAAAAGGCCGAGCAGGTTATCATCGACGCCGCTGCGAAGAAGGGTCTCAAGACCGTGGTGGAGAAAGGCGAAGCCGCTTTCTACGGACCCAAGCTCGACTTCATGGTCAAGGACGCCATCGGCCGCCGCTGGCAGCTCGGTACGATCCAGGTGGACTACAATCTCCCGGAGCGCTTCGAGCTCGAGTTTACGGACGCCGACGGCAGCAAGCAGCGCCCGGTGATGATCCACCGCGCACCCTTCGGATCGCTGGAGCGCTTCACCGCCGTGGTGCTTGAGCACACCGCCGGACACCTGCCTCTCTGGCTCTCGCCGGATCAGGTTAAGGTGTTGCCAATCAGCGAAAAATATGAAGAATATGCTGAAAAAATTTGCGAATTGCTGAAAAATTCCGAAATTCGCGCTTCCATAGATGCCCGCAACGAGACGCTCGGCAAACGAATCAGGGAAATTTCCCTGCTCAGAGTGCCTGTGATCGCGATTGTCGGCGAGAAAGAAGCTTCGGAGGGTACCGTCTCTGTCCGCAGGGAAGGTGTCGACCAGGGCTCCATGTCTGCGGAGCAGTTTGTGGACTATTTGATTGCAGCGCAAGCTGAAGAACTTAAAAATTAGGAGGATTTAACTATCGCCGGACCTTACAGACCGAAGCCTTCGGGCTTCAAGCCGGGTGGTCGCCGCCCCGACCCTCGTCAAATGCAGAAGCGTGACGAGTTTGAGTTGAACATCAACGAGCAGATTACCGCGCAGCAGGTGCGGCTGGTCGGTGACAACATCCCCGAACAGGGGGTGTACCCGATCCTGAAAGCCCTGCGGATGGCGGAGGAGCTCGAGCTGGATCTTGTCGAGATCAGCGCCAAGGCGGACCCGCCCGTGTGCCGTATCCTCGACTACCAGAAGTATCTGTATCAACGCAGGAAGAAGGCCAAGGAGATGAAGGCGAACGCCACGAAGGTGGTGATCAAGGAGATCCGCTTCGGCCCCAACACGGACGAGCACGATTTCCAGTTCAAGCTCAAGCACGCCCAGGAGTTCCTTCAGGAGGGATCCAAGGTCAAAGCCTCGATCTTCTTCCGCGGACGGTCGATCATGTTCAAGGACCAGGGCGAGAAGCAGCTCCTCCGCTTCGCCGTCGAGCTCGAAGAGTTCGGACGGCCTGAGAACATGCCGGTGCTTGAAGGCAAGCGCATGACGATGATGATTGCCCCGAACAAAAAGAAGTAGGGGATCATATACTATTATTAATTAATTTATTACAACAATGGCAAAGCTTAAAACCATCTCCGGTGCCAAAAAGCGTTTCACGCTTACCGGATCGGGAAAGATCAAGAGGAAGCATGCTTACCACAGCCACATCCTCACCAAGAAAACCAAGAAGCGCAAGCGCAACCTGGACCATTTCGCCCTCCTCGAGAAGGCGGACTATGGTCGCGTAAAAGAAATGTTGGTTCTCTAAAAGTATTGAATTATGCCTAGATCAGTCAACTCTGTCGCCTCCAGGGCGCGCCGTAAGAAGATTCTCAAGAGACCCCGCGGCAATTTCCTTTCCAGGAAGAACGTTTGGACCGTAGCCAAGAACACCTACGAGAAAGGTTTGACCTATGCATACCGTGACCGCAAGACCAAGAAGCGCAATTTCCGCGCCCTCTGGATCCAGCGTATCAACGCTGCCGCCCGTCAGTACGGTATGTCCTACTCCCAGTTCATGGGCAAGCTGAACGCCCAGAACATCGGCCTGAACCGCAAAGTCCTCGCCGACCTTGCAATGAACAATCCTCAGGCGTTCGAGGCGATTGTCAATTCTGTGAAATAATAACGTAAAGAAGTGAGCCTGAAGGAATTCACCCAAAACCGCTGGACAAAGTTCGTTTTCTGGGCTTTGCTCTATCTGGCGTGGGTGATCTGGCTCGGGAACTTCTGGTGGCTCTTCGGCCTGGTGGTGATCTTCGACATCTTCATCACCCGCAAGGTCCACTGGAACTTCTGGAAGAAGCGTTACAAGGAAGGAGAAAAGCACAGCGCATGGAATGACTGGCTCGACGCCATCATCTTCGCCGTTGTCGTGGTCACCTTCATCAATATCTTCTTCTTCCAGGCCTTCAAGATTCCTTCATCCTCGATGGAGAGAAGCCTCTACACTGGAGACCATCTCTTCGTGAGCAAATTGACATATGGTCCCCGGATCCCCCAGACGCCCCTGACGATCCCTTTCACGCACAATGTCATCTTCGGACGCGAGTCGTATTCGACCCTCATCCAGAATGACTACCGTCGCCTGAAAGGTTTCCGGGAGCTCAGACGCGGAGATTGCGTGGTATTCGGTTTCCCCAACGGAGACACCGTCCTGCGCAAATATCCCGTCGAGGACTACCACATGCTGGTCCGCCTGCTCGGGCAGGACGCTGTGGACAGGATGGGGGAGAAGGTTGTCCGTCCGATGGACAAAAAAGACCACTACGTGAAGCGCTGCGTCGCGATACCGGGGGATACCCTGGTGGTCCGGGACGGTCTGGTGTGGATCAACGGTGAGCAGCAGGAAGTCTATCCCGGCATCCAGTTCACCTACAACGTCCGCACGAACGGCCAGCGGATCAATGCCAAGACGCTCGAGAAGCTCGGGATCAACCCCGCGGAAGCGTTGTACGACGCCTCCCTGCCCGGTTACCCGGTGCTGGCCCTGACGGCAGACATGCTCGCCCGGGTGCAGCAGCTCCCCAACGTCGAAAGCGTGACCGCCAACCTGGACACCGATCCGCAGGCCTGTGCGCAGGAGATTTTCCCCTTCACGCAGGACTCCGGCTGGACCCGGGACTATTTCGGCCCGCTGTGGATCCCTTCCAAAGGGGCCACGGTCCCGCTCACGCAGGACAATGTCGCGCTCTACGAGCGGATCATCACGGCTTACGAAGGAGGCGATCTGCAGCAGGCCCTCCGGGAAGGCTCCTATACGTTCAAACAGGATTATTACTTCATGATGGGTGACAACCGGCACAATTCGCTGGATTCCCGCTACTGGGGCTTTGTCCCCGAAGACCATATCGTCGGCCGTCCGGCCCTGATCTGGCTTTCCACGGACAGCGGACGTCGGTTCCCCAACAACATCAGGTGGCGCAGATTCCTGAAGTTTCTCTAGGTTCCCATTTGGAAATCAGAAAATTAAAAGCGATATTTGCACCCCCAATGCAAGAAATGAAATAAAAAAGATACAACCATGGCAAAAGTTTGTCAAATTACTGGAAGGAAGAGAATGAAAGGCAACAACGTTGCCCATTCCAAACTGCGCACCAAGCGTGATTTCTCCCTCAACCTCAAGAACAAGCGTTTCTGGAGCGAGGAGGAGCAGCGGTATGTGACCCTCAAGGTCTCCTGCAAGGGTATGCGTATCATCGAGAAGAACGGCCTCGAGGCCACGCTTCGCGATGCCAAGAAGAAAGGATTGATTAACCTTGTTTAATTTTTACGACTATGGCAAAGAAAGCAAAAGGAAACAGGGTGCAGGTCATCCTTGAGTGCACGGAGCAGAAAGCCAGCGGCGTGCCGGGCATTTCCCGTTACATCACCACCAAGAACAAGAAGAATACGCCGGACCGCCTCGAGCGCAAGAAGTACAACCCGTACCTGAAGAAGGTCACGGTCCATCGTGAAATCAAATAATTAAAGGAGATTAGATTATGGCAAAGAAAGCCGTTGCAACCTTCGCAACCAAGGCCGGTGCCAAGAGCATGGTCAAGTGCATCCGCATGGAGAAGTCCCCGAAGACCGGAGCTTACGTTTTCACGGAGCAGCTCGTCGAGGCCGACAAGGCCAAGGATTATTTCGCCAGCAAGAAATAATTTTCTCCGGAAACATGATAAAGAGGGGGTCCGCAAAGCCGGACCCCCTCTTTGTTTACGTATTATTTCGTATATTTGTCGGATATGGCAATGAGTTTCTTTCAGCGGATTTCCCGGGCCGTGATCGGCAAGTCGAGGGTGGATGACGACACGCTCGACGCGATCGAGGAGGCCCTGGTGGAGTCCGACATGGGGGTGGACACGACCCTGAAGATTATCGACAGGCTGGAAGAGCGCGTCGAGCGGGACAAGTTCATGTCCTTCGACGAACTCGTGGGACTGCTCCGTGAGGAGATCGGCAGCCTGGTGGACGATAGCGTGGAGCCGTTCGACTTCAGCAAGAAGCCTTACATCATGCTGGTGGTGGGCGTAAACGGCGTGGGCAAGACCACGACGATCGGCAAGCTCGCCGCCCTGCTCACGCGCCAGGGCAAGAAGGTCCTGCTGGGCGCTGCGGATACCTTCCGCGCCGCAGCCGTGGACCAGCTGACCATTTGGGCGGAACGCGCCGGTGTGGACATCGTCAGGCAGGCGATGGGCTCCGATCCGGCTTCCGTGGCTTTCGATACGGCCCAGGCCGCCGTCGCACGCGGCGCCGACGTGGCGATCATCGACACCGCCGGCCGCCTGCACAACCGCATCGACCTGATGAACGAACTCACCAAGATCCGCAACGTCATCCGCAAGGTGGTGCCTGACGGCCCGCACGACGTCATGCTGATCCTGGATGCCTCTACGGGGCAGAATGCCTTCGCACAGGCCCGGGAGTTCGCCCGGGCGACGGACATCACTTCCCTGACGGTCACCAAACTGGACGGTACGGCCAAGGGCGGGGTCGTCGTGGGCGTGTCCGACCAGTTCCACATCCCGGTCAAGTTCATCGGGGTGGGCGAAGGGATCGACGACCTGCAGGTCTTTGACAAGAAGACGTTCGTGGAGCAGTTGTTTGCTCCGGAGGATTTGAAATAAAACCAAGAAGATATGAAGCTTAGTTACGATTGGCTCAAAGAGTATTTGAAGTGTGAGCTGACGCCGCAGCAGGTGGCGGACGCGATGACCGCGATCGGTATCGAGGTGGACGGAGTCGAGGAGCAGGAGCAGATTCCCGGCGGGCTCGCCGGGGTCGTGGTGGCCCGCGTCCTGACTTGTGAAGCACATCCGGATTCGGACCATTTACACATCACCACCGTGGATGCCGGCAGCGGCGAGCCGCTGACGGTCGTGTGCGGCGCGCCCAACGTGGCGGCCGGCCAGAAAGTGCTGTTCGCGCAGATCGGCACCGTCCTGCCCGGGGATTTCAAGATCAAAAAGTCCAAGATCCGCGGCGTGGAGTCGTTCGGAATGATCTGTGCGGAGGACGAGCTGGGCATCGGCGACAGCCATGAGGGCATCATGGTCCTGCCGGAGGACGCCGTGGTCGGGACCCCGGCCAAGGAATACCTGCACCTGGAAACGGAGGCGGTGATCGAATACGAGATCACGGCCAACCGTATCGATGCGGCTTCCCATTGGGGCGTGGCCCGTGACCTGTACGCCTGGCTGCGGCTGAACCATCTGCCCTGCGAGCTCGTGAAGCCGTCCGTGGACGACTTCCGCGAGGGCGAAGGGGCGGGGATCCCCGTGGAGGTGCGCGACAGCGACGGCGCCCCCCGTTACACGGGCATCACGCTCCGTGGCGTCAAGGTGGCCCCGTCTCCGGAGTGGCTCCAGAGGCGTCTGACGAGCATCGGACTCCGCCCGATCAACAACGTGGTGGACGTGTCCAATTTCGTGCTCTTCGAGCTCGGCCAGCCCCTTCACACCTTCGACGCCGGCAAGATCGGCGGCGGCCGCGTGGTGGTGCGCCGGGCTGCAGAGGGAGAACCCATCCGCACCCTGGACGGCGCCGAGCGCAAACTCTGCAGCCGCGACATGGTGATTGCGGACGAGAAGGTGCCGATGTGTATCGCCGGCGTATTCGGCGGCGAAGACAGCGGTGTGACCGACGCCACCACGGACGTGTTCGTGGAGAGCGCCTATTTCGATCCGGCTTCGATCCGCAAGACCTCCAAGAAAGAGGTCCTGCAGACCGACGCCTCCTTCCGTTTCGAGCGCGGCTGCGATCCGGAGATCACCGTCTATGCGCTCAAGCGCGCGGTGACCCTCATCCTCGCCACCGCCGGCGGCCGTGTCGAGGGCGGGATCGTGGACATCTACCCCAAAGCGTATGAGCGCCGGCAGATCGAGCTGGATTACGACCGTATCGAGCGCTTCTCCGGTCAGGCAATCGGCCATGACAAGATCGAGACCATCCTGACCGCCCTGAATTACGAATTCCTCGAGAAGCGTCCCGGCGGCGCCCTGGTGGCCGCACCGTCCTACATGGTGGACGTGTACCGCGAGTGCGACGTGGTGGAGGAGATCCTCCGCGTCTATGGATACAACAATATCGAGCTGCCGCACCACATGAAGATGTCGGTGAGCTCCACCCCGAAGCCGGATCCCGAAGCGATCCGCAACGCCATCTCCAACTTCCTGGCGGCGAACGGCTTCGTGGAGATCATGAACAACTCCCTGACCAAGGCGGACTATTATGCCCAGCTCACGTCCTTCCCCGCGGAACGCCTCGTGAAGATTGTGAACCCGCTCAGCCAGGATCTCGGCGTGATGCGCCAGAGCCTGATCCCGGGCGGCCTCGAGGTGGTCGCATACAACCTCAACCGGCAGATGTCCTCGCTGCGTACCTTCGAGTACGGCAGCGTGTACAGCCGCCTCCCGGACAAGCCGGGCGAGACCCTGGAGGGTTATGAGGAGCACACCTGCTTCACCCTGATGCTCACGGGTACCCCGGACAAATCCTGGCGGCAGGAAGCGCCCAAGAGCGACTATTTCCAGCTCAAGGGCTACCTGGAGCTGCTGTTGCGCCGCTATGGTGCCGATATCAACCAGCTGTGGACGGAGCCCGCGCCCGCGGACGTGTTCGCCGAAGGCATGAGCTACCGGCTGCCCGGAACGGAGCGCAGGCTGGCCATGATGGGACGGGTGAATCCCGCGCTCACGCGCAAGTTCGGCGTCAAGCAGGCGGTTTATGCCGCGGAAATCGATTGGCCGGCCCTGCTCGATGTGGTCAAACGGGACAAGATCGGTTTCAGCGAACTGCCGAAGTTCCCTGCGGTCCGCCGCGACCTCGCCCTGCTGCTCGACGAGAAGGTAAGCTACGCGGACCTTCGCGCTGCCGCGTTCAAGCAGGCGCGCAAGCTCCTCCGGCAGGTCGGACTGTTCGATGTGTACCGTGGCGACAAGATCCCCGCGGGCAAGAAGCAGTACGCGCTGAGTTTCGTGATCCAGGATCAGGAGAAGACCCTTACCGACCAGGATACGGAGCGTGTGATGGAGCGGCTGCTGACGACTTTCCAGAAGGATTTCGGTGCTCAGCTCAGGTAGGTGATGCGGCTTCGTGCGGCGCATATCGTACTCTTGCTGACCTTGCTGGCGTTGACCGGCTGCGGTCGCGGAGGCCGCGTGATCCCGCAGAAGAAGCTGATGCGCATGTACACCGAGATGTTCCTGGCCGATCAGTGGGTCAAGGACCATCCGGACGCCCGCGAGGCGGTGGATACGACATTGTTTTTCGACCCGCTCTTCCGGCGCCATGGCTACAGTTTCGAAGACTACGACCGGACTTTGCACTACTATCTGGACCGCCCCGAGAAGTTCGGCAAGATGCTGAACCGGGCCGCGGACCAGATGCGTAAGGAAGGTGCCGCCCTGCAGGCGGTCGTGGACGCGGAGCAGGAACGGCTGGATGAAATCCGGCATCTGCTGGGCCTGTACCGCAGACAGGATTTCTCGACGGATTCGTTGCGATGGTCCGGCCCCAGGACGCTGTGGCCCGTGTACGTAGAAATAAAAGACACCGTCGCGAAGCAGGACTCGGCGGCCGTCACCGACGACGCCCCGCAGCGGCCGGAGTCCCTGATGGGATGGGACGAGATCAAGCCCGTCACGCGTGAAGACCGTTCCGCCCCCCGGCGCCTCCGCATCGAAGACCGGGAGGAACTTTCGCCGGATAAATTGGATAAACCACAAAGATAACACAATATGGACCTGTTACAGAAATATGGCTATGCTCCCTCCGGGGAGGATGTGGCGGAGCGACTCCAGGCAATTGCCGCCAATCTGGACGGTTTGGCCAGCCCCGAATTGCTTAAGCGCTGCTTTTCCCTGATGGACCTGACCACCCTGAAATCCGACGACACCGAGGAATCGGTGTGCCGTCTGGTGGACAAGGCGAACCGGCTGGCGGAGGAGTATCCCGACTATCCGCTGCCGGCATCGATCTGCGTCTATCCCAATTTCGCCTCCGTGGTACGTGAACGTCGTTGCAGCCCGGAGTTGCACGTGACGACGGTGGCCGGCTGCTTCCCTTCCTCGCAGAGCTTCTTGGAGGTGAAGGTGCAGGAGTGCGGGCTGGCCGTTCGCCAAGGTGCCGACGAAGTGGATATCGTGCTGGCACTGAATGCATTCCTGGCGGAGGATTACGATACGGCATCCCGTGAGATCGTGGCCATGAGGCAGGCGGTTGACGCAGAGGCCGCGCGCCAGGGCCGGAAAGTGGTGCTCAAGGTGATCCTGGAGACCGGCCTGCTCGTGAGTCCGGAGCGGATTGCCCGCGCGTCCCTGCTCGCCATGGAGGCGGGCGCCGATTTCATCAAGACATCGACCGGAAAGGTGGAAGTCAACGCCACGCCGGCGGCCGCATACGTGATGTGCCGCTGCATCAAGGCTTTCTATGAGAAGACGGGGGTCAAAGTCGGCTTCAAGGCCGCCGGCGGCATCTCCAACGCCCAGGACGCCCTGACTTACTACTACATCGGAGCGACGGTGCTGGGGCCGGAATGGATGGATAAGGACCACTTCCGTTTCGGCGTGAGCCGGCTGGGCAATAGCCTGATGAGTGCCATCGAGCAAAAGACGGTCAAATTCTTCTAGTTTTATCTCGTTTTTTGTTTTTGCGAGTCCCCCGGACCGGGCCCTGTACAAGCTTGTACGGGGCCCGGTTCGATTTAAACGTTTCCGCTTGCAGGAAAACGGATCGCCTTTGCGAACTTTGCCCCTGACAAAAACATGTGGCTATGAAAAGGATGATCGAATTATTGCTGACGGCGGCCCTGGCCGCCTCCTGCGTCGGGCAGGGCCTCTCACCCGGCGTCGGGCCGGCATCGGACGGGGGGCTGCGGACGGAACCGGGGATGATCGTGCTGGGCGACCGGCTGGAGGACCCGTACACCGTGGAGAATATGAGCCGGGCGCTCGCCGCCCTGTATCCGACCAAGGCGGACCGTGTCGTCCTGCCTGCAACGCACTTGTACGTGCGATTCCTGCCTGCGGACGAACTGCAGTACACGACGCTGGAGCGTCTGGGCGTGGAGATGCTGGACCATCCGGTGGACTACGAGATCGTGCGCGAGGGAGACTGGTACCACGACCCTGGGATAGAGCCGGGACAGATCACCTGGCAGTATGCCGTGGTCGGGACGGATTTCGCTTTCCCGCGGGGAATACGCTGCGAGGTGATCGACAAGTGCTATATCCCCGCGCCGGGGCCGTCCACCAAGGCGGACGGCATCGACTGGGCCGAAGTGGAGCGGGAGGCATACCGCCGGAGCGGCAATGCCGCCATGCTCTCCGACGGAGGCCCTCTCACCAAAAGTGAAGAGACCGGCACGCCGGAGGGCCGGATCACCATCGTGGACCCGGCTCTCGGCGGGACGCCGGAAGGGGTCCGGGGCGTTCGGGTCTCCTGCCATTCCTTCGTCAAGTTCGCACATGCGTACACGGACGCCGAAGGGTACTACCGGATGGAGACCAGCTATGCCTCACAGCCGCGCTACCGGCTGGTGTTCAAAAACGCTTCCGGCTTCGCCATCGGCTTCAACCTCATCCTGACACCCTCCTCGTACTCGGGCCTGGGTAAAGGAGAGGCCGCGGGAATGGACCTCGAAGTCACGCCGGACTCGGACAGAAGGCTCTATTCGCGCTGTGTCGTCAACAACGCCGGCTACGATTATTACAAGGGCTGTCTGGCGGAAGAACCTTTGATCAAGACGCCGCCGGGGAA
The DNA here is from genome assembly GCA_012744435.1 of Bacteroidales bacterium. Classification (GTDB taxonomy): domain Bacteria; phylum Bacteroidota; class Bacteroidia; order Bacteroidales; family UBA932; genus Cryptobacteroides. The sequence goes on from JAAYCA010000047.1 coordinate 21,207, forward strand.
TCTCCGTGTCTGGCTCTTTCAGGGGCTGAGTTCCGGTTGCTCGGTCATGATGCAGCAGGGGATCCTGGTGGACCGGAGCAAACTGGGCGAGTGGCTGGGCGAATTCTCCGTCCTGCTGAAGGTCTTCCTGCCGGATGTCACCCTGGGCCTGAACGGCTGGGACAGTTATGCCGACATTTACACGATGGCGATTCATGAGTTTGCGCACACGAGCCATTTCATGCTTGCCGGCCGGGACTACTGGGAGAATTATGTCCATTTCATCCTCCGTTCTTTCGTGAGTTCGGGCTTCGTGACCTACGGGGTGGGGACGGAGGAGGACCATGGCTACTGCGAGGTGGGGGAGATGTGGGCGTACTATTGCGAGAGCGTCTTCCACCGGAAACGCTACGGCGGGGAGGCCTCTTTCGGCATGGGTTACTGGTTCCACCCCCAAATCTTCCTCCAATTGGAAGACCGGGGGCTGAATGCCCGGCGGATTTTCCAGGTGCTTGGCGCGGACGTGACGGACCGGACGGTCCTGCAGAAGAAACTGGTCAGTTTCTACCCGGAATATAAAAGCGCTATCAATCAGGCGTTTATGAGATACAACTAAACTATGGAAGACGCGGATCCCGCGAGGATCCGGCTTGTTTCGGATGGACTTTGGATGAAATGAATCTTTTTTTGTGTATTCTGCAAAAAGTTGTATCTTTGCAGTCCATTCGAGCGCGGGTGGCGAAATGGTAGACGCGCTAGTTTCAGGAGCTAGTGTCAATTGCGACGTGTGAGTTCGACTCTCATCCCGCGCACAAAAAAATACGGTCAGCGATGACCGTATTTTTTTGTTGCGTCCGACGCGGCTTCTTTAGATATAATAGACATTTTCGGTTGGTGAAACACCATATAAGCATTTGATTTATTTACATTTATGACTACCTTATTGAAATGCGTTTCAATAAAGTAGTGATATGCCGAAAATAAGGAGACGTCAAAG
>JAAYCA010000048.1 GCA_012744435.1 Bacteroidales bacterium
GACATCTCGGAGGTGTGTGCGATGGAGATCGGCGACCTGGCCGACTGGCTGAACGCTCTCCCGGGCAAACTGGGCAAGCGCGAGAATGCCATTGCCCGCGATATCCTCAAGGAACTGGCCGACCGCGTCCGCTTCCTGCTGGACGTAGGGTTGGATTATCTGACCCTGGACCGCCCCACGGCATCGCTTTCCGGCGGCGAGGGCCAGCGTATCCGTCTCGCCACCCAGATCGGCTCCAAGCTCGTCAACGTGATCTACATCCTCGACGAGCCGAGCATCGGCCTGCACCAGCGGGACAACCGCAAATTGCTCGCTTCGCTGAAGAAGCTGCGCGACGAGGGCAACACGGTCATCGTCGTGGAGCACGACGAGGAAACCATGCGTGCCGCGGACTGGATCGTGGACGTGGGTCCGGGCGCCGGCGAGCAGGGCGGCCGCATCTGCTACAGCGGTCCCGCCCGGCCCATCTCGAACCCGATCGGCGTGCCGCCCGTGCGGCGGCCGGGCAACGGGCTCACCCTCACCCTGCGCGGCGCCCGGGGCAACAACCTCAAGGACATCACCGTGGACTTTCCGCTCGGGATGCTGATCGGCATCAGCGGAGTGAGCGGCTCCGGCAAGTCTTCGCTCATCAACGAAACGCTCATGCCCATCCTCAAGGGGAAGTTCTATCATTTCAAGGAGAAGCCGCTTCCCTATGCCTCCATCGAAGGCGTCGAGGGCATCGACAAGGTGATCGAGATCGACCAGAGTCCCATCGGACGCACCCCGCGTTCCAATCCGGCCACCTTCACGGGGGTCTTCAACGACATCCGCGCCCTCTTCGAGGAGACGCCGGACGCCAAGGTGCGCGGTTTCAAGGCCGGCCGTTTTTCCTTCAACGTGCCGGGCGGACGCTGCGAGGAGTGCAACGGAGCCGGCATCAAGGTGATCGAGATGAACTTCCTTCCTTCCGTCAATGTCTGCTGCGACGCCTGCCGGGGCCGCCGTTATAAGGAAGATACCCTGGCCGTCAAGTACAAGGGAAAGAACATCAACGACGTGCTGGAGATGCCCGTCTCCGAAGCCTATGAGTTCTTCCGGTCCCATCCCAAGATCGCCCCGAAGCTCAAGGCGCTCGTGGACGTGGGCCTGGGCTATGTCCATCTGGGGCAGTCTGCCGTGACGCTTTCGGGCGGCGAGAGCCAGCGGATGAAACTCGCCGCGGAGCTCGCCCGCAAGGCCACGGGCAACACCCTTTATATGCTGGACGAGCCTACGACGGGCCTGCATTCCGAAGACATCAAGGTCCTGCTCTCGGTGCTCCAGCGCCTCGTGGACCAGGGCAATACGGTCATCGTGATCGAACACAATCTCGACGTGCTCAAGTCCGTCGATTATTTGATAGACATGGGCCCCGGCGGAGGCGCAGCCGGTGGCAGGATCATTGCATGTGGAACGCCCGAACAGATCGCCGCCGATCCGGCGTCGGTCACCGGCCCTTATATAAAGGAACTGTTATGACCAAGATTGAAGCCGCGCGAGCGGAGTACAAAGAATGGTGCCATGCCATCGGCATCGACACCCTTGAAAAAGTGAATGAAACCCTGGATGCCGGCAAGGGCATCGAACTGATCAACCTCTGCGAAGCCCGCCAGGAGCGGCAATACGCGCAAGCCGCCGACCAGATCTTCTGGAAGCGGCGCAGCTGCCGGATCGTGATGATGTCAGGGCCCTCCTCCAGCGGCAAGACCAGTTCTTCGCTCCGCATCGCCCAGCAGGCCCGTGTGCTCGGGCTCAAGCCCAAGGTGATCGAGCTCGACAACTACTTCGTCGCCCGCGACGAGACGCCTCTCGACGAGAAAGGGGAGCGGGACTTCGAAGCGCTGGGCGCCATGGACGTCAAGTTCCTCAATGAGCAGCTCAATGAACTGCTCGCCGGCAAGGAAGTGCTGCTTCCGAAATTTGACTTCAAGGAAGGTCACCGCGTCTTCAACGGCAACCGTCTGAAACTGGAAGAGGGGGATATCCTCTTCATGGAAGGCATCCACGCACTCAACCCCGCCCTCACGCCGGACATCGACCGGAGCCGCATTTTCAATATCTACATCTCCGCGCTTTCCGCCCTGCCGGGAGGAGAGAAGGACCACGGCTCCACCACGGACAAGCGTCTGCTCCGCCGCATCGTGCGGGACAACCGCGTCCGCGGCATCTCCCCGGAGGACAACATCCTCCGCTGGCCGTCCGTCCGCCGCGGCGAGACGCGCAACATCTTCCCCTACGAGGAGAACGCCAACGTCGTCTTCAACTCCTCGACGCTCTACGATGTCCCTTTGCTGAAATACTACGCCGAGCCGCTGCTCTGCGGCATCAGCGAATCTTCCCCGGCCTATGGGAAGGCGCAGTCCCTGCTTGCCTTCCTCGAGCACGTCACCGCCCTCAAGCCCACGGAGATCGCCGCCGTTCCCCCGACCTCGATCATGAGAGAGTTCATCGGGGGGCAGACGCTCTGATCCTTCGGCCGGACCTCGTTTCCGCCAGACTTATTTGACCAGATTGATGGCGCCGAAGACGCCCAGGCTCGCCAGGAGCATGATGACGGCGGCGAGCAGCAGCCCCAGCAGGATGAAGATGATGCTCTTCTTGAAATCCATGTCCAGGATGCTGGCGGCCAGGGTCCCCGTCCAGGCGCCCGTGCCCGGGACGGGAATGCCGACGAAGAGCATCAGCGCCACGTAGAGTCCGGCACCGGCCTTCGCTTCCAGCTTGCGGCCGCCTTTCTCCCCTTTCTCCAGGCACCAGCTGAAGAACCCGCCGATATACTTCTTGTCCTTGCCCCATTCGAGCACCTTGCGCGCGAACAGGAAAATGAACGGGACCGGCAGCATGTTGCCCAGCAGGGCGACGCCCAGGGAAGGAAGGATGGGCAGGCCGAAGCCCACCGCATAGGGAATGGCGCCGCGGAGTTCGATCAGCGGTACCATCGAAATCAGGAAGACTATGAGGTATTTCTTCATCGGATCTTGGTCAGATAATCTTTGATGGCCGAAAAGGCTGCCGACTGGGAAGGATCGCTGCCTGCCTGGGCGGTAACCACCAGGTCGAACACCGCCCCCGGATACTGGAAGCGTCCGACCTTGCAACGGGCCGTGCTGCATCTCGCTTCGTACTCCGCCGCGAAATTGTCCGGCGAAACGGCCAGCGACAGGAACAGGTCTTCCTTGCGCGGGCTCTTGTGCGATCCGCGAAGGCGGTTCTTCAGCCGGCCCACCGCGTTGACATCCCGTTTCTGCGGGCAAAGCACCAGGACCGGGATGCCTTGATAGTCAAAAAACTGGCGTACAGCCCGACAGACGGGCGTCGGGTCCTCCCCCGTCGTCGTGTCCACGAACACCGTGGCGCTCCGGATCTTCTTCAGCGGAAGGAGGTTCGTCGGGACCGTGCTCCGGCCCCGGCGCAGCGCCATGCGACGGAACAGTCTGAGGAAGGGGTTGCTCATGCCTGCGGAACGGCTATCAGTTCACGGATCTCCTGCTTGGCCACCCGCCAGCGGGGAATGTCGATCTTGGTCCCCACCACCTCCACCACCTTGGCGGCGATGACCGAGCCCACCTCACCGCAGGTCTTGAGCGGCAGCCCGAGTGAATCTGCGTACAGGAAACCGGCGGCGTACGTGTCTCCGGCGCCCGTGGCGTCCACGGGATCCGCCGGCCACGGCTCCACGAAATGCTCCTCGTCGCCACGCCGGACCCAGCTGCCGGCCTTGCCGACCTTGACGATGGCGGTATGGCAAAGCTGCGAGAGCAGCTCCAGGCTGGCACGCGGGTCGGACAACCCCGTGAAAGCCCGGGCTTCGGTCTCGTTGGCGAACACGATGTCGACGTATTTCTCGACGATGTCATGCAGGAACGCCAGGTTGGACTCCACGACATTGTACGAAGCCAGGTCCAGGGAAATGACGCAACCGGCGGCGCGGGCGAGCTCCACGGCCCGCCGGACCAGGTCCTGGTTCTGCACCAGATATCCCTCGATATGGAAATAGTCATAGCCCTCGAACCATGCCGGATCCAGATCGTCCGGCACGAGGTCGAGCGCAGCGCCGAGATACACGGCAAAGGTGCGCTCGGCATTGCCTCCGCTGACGAACACCATGGAGCGGCCGCTCGAATGGACGCCGGTCAACAGGTGCGTCCTCACGCCGTACTGCTCCTGGTCACTCTTGAAAAGCAGGCCCAGCTCGTCGTTGCCGATCTTGCCGATGAAAGCGGACGGCATCCCGAAGATCGCCGTGCAGGTGATGGTGTTGGCGGCGGAACCGCCGGCCACATATTTCACTCCCAGGGGCTTGAGCGCCTGCCAGATCCCGTCGCCCGTCTGGTGGTCCACATGCTGCATGCTTCCTTTTGGAAGGTGGAATTCGTTGAGCAGGGAATCGTCCGGCAGGACGGCCAGGATGTCTGTAAGGGCATTGCCTATTCCAAGAATTGATTTCATATCGTACAAAAATAACACAAAATAATCGTAAATTTGCGGCCCATGGACAAGAAAGCAGTAAATATCATCAAATACACCCTGTCCGCCGTCCTGGCGGCCGTATTGGTCTGGCTCGCCTTCCGCGGTGTGGACTGGAAGGCCTTCTGGGCCGGACTTCAGCAGACCCGATGGCTCTATGTGGCGCTGTTCTTCGTCGTCGCCCTGCTCGCGCTCGTTTTCCGCGAGGAGCGCTGGCGTGCGCTGATGCACCCGCTCGACCCGGAGCTCCGCCGCATCGCCGTATGGGACGCCATCAACGTGGGCAACCTCGTCAACGTGGTCCTGCCCGGCGCAGGAGAGTTCGTCCGCTGCGGCTATGTCAGTTCCAAGCGGATGAGCTACGACAAAGCCTTCGGCACCATCGCGTGCGAGCGGCTCTTCGACATACTCGCCGTCTTCATCCTGATCCTCGTCGCCCTGGTCCTCAAATGGGAAACCTTCGGGATCTTCTTCCTCGAGAACGTCTGGCAGCCGATGACAAGCCGCCTGGGCGGTGCGCTGGGGTGGGTGCTCGCCGGACTCGTCCTGCTGCTCGCGGCACTGGTGTGGGCCGTGTTCCGTTTCCGCACACGCGTCCGCCTCTTCGAGCGGATCGCCGGCACCTTCAAGGGCCTCGCGACGGGATTTGCAAGCATTGCGAAGATGGACCGGAAGTGGCCCTTCCTGCTCAGCACGCTCGGTATCTGGACCATGTACGTGCTGACCATGTGGTGTACCGTCCGCGCCCTGCCCGCCCTGGACGGGATGACGGGCGTGGACATCCTCTTCCTGTCGGCCGTCGGCAACATCGCCTCGGTGATCCCCGTCCCCGGCGGCATCGGCGCCTACCATTATCTGGTGGCCCTCACCATCCAGAGCCTGTACGGCGCCAGCTGGGAGACCGGCATCCTTGCCGCCACGCTCGGCCATGAAGCGCACGCGGTGCTGATCATCATCGTGGGCGTCATTTCCTACATCCGCTTCTCGTTGCGTAAAAGGAAATAATCGTTATCTTTGCGGAAGTGTATTACCTTTAGCGAGATGCAATTGATTCTTCCCGACCGGTACGTGGACCTGCTCGGCGGAGCGGAAGACACGGAGAAGGCCATCAAGGCCGTCAAGGACATGTTCCAGAACAACCTGTCAGCCCAGCTGGCCCTGCTGCGCGTGACCGCCCCCATGGTCGTGCTCTCCGGGACCGGTCTCAACGACGAACTCAACGGCGTGGAGCGCCCCGTGCATTTCCCCATCCGCGACATGGGCGAACAGCAGGCGGAGGTCGTTCACTCCCTCGCCAAATGGAAGCGCGTCAAGCTTGCTCAGATGGGTATCAAGCCCGGGCGCGGCATCTACACGGACATGAACGCCCTGCGTCCCGATGAAGATCTGGACAACCTCCACTCCATCTACGTGGACCAGTGGGACTGGGAAAAAGTCATCCGCCCGGAGGACCGCCACCTGGGTTTCCTCAAGCAGACCGTCCGCCGCATCTACGAAGCCATCAAAGTCACGGAGAACAAGCTCTTCGTCGAATTCCCCCAGATCGTCCCGGAGCTTCCGGATGAGATCCATTTCGTCCATGCCGAGGAACTGGTGCAGCTCTACCCGGGACTGAACCCCAAGCAGCGGGAACACGAGATCGTGCGCCGCTGGGGCGCCGTGTTTATCATCGGCATCGGCGGGGAACTCTCCGACGGAGCCCCCCACGACGGACGCGCCGCCGACTATGACGACTGGAGCAGCCCCAACGAAGAAGGCTTCAAGGGCCTCAACGGCGACATTCTCGTCTGGAACAACATCCTCCGGCATCCCTTCGAACTCTCCAGCATGGGCATCCGCGTGGACGCCGATGCGCTCCGCCGCCAGCTCGCCGTCAAGGGCGAAAGCTGGAAGGAAACGCTTCCCTTCCACAAGAGCCTGCTCGCGGGCGAGCTTCCCTGCACCATCGGCGGCGGCATCGGCCAGAGCCGCCTGTGCATGTACCTGCTGCGCAAAGCGCACATCGGCGAGATCCAAAGCAGCATCTGGCCGGAAGAAATGTTGCGCCAGTGCCGCGACGCCGGCATCCAGCTGGTCTGATTGGACGAAAAAGGACGGCCTTGATGGCCGTCCTTTTTTCGTGATTCCGCCGAGACTCGAACTCGGGACCCACAGCTTAGAAGGCTGTTGCTCTATCCAACTGAGCTACGGAACCGACACAAAATCTGCACGCCGCCCCGGCTGTGCGGAAACGGCGTGCAAATATACGGATTTTTCCGGAAAAGCTGCTATAGCCTGACGGAGAAACCGCCAAGCACCGTGATACCCGGCTCGGGGAAGCCAAGCATGGTCTCGTAGCTTTGATTCAGCAGGTTCTCGCCGCGCACGAGCAGGGTGAGCCAATCGGTGGCACGGTAGGAAAAGCGGGCTTTGAAATCCACGTAGCCGGCGGTCTTTGCATTGTCGCCGGTGGACAGATACAGATCCTTGATGCCCATCACGCCGAGGTTGGCGCTGAAACGGCCGGGGCTCCAGGTGCCGGAGAAATAGGCCTTGTGCACCGGGGCGCCGGTATAGACCGTCCCCATGTGGAGATAGCTGTAATTGGCGTTGAATTTCAGCTCCGGAGTGACCTGCCAGTCGGCACTGAACTCCACGCCTTTGTTTTCGAAGGCGCCGACGTTGCGGTTGGCGCGCTTGCCCTCCACCACGGTCACCTCGATGATGTTGCTTCCCTTGGTGTAAAAGAGGCTCAGCTCGGCGTTCAGGCGTCCGTCCAGCGCATGCTGGGAGAAGGTAAGGTCATAGCTCCAGGCGCGCTCGGGTTCCAGGTTCTCGTTGGCCACGGCGTACATGTAGAGCTCACGCAGGTTCGGGGTACGGAAGCCCTTGGAGGCCGAGAACTTGACGGCGGTGTTGTCCCAGGGGAGCCAGCTGATGCCGGCCTGGGGGACCCACTCCGTGCCATAGAGGCTGTGGTGTTCCAGACGGACGCCGGCGTCCAGGGTCACGGGGCCGAGGAGCTGCTGCGCAAGCAGGTAGGCGGCTTCTTCATGGAGTTTCTTGTGGTCCGCATAGATCTCCGTCTCGGGGTTGCGATAAGCGTTGCCCCCGTAGAGCTTGACGTCAACGCCTCCGGTCAGGGTACCGCCCGTCCACGGCTGGAAGGCCTGGAAAACGTTGAGTCCGCCCTGGTAGTCGGTGCTGTGGAAGAGGAACGGCTGCGGTTTTCCACCGGCGGCATATCCGTCGTTGATCTCGTGCCGGCCGGCGTTATAGTAAATGTTGACGCCGCCGTCGGTGCGTTCGTAATGGTTCTCCAGGGACAGCCAGGACATCATGCGGAGGATGTCGGCCGTACCTTCGAACATCGGGCGCTCCACCGTGCCCGGATTCTCGGAATAGGCTTTGACAAGATTCACGTCGCCGCTGAGCCGCCAGGCCGCCGAGAGATCGTAGGAAGCCTTCAGCATGCCGCTCATGGAGCGGAAGGCGGAATTGTCCCGGTGGCCCGCCGTGCGGTCGTAGCCGAAGTTGGCGGTCAGGCCGAACCGGCCGTTGGAATACTGGTCGGTGACGGTGCCGCGCCAGGTCCCGTAGGAGCCGCCCATTACCTTGAAGTTCACGCGGTTGCCGAGGAAGTTCGGCTGGCGCGTGATGATGTTGATGGCACCGCCCATGGCGTTGGAGCCATACAGGACGGAAGCGGCGCCGCGGGTCACTTCGACCCGCTCCGCCAGGTCGGCGAGGTATTCATCGGCCACGGCGTGGCCATAGATGGACATGTATTGGGGATGGCCGTCGATAAGGACGAGCGTGCGGCCGCTGGCGGCGCTGAAGCCGCGAAGCGAAATGCCGCCGGCGGCACCGGACGATACGCCGTAGCCGGTCACGCCGCGAGAAGTCACGAACAGGCCGGGCACCTCCTCCATCAGCGAGGTCATCAGCGCACTTTCGTCGCTGCTCTCGATCCGGCTGCGACCGATTACAGAGACGGGAGCGGGCAGCCGGTCGCGCTCCATCGCGACGCGGGTGCCGGTCACGACGGCGCTGCGCAGGGTGTCTATGGATTCGGTTTCCGGGCAGACAGGGGCTGCCTGCAGGGACAGGGCCGCGACGAGGGCGGCCAAGCTTAAAAGCATTCTTTTCATAACGAGCACAAAGTACGGACTTTCCATCCGGAAATAATTGACTGGAAAGGCCAAGTTATTTGACTGGAAAGTCCAGAAAACTATTATCTTTGCATTCATGGAAGGATATAGCCGCATCAATTATTCCGGGGTGGTGTTCTCGTATATCGTACAGGAGGGGCTCAGCCGGACAGTTCATATGAAGGAACACACCCTCGTGTATATCCTTTCCGGCGCCGCCGAAGTACACTTCGGAGACAGCCTGACGCGGGTCGGAGCCGGGGAATGCGTTTTCCTCCGGAAGGACCACCGCATCGAATACACGACCTGTCCGCCCGCGGACGGCGTCCCATTCCGTTCGATCGCCCTGTTCTTCTGCCGGAAATTCCTGATGGCCTTTTACCGCCAGATGCCCAAGGACGCCCTGCCCAAGGACGCCCGGAGGAGCCGGACGGCCGTGCTGAAAATTCCGGCAGGGCCGGAACTCGAAAGCCTGTTCGTCTCGCTGGTACCCTACCTCGACACGGCGGACACCCTGCCGGAAGAGGTCGCCTGGATGAAACGCCAGGAAGGCCTGCGCTGCGTGCTGGCAGCCGACCGCAATGTCTATGCGTCGCTGTTCGACTTCACGCAGCCGTGGAAGATCGACCTGTTGACCTTCCTGGAAGAGAACTACCAGTACGACCTGTCCGTCCCCGAACTCGCCCGCTATACGGGCCGGAGCCTGTCTTCGTTCAAGCGGGATTTCAAGCGGATCAGCGATCTCACGCCGGAAAAATGGATCCTGCGGCGCCGGCTGCAGGAAGCGCACCGGCTGCTCTCGCTGGGGAACGGGCGCGTCGGGGATGCGATGAGTGCGGCCGGATTCAAGGATCCGGCCTTCTTCTCCCGGGCTTACAAAAGGCAATACGGGTATCCGCCCCGGCGGACACCCGTAAAGTAATGTCTTGCACAGAACCTACTTCCTGTGCCGCTTGTGTTCGGACCACAGGCCGTACACCTCACTGACGTTGCCGGCCGTGATGAAGGCCCGGATATTCTCGTCCCGGATGAAGCCCATCAGGTCGGCGAATTCATCCTTGGTCAGCAAGGCCTGCACCTCGACGCGCTTTTCCCCCTTGTAGCCGCCCGTCACTTCATACAGGCTGCAGCCGCGCACGATCTTGTTGACAATGTAGTCGCGGATCCGTTCGTGCTCGTCGGAGATGATGCAGACGCGCTTGCGCCGGCTCAGGCTCGCCATGAAATAATCCACGATCAGGCCGTTGATCCAGGTACCGATCAAGCCGATGATCACCAGCCGGAAGGGGTTCACGAAGAAGGCCGTGCAACAGATGACCACACCGGCGATCGTCACCGAAAGTCCCATGTCGAAATGCATGTACTTGTTGACGATCTTGGCGAGGATGTCCAGCCCGCCCGTGGAGGCGTTGATGCGGAACATAAGGGCCTGGGACATGCTGAGGATCAGCACGAAACAGACCAGGTCGAACCACAGGTCCCCCATCACGGAAGTCTCCCCGGGAGCGAGCAGCGAGGTGTAGGGGCAGATCTTTTCCCACACGTCCATCATCGGACCGAGGATCAGGGCCGTGTAGCAGGTCTTCACGCCGAATTCCTTGCCGATGAGGAAATACGCCAGCACCAGCAGGACAGCATTGATGACAAGCACGACGGTGGATACCTTGATGGCGATGCCGGCATTCTCGAACAGGGCGCTGATCACGATGGACAGACCGGATATGCTGCCGACGACGATCTTGCTGGGTACGAGGAAATAATACACGGCCGCCGCCGCGATGAACATGCCGACGGTCATGATGATCAACTCCTTCCAGAATTTCCAGGTCCCGAGGGGAGCGGACAGGGTCTTAAGATTCATATGTGGTTAAGATTTCTGCTTCAGGTAGGCGTCGATGGCCCTGGCGGCCGTACGCCCTGCGCCCATCGCCAGGATCACCGTAGCGGCGCCCGTGACGGCGTCGCCGCCGGCGAACACGCCCGGACGGGTCGTCGCACCCTCTTCGCTGGCGACCAGACATCCGCGGCGGTTGGTCTCCAAGCCCTGCGTGGTCTTGGAAATCAACGGATTCGGGGATGTTCCGAGAGCCATGATGACCGTCTCCGTGGGGATCTCGAACTCCGAACCGGCGATGGGCACAGGGCTGCGGCGCCCGCTCTCGTCGGGCTCGCCGAGCTCCATGCGGATGCATTTCAGGGCCTTGACCCAGCCTTTCTCGTCACCGATGACCTCCACCGGGTTGGTCAGCATATCGAAAATGATGCCCTCCTGGGCAGCGTGGTGGACTTCCTCGCGGCGGGCGGGAAGCTCCGCCTCGGTGCGGCGGTACACGATGTGCACTTCCGCGCCCAGGCGCAGCGCCGTGCGGGCTGCGTCCATCGCGACATTGCCGCCGCCCACGACGCAGACCTTCTTTCCGGCATGGATCGGCGTGAGATAATCCTCGCGCCAGGCCTTCATGAGGTTGTTGCGGGTGAGGAATTCGTTGGCGGAGAAGACACCGCAGAGGTTTTCGCCCGGGATGTTCATAAACTTGGGCAGACCGGCGCCCGTGCCGATGAACACGGCCTCGAAGCCTTCCTTGTCCATCAGGGAATCAATGGTGATGGTGCGGCCCACGATGACGTTGGTCTCGATCTTGACGCCGAGCTTGCGCACGTCGTCGATCTCGTGGCGCAGGACTTTCTCTTTCGGGAGACGGAATTCCGGGATGCCGTATTCCAGCACGCCGCCGGCTTTGTGCAGCGCCTCGAAGATCGTCACGTCGTAGCCCCATTTCGCCAGGTCGCTCGCACAGGCCAGGCCCGCAGGACCGGAACCGATTACCGCTACTTTTCGGCGGCAGCGGGTAACGCAGCCCTCCGAAACTTCGCCTCGCTCATCCCCCCCACCGCTTCGCAGCGGGTCCCCCCCGTTCACGAGGCCACGGGCGGCCACGGTTTCCGATGGCTGGTTACCCGCTGCCGCCATGTCGGAGCCGGACGTTTCCAGAGGGGAGCTGCCAGCCAGCTCCCGGCTATAGTCGGCGACGAAGCGCTCGAGCTTGCCGATGGCGACCGGCTCGCCCTTGACGCCGAGCACGCAACTGCCCTCGCACTGCGTCTCCTGCGGGCACACGCGTCCGCAGACGGCGGGCAGCGAGGAATCCTCGGCGATCACGGCGGCGGCGCCGGCGATGTTGCCGGCTGCGAGCTCCGCGATGAAACGCGGGATCTGCAGGCCCACCGGGCAGGCCGTCATGCAGCGGGGATTGCGGCAGTTCAGGCAACGGGACGCCTCGAGGAGCGCCTCCTCCTTGTCGTATCCATAACACACTTCGTCGAAATTGGTCGCGCGGACCTTCGGGTCCTGTTCGCGTACCGGCACGCGGGGAATCTTGTTAGCCATATTACCTGCCCCTCCCTATTTTACAAACATGTTTCTCATTCGTTTCGGCCTCTTCGGTCTTGTACTGGCCCTGGCGGCGCATCGCTTCGTCGAAATCCACCTCGTAGCCGTCGAACTCCGGACCCTCGACGCAGGCGAAACGCGTTTTGCCGCCGACACTCACGCGGCAGGCGCCGCACATGCCGGTCCCGTCCACCATCAGGGTGTTGAGGCTCACGATGGCGGGGATCCCGAGCTTGCGGCAGGTCAGCGTCGTGAATTTCATCATGATCATCGGACCGATGATGACGGCCTGCGTGTAGCTGTGGCCGTCGGAGACGACCTTCTCGAGCATGTTCGTGCCCATCCCCTTGAACCCGGCGGAGCCGTCGTCCGTGCAGATGAAGAGATTGTCGCAAACCGGACGCATCTCCTCCACATAGATCAGCAGGTCCTTGGTCTTGGCGCCGATGATCACGTCCACGGGGACGCCGTGCTCCTTGAGCCACTTGGCCTGCGGATACACCGGCGCCGTACCCACGCCGCCGGCAATGAGAATATAACGTTGCCGGGCAAGCTTCTCCGGCGGCATGTTGACAAATTCGGAAGGCAGGCCCAGGGGGCCGACCACATCGGCGAACGCCTCGCCAGGCTCATAAGCAATAATGTCGGCGCTGGACGCTCCGATCTTCTGGGTGACAATTGTAACGCTTCCTTGTTCAGCATTGAAGTCGCTGATAGTGAGAGGAATACGCTCCCCTTTCTCGTCCGCGCGGACGATCAGGAACTGCCCCGGCTGCGCCGCCGCGGCCAGCCGCGGGGCTTTGACTGACATCCGGCAGATGGTCGGGGTCAGCATCTCTTTGGTCAGGATTTGATACATAGCGCCCAAATATACACAAAAATATCCCGGCTTGTTCACCAGGCCGGGATATTTTTAAGAATTTTTAAGATTAGAAGCGGTAGCGGATGCCAAGGGCGATTCCCTGCCAGCCAAATCCTCCGTAGTTGAAGTAATAGACCGGCCTCCAGTCCAAAGAGATGTTCATGGGGATGGACGGGATCTCGAACTCGACGCCGAGCTGTCCGGCAACACCCGCATTGAAACCACTCTGGTCACCGTGATTGTAGAAACCGAGCTGCACGCCGGGACCGACGTAGAAGTTGCAGATACCGGCGGAGCCGAGGATGAAATCATAAATACCGGTCACATAAAAACCATTGCCGGCGAGGAAACCGAGGTCGGTCTCCAAAAAGCCGGCGCCGACGCCATGCTGATAAGAGAATTCACCGCCATAACCGGCACGCACGCCGATGGCACGGGGCTGGGCGGATGCGACGGCTGCGAAAGCGAGCACGCCGACGAGGATTGCAATAACTTTTTTCATGATTGTTTATTTGTTAGGGGTTGATCGTTTTTCTAGTAGCGATAGCGGAGGGCAATGCCGAATCCGGTCCAGCCGAAGCCGCCGTGGTTGAAATACAGGGCGGGACGCCAGTCAAGGGATATGTTGAGCGGGATATTGGCAAGCTCATATTCCGCGCCGACCTGGCCTACGATGGCCGCATCGAACTTCAGGATGTTGCCGCCGTCTGTCTCTTCGTAATTCCTCGTACCCAGCTGGATACCGGGGCCAGCATAGAAATTGACCGCGCCGGTGGAGCCGAGGATGAAGTCGAAGATACCGGACACATACCAGCCTTTGTCTCCGATGAGACCCAGGTCCATTTCACCGAAGGTAGCAGAGCTGAAGCTGTACTGATAGGATATCTCAATACCATAGCCGATACGGGCGCCGAAAGCGCGCGGCTGCGCGGAAGCGACGGCTGCGAAAGTGAGGGCCGCAATGAGGATAGCAAGAACTTATTTCATGATTAATAATTTTAAAACGTTTATATGAAAGGACTATACAATTCCGGAAAAACCAAGGAATGCCAGCGCCATGATGCCCACGGTGATAAGGGCGATCGGCAGGCCCTTGAAGGCCTTGGGCACGTCGCAGCCCGCCAGATGCTCGCGCAGACCGGCGAACAGAATCATCGCGAGGCCGTAGCCGAGCGAGGTGGCGACGGCATAGACCGTTGCCTGGCCCAGGTTGAGCATGTGGGGCGCAGCGCCGCCAAACGAGAAATCCTTGGTCACCACGGTGATGGCGACGCCGAGCACGGCGCAGTTGGTCGTGATCAGCGGGAGGAAGATGCCGAGCGCCTGATAAAGCGAGGGGCTGATCTTCTTCAGGATGATCTCCACCATCTGCACGAGCGCGGCGATGACCAGGATGAAGGAAATGGTCTGCAGGAAGGTCAGGCCGAGCGGCACCAGCAGGTATTGGTTCAGCAGGTAGGTCACAACGGTCGCGAGCGTGATCACGAAGCACACCGCTCCGGACATGCCCGTAGCGGTAGAGAGCTTGCCTGACACGCCGAGGAACGGACAGATGCCCAGGAACTGCGCCAGCAGGATGTTATTGACGAAGATCGCCGATATGATGATGAGGAAGTATTCCATGGCGCACTACTTTTTAGCGAGGTACTTGTTGAACAGGACCATCAGGAAACCCAGGACCAGGAAGGCGCCCGGCGCCATCACGAAGGCCAGGATACCATCGCCGGAAATGAACTTCCAGCCGAAGGCGGAGCCGCTGCCGAGGATCTCGCGCACCAGGCCGATGACCGTCAGGGAGGCCGTGAAGCCCAGACCCACACCGATGCCGTCCAGGGCGGATTCGCCGACACCGTGCTTGTTGGCGAATCCTTCCGCCCGGCCGAGCACAATGCAGTTCACCACGATCAGCGGGATGAACAGACCGAGCGTCTCATAGGCGGCCGGCGTATAGGCCTGCATCAGCAGCTGGAGCACGGTCACAAAAGTCGCAATCACGGTGATATAGACAGGGATACGCACTTTGTCCGGCACTTTCGGGGCAATCAGCGAGATCACGATGTTGCTGAGGATCAGCACGAACATCGTCGCAAGGCCCATTTCCAGACCGTTGATCGCGGAAGTCGTCGTGGCAAGGGTCGGGCACATGCCGAGCACCAGCACGAAAGTCGGGTTGTTCTTGACAAACCCGTCCGTCACGAAATGCCATTTACTCATCGTCCTGCCCTCCCTGCTTAAGTTGATGGAACACATCCACGGCGTTCGACACCGCCAGCGCATAGGCGCGGGAGGTGATCGTAGAGGCTGTAATGGCATCCAGGTCGCCGCCGTCTTTCTTGACCGCCAGGGTCTTCTCCGCGGGGTTGAAGCCCTGGAACTGTGAGATGAAATTCCCGTCGGTCGTACACTTCGCACCGAGGCCCGGGGTCTCGCTGTGCGAAAGGACGGTGGTGTTGTGGACCGTGCCGTCCTCGGCGACGCCCACCATCAGGGAGAGCAAGCCGCCGAATCCGGAGGTCGTCGAAATGATGGCATAACCGGCGCCGTCGACCTTGTAGTATTTGTAGTCGGTCCCGCCGACCCGGACGCTTCCCTCCTGCGGCGTGGCGTCGGACTCCGGCAGCACGCGTGCGATGGAAGCCGTTGTCTTGGCCTGTGCGGCCGCATCGATCGGCTCCTTGGTCACGGCGTAGGCCACGCCGACCACCGCCGCGCAGATCAGGCAGACCAGCGTCAGGCACAGGACCATGTTCTTGAGTGTGGATGCAGCTGCCATCATCTATGTCCTCCCGTATTTTTTCTGGTGGAACCACCTGTTGAGGAGCGGCACGGTACAGTTCATCAGCAGGATGGCGAACGACATGCCCTCCGGATAAGCGCCGAAGTAGCGGATCATCATATCGATCAAGCCGATACCCACGCCGAAGATGACG
This sequence comes from Bacteroidales bacterium, assembly GCA_012744435.1. Lineage (GTDB taxonomy): Bacteria > Bacteroidota > Bacteroidia > Bacteroidales > UBA932 > Cryptobacteroides. Next base: position 15,805 of record JAAYCA010000048.1, read on the forward strand.
CCGCCCCAGACATTCATCGGCGAAGTCACGTAGTCCGTCGCCATGAAGAAAGCGCCGAGGAGCGTGCCTCCGGTCATGATGTTGAAGACCGGACCGGTGTAAATGTCAGGGTTGACGGTGTGGAAGACCACTGAAATTAAGGCCATCGTGCCCAGGATGCTGAGCGGGATCCAGGGCTTGACCACCCGGCGGATCAGGAGATAGATAAAGCCGATCAGCAGGGCGCCGGCGGAAAGCTCTCCCGCAGAAGCTCCGATGTCCCACAACAGCGAGGACATCGAGAAATCGTTCGACGCCAGGAACTGGGGGATGGTGGAGCCACCCTTCAGCGCTTCCTTGAGCAAGCTCAGCGGCGTTGCGCCGGAAACGGCGTCGGGAACCGGGACAAATCCGGGCGTGGGCGTCCAGTTCGTCATCTGCGCCGGGAAGGACACGAGCAGGAACACGCGTCCGGTAATGGCCGGGTTGAAGACATTCTGGCCGATGCCGCCGAAAGGAAGTTTCGCTACGCAGATGGCAACGACGGCCCCGATGAACACGATCCACAGGGGGATCGCCGAGGGGAGGTTCAACGCCAGCAGCAGACCCGTGACAACGGCCGACAGGTCGCCGACGGTCGAGGGCCGCTTCATCATCCATCGGGTCACCGCCCATTCCAGCAGCACGCAGGAAACGATGCTGACGAGGAGCACGAGCAGCTCTGCCCAGCCGTAGACGAGGATGGCGACCACGGCCGCCGGGCTCAGCGCGATGATGACATCCCGCATGACCGAGGTCGTGGAGATGTCCGCATGGATGTGCGGAGAAGGAGATACGATATACTTCTTGTTGTCCATACGCTATTGCTTTTTGGCTTCGGCGGCGGCCTTGGCGGCAGCGGCGCGCGCCCGGATGACACCCATCACCTGACCCTTTGCCTGCCGGATATGGTCCAGCAGGGGGATGTGGGCCGGGCAACTGTACAGACAGCAGCCACATTCGATACAATCCTGGGCCGCATTCTTCTCGAGAGCCTCGAGATCGGCGGCCTTGTACAGGCGGTTGAGCAGGAACGGCTCCAGCCCCATCGGACAGGCATCCGCGCATTTGCCGCAACGGATGCAATGGGACTCTTTCTGCCGGCGGGTCGCCGCTTCGCTGAGGTAAAGCACCGCAGCCGTGCCCTTGACCGTGGTGGCGTCGAGGTTGCTGACCGCCTTCCCCATCATCGGACCGCCGCTGACAATCTTTGCGGCCGTGTCCGGAATGCCGCCGGCCTGCTCCATGACAAAGGAAAGGGGTACGCCGATGCGGAACAGATAGTTGTGCTGGAGCTTCGCGGGAATCTTGTCGCCGGTGACCGTCAGGATGTTGGAGATCAGCGGTTTGTTCTTCTGGACCGCTTCATACACGGCAAACGAGGTGGTGACGTTCTGCACCACGGCACCGACGTCGATCGGCAGCCCGCCGGAGCCTACCTGACGGTGCAGCACCGCGTCGATGAGCTGCTTCTCACCACCTTGCGGATAGCGCTTGCGAAGCACCTGGACCCGAATGTCCGGATAGCCGAGCTCCGCGACGGCAGCCCGTATCGCAGCAATGGCCTCCGGCTTGTTTTCCTCTATGCCGATCACGCAGTGGCAGCCGTCGAGCACCTTCTGCATGATGGCAGCGCCCACGACGACCTCCTTCGGGCGTTCGATCATGATACGGTAGTCGCTCGTCAGGAACGGCTCGCACTCGGAGCCGTTGATGATCAGGCAGTCCGCCACCTTGCCAGGAGGCGGGCTGAGCTTGACGTGGGTCGGGAAGGTCGCACCGCCCAGACCCACGACGCCACAGGCCTTGATCCGTCCGAGGATCAACGCCTTGTCGTCGGGAATGTCGGTCACCAGGTCCCCGCTCCGGTCGATGGCAGGATCCCACTCGTCGCCTTCCACGGCAATCTCCACATGCATCACAGGGTCGCCGGCGAGATTCTTCCGGGGGGCAATGCCCTTGACCGTGCCGGACACCGGCGAATGGATAAAAGCGGAGATGAACCCACCCGGCTCCGCGATCACCTGGCCGACCTTGACGCTGTCGCCCGGAGCGACCAGCGGCTTGGCCGGTGCACCCAGATGCTGGACCATCGACACATAGACGGTCTTCGGGAGGGGAAGCTCCTCGATGGCGCATTCGCGGGCATATTTGCAGTCGCGGGGGTGGATACCGCCCCGGGAGAATGTCACTTTACCCATTGGCTGCCTCCTTGTTTTTACGGTCCGCGATACGTTTCTTGACGGCTTCCTTGTCAAGCTCCCTGGGGAAATTCACGCCGTGGATGGCGCCGGTCGGGCAGACCGCCTCGCACTCGCGGCAGAGCTTGCATTTGGTGTAGTCGATATAAGCGAGATTGTCCGCCACCGTGATGGCGCCGTGCTGGCAGGTCTTCATGCACAGGCCGCAGCCGATGCAGGCGGCGGCGCAGGCTTTCCGGGCCACGGGACCCTTGTCCTTGTTGACGCAGCGGACGACCTCGCGCATGCCCCGCGGTCCCTCGTTGCGAAGCTCGATGATATGCCTGGGGCAGGCCTTGACGCAGGCACCGCAGGCGGTGCACTTCTGCGCGTCCACGACAGGCAGGCCCGTCTCCGGGTCCATGGACAGGGCGCCGAACTGGCAGGCGGCCACACAGTCGCCACACCCAAGACAGCCAAAGGAGCAAAGCGTGTCTCCGCTGTAGAGCGCCGCCTTGACCCGGCAGGAGGCAGCTCCGTCATAGTCATTGACCACGGGACGGTTGGCGCAAGAGCCGTTGCAGCGCACCACCGCCACCTGCGGAGCCTTGGCAGTCACGGTGAAGCCGAGAATGGACGCTACCTTCTGCATCACCTCGTCGCCGCCCACAGGACAATAATGATTGTCCATGTTGGCAGCCTTGACCGCCGAATCGGCAAAGGCGCGGCAGCCGGCGAAGCCGCAGCCGCCACAATTGGCGCCCGGCATCACCTTCTCCACTTCGTCAATCCGCGGATCCTCTTCCACCTTGAACCTGCGCGCTACCCAGAAAAGGATGAGCGCAAGCAGAAAGCCCAGAACGGCGAGAATCGCAACGGTCCAGATAACTGTTTGGGTCATTAAGTTTTAATGTTAAATATGTATTCGTTCCTGAGGCGGCCGCGAAGCAGCCAGATCAGGACATAATACAAGGCAATGGCGCCGATGGCAAGGCTGCCCGCAAGCAGTTCCGAGCCGCCTGCGGCAAGGGTGCCGAGCAGGACGGCAACCATCACAAGCAAGGGCACGACATAAGCCAGCCAAACGGCTTTGTGGCCCATCGAGGCACGCAGGATCACCTGGACCTCGTCTCCGACTGCGTAGTTGTCCCAACCCCGGGTCGGCAGCTCCACCTGCTTGACGGTGGCATCGCCCAGCGAACACAGCCCCTTCGCGTGGCAGGCCGAACAGGCCGGTTCCGACACGATCTCTACGGTCGTAACCTCCGGCGTGATCGACACAATCCGCCCGCGGTGGGCTATATCGCTATTCGAACTCATTGTTTATCATATTGTTCATCGCAGAGTCTATGGTCATCGACCCTGCCCGTATATCTATCGCATCGTCCAGCTCGACGAAACGGATCTGTTCGCTCTTGAAGAGCATGTCGATCTCTCCGGTCTCGCCGTTTCGGTGCTTGGCGATGATGATCTGGGTCTTCTCCTTGTCCTCGGGATTCTCGCTGAGTCCGACAAAATCGGGCCGGTGGATGAAGATCACCATGTCGGCGTCCTGCTCGATGGAGCCGGATTCGCGCAAGTCGGAAAGCTGCGGTTTGCCGCCGCCGCCCTGCCGCTGCACGGCCTGGCGGGAGAGCTGCGAGAGCGCGATGATCGGCACATCCAGCTCCTTGGCCGTGGCCTTGAGGGTACGGGAAATGGCCGCCACTTCCTGTTCGCGCATGCCCTTGAGCTCGGCCGGCCCCTGCATCAGCTGCAGGTAGTCCACAACGATCAGGCGGACCCCCTTGTTCTTGACGAGGTTCTTCGCTTTGGTGCGGAACTCCATCAGCGGAAGACCCGGCGTGTCGTCGATGTAGAGCGGAGCTTTCGACAGGGCTTTGAGCTTGTATTCCAGCTGCTCCCATTCGTAATCTTCGAGACGGGTGCCGCCCTTGATCTTGTCGGCGCTCAGGCCGGACTCGGAAGTGATCAGACGCTTGACCAGCTGGATCGCGGACATCTCCAGGGAGAAGAACGCGACGGCCATATGGTGGTCCAGCGCGGCATTGCGCGCCAGGTTGAGCGAGAACGCTGTCTTGCCCACGGAAGGACGCGCCGCCAGGATGATCAGGTCCGAGCGCTGCCAGCCCATGGTGATGCGGTCGATACTCAGGAAGCCCGACGGGACACCATTCAGGCCCGTGCTGTGCTGCATCTCCTGGATGTCGTTCATCGCGGCGTTGATCAGGCTGCCGATGTCCTGCACTTCGCGGCGGACATTGCTCTGGATCGCGTCGTAAACCTTGCTCTGCGCCTTGTCGATCAGGTCGTCCACCTTGATCGAGTCGTCGAACGAATCCCGCAGGATATCATACGAAGCAGCAATCAGGTCGCGCTGGATCGTCTTCTGCTTGAGGATCTTGATATAATACTCCATGTGCGCCGCGGACCCGACCTTCTCGGACAGGTTCGCGAGCACGACGGTGCCGCCCACGGCCTCCAGGTCCCCCTTGGCCTTGAGCTCGCTGTTCACCGTGATGATGTCGACCGAGGTATGGTCCGCGACCAGGCGGGACATCGCCTCGAAGATCATCCGGTGCTTGGGATCATAGAAACAGGAGGGGGTGAGCTCCTCCATCGCAAGGTCCACGCAAGAGGGCTCCAGCAACATGGCGCCCAGGACGGCCTCCTCGACATCGGGCGCCTGAGGCGGCTTGTTGCCGAGCTCGACGCCCAAAGTCTCCAGGTTGACCGCCTGGTCCCGTTTCCGGGTGTTGCCGGGACGTTGCGCAGGCATCCCGCTTAAATGTCAGGGTTGACGATGATACGGCCGCAGTGCTCGCAGATGACGAGCTTCTTGCCGGACGCAATGTCGAGGATACGCTGCGGGGTGATGGTATGGAAGCAGCCTCCGCAGGCATCGCCGTAGGTGCCGTCTTCGTTCTTGGGGAACAGCGTCACCACGGCCAGGTGGTTGTGGGCGTTGCCGCGGATGCGCTCGTAAGCGCTCAGCGTACGCTCGTCGATCTTGGCGGCGCAGGCCGCACGTTTGGCCTGCAGGGCTTTCTCTTCCTTGGCGGTGGATTCGACGATGACGGCCAGCTCCTCCTGCTTGGCCTTGAGGTCCTCCTCCCGGATCAGGATGCGGTCGGAGATGCGTTCGCGGTCAAGCTTGCGGTCCTCGATCGCCTGACGGGCTTCGCCGATGTTCTTCTCAGCGATGGCGCGGAGCAGGCCCTGGTTCTCGAGCTCCTTGTTGATGGAATCGAACTCGCGGCTGTTGGAGATGTTTTCCAGCTGGCTGCGGTATTTCTCGATCTCGGCGTCCAGTTCGACGATCTGCCTGTTGGCCGCGTCGATGGTCTGGCCGTATCCTTCGATCAACTCGCCGATGCGCTCGTTCTTGGCCTTCAGCCCGGCGAGCTCCTCCTCGAGGACGGCGACTTCGGCGGGAAGTTCGCCGCGCTGGAGCACCAGCTCGTCGATGGCGACATCCGCTGCCTGAAGCTCATAGAGAACTTTCAGTTTTTCCTGGGTGCTCTGTTCGGTTTCTGCAAACGATTTCTGCAGGGAGACGAAAGTCTCGCGCTCATCCATCGGAGTGGGCACGACTTTCGTGTTTTTCTTGGTGGTAGCCATATATACTATTCGATTATTTTATTGCGATTATTACAATATACAAAGTTAGGAAATATTTTTCTTAATCTCCATAAGTTGGGCTCTGATTTCCTTCAGGGAATCAATCGCCTTGACGCTCTTGTCCACGGGGCGCCGGTCGGCGCCGAGCTGCATGGCGGCACCCTCCAGCGTGAGACCGCGGTCCTTGACCAGGTGGTGGATCTGCTTGAAGGTCTCCACGTCGGCGGCGGTAAACTGGCGGTTGCCCTTGGCATTGCGCTGGGGCTTGATGAATTTGGGGAAGGAGTTGGACCAGAAGCGCACGAGCGACACCGATTCGCCCAGGATGCCGGCCACTTCGCCGATTGAGTAGAAGAGTTTCTCCATATGATTTAATCCATTGATTGCATTGTGTTTACGGACATATAAAGCATGTTCGCGTACTCTGCCGGGGTGACGGAAGCGAAGAAATAGCCTACGGGATCCATGACCATGCCGTCCCAGCGCACTTCATAGTGCAGGTGCGGGGCGAAGGCCTTGCCGGACATGCCCACGTTTCCGATCCGCTGCCCGGCGCGGACGCGCTGCCCGGCGGACACGCTCATGCTCTCGAGATGTGCATATACCGTCTCATAGCCGCCCGCATGCTGGATGCGGACCGTGTTGCCTGTGGTACGGTTGGATGTGGCCGAAACGACCGTGCCGTCTCCCGTCGCCAGCACGGGCGTACCGCGCGAGACGATCAGATCCAATCCCTCGTGATACACATACGCCTTGTAGAAAGGATTGATCTTGCGGCCCGCAGAAGCGCCGATCTGGGGATAGGTGATATCCCGGATCGGGAGGATCATGGGCGGGAGGACCCGGTCCCTGTCCGACAGCGCACGGAAAACCCTGGCAAAGGCGGAATCCACCGCAACCGTCCGTTGCAGCAGGCTGTCCGCCTTGTCGCGCGTGTAGTCGACCAGACGGTGATCGGGAATCGAATCGGCCAGGCGGAGCGCACCCCGGTCCGACATCGGGTCCAGGCTCGGCGCGCCGGAGTGGAATACCAGGTCGTAGATTTCGTTGTCTTTGTGCTGGAGGTTGGCGATGGCGTCCCCGACCAGCTGTTCGCGCTCTTCCAGGCCCGGATAGAGCCGTTCATACATGCGGATCTCCCGGCGCAGGCGACGCTCCGTATCCGTCCGGAAGACCAGGGCGAACAGCAGGTACAGGAGCACGGCCAGCGTAAAGGTCAGCAGGAAATACACCACCACGGTCACCACCGTCCGGCCGACTTTGCGCGGAACCTCTCCGAAATGGAAATTCTCCGGATCGAATATGAACAGTTTCCGTTTAGCCATCGGTATTCCTCCTGCTGCGCCGCAACAGCTCCATCGTGCTGGAACGCTTGCTTATCGGAGATTCCTCGCGGCGCTGCTCCGTCATCGAGAGGAATTCTTCCAGCGGCATCTTGAAATCCATGTAGTTCATCGGATTCACGCGGTTGCCGCGATAGACCACCTCATAGTGGAGATGCGGACCGGTGGACTTGCCCGTGTTACCCACTTTGCCGATCAGTTCGCCCCGCTTCACCTGCATGCCCGCCACCACGGAGATGACGCTGAGGTGCGCGTAGCGGGTCTGGTAGCCGTAGCCGTGATCGATCACGATCTGGTTGCCGTAGCCGTTGGACTTGTATTCCGCCTGGACCACCACGCCGTCGCCGGTGCTGTAAACCGGCGTGCCGATGGAGGTCGCGAAATCCTGCCCGCCGTGGTTTTCCCCGCCACCATAGACAGGGTCGGTACGGTAGCCGAAACCGCTGGACAGATGCACCTTGACCGGATCGGGGGCGAGCGGGGGCACGCTGGGCACACAGGAGATCATATCGCCCGCATTCCGGGCGAGCTGTCCCACCTCGTCCAGCGCCTTGCTCCGGACATAGACCCTCTTGGTGAGGTTGTCCAGCCAGCGAACCGTCCAGCCGAGCGAAGAGTCGGTCCCGAGCCCGTCGATCTCCTCATAGCGGTTCAGGCCGCCCAAGCCGGAATTCTTCACCTCATCGGGAATACTGCCCAAACCGTAGATCGAGCGATAGACCTCGTCGTCGCGCTGCTCGATGCCGGTCAGCGTCCGGTCGTACAGGTCCAGACGCCCCTCGAGCACTTCCATCTTCGCCTCCCATTCGGCCGCGCGGCGCTTCAGGATCGCCGTCTTCGGGAGTTCCCAGTGGAAGACCGAAGTGTAGAGCCAGAAGTATAGGAAAACAAAGCCCGCAGCGGCCAGGACGGCCACCGCTATCTTGATGTGGTTGAGGTACTTGAACTCAGTCTTTTCCTCATACAGCAAGGTATCGGGATTGAATCGGTACTTCGGCATAAGGGTGCAAAGATAGCGCAAATCCCTTTAAATAACAACAGGAATTTCTTTGACGGTCACTCCATTAACGGAGTCTATCGGAAGTGATTGGATACGTATTCAGACAGCCTTCCATTCCTGGGGGTCGCGGAAGCCTTTGAGGAACGCTGCGACCTGCATCCTTTTCTTGCCGGAGAGCTGGAGATCGGTAAGGGCGAGGGCGCCGTCTCCGGTAGCGACGGCCAGGTAGCTCTTGCCGTCGGAGAGGACGGTGCCGGGCTTCGCATGGAGGTCGGAACGCTTCTCGCTGCGGAAGACCTTGAGGGTCTGGGATTCGGCATCCCGCACCAATTCGGTATATGCTGTCGGATACGGGCTGAGGCCGCGGATGAGGTTGTAGATCTCGTCGGTGCCCTTTGTCCAGTCGATGTGGCAGAGTTCCCTGGTGAGTTTCGGGGCGGGCCGGAGCTCTTCGGAACCCTGGATGAAGGAGCGCTGGACGCGAAGCTCGACGTTCTGCTGGATCAAGCCCTCGACCGTCTGCAGGACCAGTTCGGAACCGATCTCCATGAGCTCGTCATGCAGTTCGCCCGCCGTCTCGTCCGGGCGGATGCGGCATTCCTGACGGAGAATGATGCCGCCCGTGTCGATGTCCTTGTCGATCATGAAGGTCGTCACGCCGGACATCTTCTCCCCGTTGATGACGGCCCAGTTGATCGGGGCGGCACCGCGGTACTGGGGCAGCAGTGCCGCATGGAGGTTGAACGTACCCAGGCGGGGCATCGACCAAACCTCCTGCGGAAGCATCCGGAAGGCCACGACCACGAACATGTCGGCCTTCCATGCACGCAGCGCTTCCAGGAATTCCGGATCCTTGAGCCTGACGGGCTGAAGCACCGGGATGCCGTGCGCCACCGCGTACTGCTTGACGGCGCTCTCGTTCATCTTGAGGCCGCGCCCGCTGGGCTTGTCGGCCACGGTGACCACGCCTACGACCTTGTAGCCGGCCTGGACAAGGGTGTCCAGCGGCTTCACGGCAAACTCGGGGGTCCCCATGTACACGATGCGCACCGGCCGGAAGAGACGGACGACCTTGCTGCGGGCCTTACGCCACCATACGGTAAACTGGTCCATGTTGAAGAGTTCGGTATCCTTGAGGGCCTTCCAGGTCAGGAAAGCGCCGATGGGCGCGATGACCAGGGCCGATACGAACACGCCGATGGGAGGTTCGACGGCGCCGTCGCGCGCCAGCTTGAGACCGGAAATATTGAAGACATAGTAGAGTACGAAGAACAGCACCGAGATGATGAGGCCCACGCCAAGGCCGCCGCGCTTGCTCTTTACGAGCGCGCCGATCGGCGCGCCGATGAAGAAGAGCAGCAGACAGGCGAGTCCCTGGGCGAACTTCTCCAGGAAGGAAATGTCCGACTGGCGGAGATTGAACGACTGCTCGTAGGACTCGAAACGGAAGTTGTTGATCTCACCGCTGAAGCGCATGAGGTTGTCGGCCGCGCGGTTCATGGCCAAGGCCCGCTGGCCATCATCGTCCCACTCGAGATAATCCGGCGCGGAGAAGGCCGGAAGATCGGGATTGCGCAGGGCCGTGTCCAGCTGGCGGCCGGCCGAGAGAAGGGCGTTGTGGCGGACGATGTTGTAACGGAAATCGTGGATGGAATCCAGATAGTGCCGCAGCGAGTCGCTCAAATGCCGGAGCTCCGCCATCTGCTTGGTGCGGATCTGGTCGTCGTAGCGGACGGAATCCGACTTCTCGAAACTGTAGTTCTTGAGCGGGATCAACAGCTCCTGCCGTGCAAAGTCGATGTGCTGGAGGACAAAGGATGTGTCGTTGTAGCGGAGTTCGTTTTCCTCGCGGTAGGTGGAGCCGTGGAAGAGCGAAAAGGTCAGGTAGTCCTTGCCCTTGGACAACTTCATGAGGGCGGAGTCCGCAAGGGTGATGGAGATGTTGCCTTTGTGGGCGGTATGGTCGTAGACCTGCACGTCGTACAGCATCCTGCTGGTCTTGTCCTGGGAGCCGACGCGGAGGACATAACCTTCGATGCCGTTGTAGAAGGTCCCGGGCGGGATCTTGATCTCGTCCTTGGTGCGGGCGATGTCGTCCCGCAGGGTATAGATCTGGTTGTAGGCATAGGGGACCAGCCTGGAGCATACCAGGAACGTGCCGCCGGCGATCACGGCGGCGGCGACCGCCAACGGTGCGATGAGCCGTCCGAAGGAAATGCCGGCGGCCTTGATCGCCATCAGTTCGGTGTTCTCGGCCAGCTGGCCGATGATCATGGTGGAGGCAAGCAGGGTGGCAAGCGGCAGGGCGAGCGGCAGGGCCAGACTGCACACCCCCCAGAAAAGGAATTCCAGGACGGTGCGGATGCCGAGGCCCTTGCCCACGAGTTCGTCGATGTACAGCCACAGGGTCTGCATCATCAGGATGAAGACGACGATCATCAGGATCGCGACGAACGGTCCGATGAACGCTTTCAGGACAAAACGGTCGAGTTTCTTCATCCCGGAAAAGGATTATACTTATTGACGCGTGGCAGTGGCGACGAGCTGCTCGAGGGCGTCCTTCAGTCCGGAGGCGTCCTTGCCGCCCGCCGTCGCGAGGCCGGGCTGACCGCCGCCGCCGCCCTGGATGAGGCGGGCGGCTTCGCGGATGTCTTTGCCGGCATTGCGTCCGGCAGCCACGAGATCGTCGGAATACATGAGCAGCAGCTGCGGCTTGCCGTCGGATTCGAAGGCGGCGGCAAGGGCCGTCCCTTTGAGCTCCTTCTGGAGAGCGAGGGCCGTGGACCGGAGCACGTTGGTGTCGGCGCCGTGTACGGTGGGTCCGTCGGCGATGATGATCTTGATGCCGCCGCGATCGCAGGCCTTGGTCGACAGCACGCGGGCGAGCTCGGCCGCCTTCTGCTTCATAAACTCTTCCGCCTGCTTCTTGAAAGAGGCGTTGTCGTCGATCAGTTTCTGGATGGCGCCGGTCAGGTCGGGGACGTTGTTGAAGAAAGAACGGGCCGTCTTGAGCAGGTTCTGCATGGCCAGCACCCTGTCTTCCGCCTGCTCGCCGGTCACCGCCTCGATGCGGCGGATGCCGGCCGCGATGGCGGATTCTCCGGTGATCTTGAACAGGCCGATATTGCCGGTGGCGGAAGTGTGGCACCCGCCGCAAAGCTCGACGCTGGGGCCGAAACGGACCACGCGGACACGGTCGCCGTATTTCTCGCCGAACAGGGCCATGGCGCCCATATCGCGGGCTTCATCCATGGTGGCATCGCGTTTTTCATCAAGCTGGAAGTTGCTGCGGATCAACTCGTTGACGCGCTTCTCCACCTGGGCGATCTGTTCATCGGAAAGCTTCTCGAAATGCGAGAAATCGAAGCGGAAGCCCTGGTCGCTCACGAAGGAGCCCTTCTGCTCGACATGGGTGCCGAGGATCTCGCGGAGGGCCCGGTGCATCAGGTGCGTGCAACTGTGGTTGTTGGCGATGCGCTGGCGGCGCTCCGTATCGACGGAGAGCTTGAAAGCACCGGCGCCGTCTTTCGGGAGGCGTTCCGCGATGTGGATGGTGAGGTTGTTCTCCTTGACGGTGTTCAGGATCCGGATCTGCTCTCCGTCTTCGGCGGTAAGGGTGCCCGTATCCCCGATCTCACCGCCCATTTCGCCGTAGAACGGCGTACGGTCGAACACGAGCTGGAGCATTTCCTTGTTCTTCTGGACGACCGTGCGGCTCTTGAGGAGAAGGGCGCCCTCCACCTCGGTGGTGTCGAATCCGACGAAGGCCACGTCCTCTCCCTCGTGATATACGGTCCAGTCGCCGAAGGTGTTGGCCGTGGCGTTGCGGGCACGGTCCTTCTGCTGCTGGAGTTCGGCCTGGAAGCCCGCCTGGTCCACGGTGTAGCCGTTTTCGGCGGCGATCAGCTCTGTCAGGTCGATGGGGAAACCATAGGTGTCATAAAGCTTGAAGGCGTCGGCGCCGGATATGACCTTGGTCTTGCGACTGCGCTCCATGCAGTCGTCCATCAGACGGATGCCGCGGTCGAGCGTGCGCAGGAATGCCATCTCTTCCTCGCGGATGACATTCTCGATGAACTTCTGTTGCTTCGCGATTTCGGGATAAGCCTCGCCCATGTCGTCCACGAGCTGCTGGACGAGCTGGCAGAGGAAGGGCTCGGTGAGCCCGAGGAAGGTATAACCGTAGCGGACGGCGCGGCGCAGGATGCGGCGGATGACATAGCCCGCCTTGACGTTGGACGGAAGCTGCCCGTCGGCGATGCTGAAGCTGATGGCGCGGATGTGGTCCGCAATCACGCGCATCGCGACGTCCGTCTGCGTGTTTTCGCCGTAGCGGTGGCCGGAGAGCGTGCCGATGCGGGCGAGCATACCGGAAAAGACGTCGGTATCGTAGTTGCTGTTCTTGCCCTGCAGCACGGCACAGAGGCGCTCGAAGCCCATGCCCGTGTCGATGTTCTTGGCGGGAAGGGGCTCCAGGTGACCGTCGGCGAAGCGCTGGAACTGCATGAAGACGAGGTTCCAGATCTCGATGACGTGCGGATCGGACTTGTTGACGAGGTCGCGCCCGTCGAGGCCGGAAGCCGCCTTCTCTTCCGCCGTGCGGATATCGATGTGGATCTCGGAGCAGGGGCCGCAGGGGCCGGTCTCTCCCATTTCCCAGAAATTGTCATGCTTGTTGCCCAGGAGGATGTGGTCCTCGGGCAGGTGCTTGCGCCATGCCTGCTGCGCCTCGGTGTCAAGCTCCGTGCCGTCTTCGGCGGAACCTTCGAACACGGTGGCGTACAGGAGGCTCTTATCGATGCCGTAGACCTCGGTCAGGAGTTCCCAGGCCCAGTCGATGGCCTCGGACTTGAAATAGTCCCCGAAACTCCAGTTGCCCAGCATCTCGAACATCGTGTGGTGGTAGGTGTCATGGCCCACCTCCTCGAGGTCATTGTGCTTGCCGCTGACGCGGAGACACTTCTGGGAGTCGGCGGCCCGCTGCCAGGGCGCCTTGTCATTGCCCAGGAAAATGTCTTTGAACTGGTTCATGCCGGCATTGGTGAACATCAGGGTCGGGTCGTTCTTGACGACCATCGGCGCGGACGGCACGATGGCATGGCCCTTTGATGCGAAGAAATCGAGGAATTTCTGTCTGGTTTCCTTGGAGGTCATATTTCTGCAAATTAATATCGAACCACAAAAGTAGCAATTTTCACCCGTTCCTGCAATGCCTTTCAGGCCTTCGCCGACGGCGGACCCGTCAAAGGACACGAAAACGCCGTTGAGGGTCCAAAAGCTGGACCCTCAACGACATAAACGACACAGAACGCTTTCGGAGGACCGTTGCCGTTTCCGCCGGGACTTACAGCAATTCCTGCTTCAGGTCCTCGATGTAACGGTCGATCCGGCGCAGCTGCGTCGGAATCTGGATGTTCTGCGGGCAGTCCGGTTCACACTTGCGGCAAGAGATGCAGTGGTCCGCCTGACGCACCGTCGGGATGGCCTTGTTGTACTCGAGGAGATACTTCCGGCGGGCCCGGTCGTAGTCCTTCTGCTCGCGGCCGACCACGTAGCTGCCTGCGGTGACCCGGTCGTTGTAGAACTTGAACACACCCGGGATGTCGATGCCGTAGGGGCATGGCATGCAGTACTGGCAGCCCGTGCACGGGACCAGGGGATAATTGACCATCTGGTCGGCCACGCTCCGCAGGAAAGCCTTCTCCTCATCGCTGAGCGGCTTGAAGTTGAGGAAGGTGTCCAGATTGTCCTGCAGGTGCTCCATATAAGTCATGCCGCTGAGGGCGCACATCACGCGCGGATAGCTGCCGACAAAACGGAAAGCCCAGGAGGCGATGCTCTTCTCCGGCTCGCGCGCCTTCATCTGGGCGGCCAGCTGCTGCGGCACGTCGGCCAGGCTGCCGCCGCGCAGCGGCTCCATGATGACGATCGGGATCTCGCGCTTGTCCAGCTGCTCGTAGAGGTAGTCCGCCCGCGTGTTCAGGCCGCTCGGATGCTCCCAGTCCAGGTAGTTCATCTGGATCTGAATGAAATCCCAGTGGTACTTGTCGTGCAGGGCCAGCATGTCGTCAAAACCCTCCTGATAGCCGTGGAAGGAGAAACCCAGATGCCGTATGCGTCCGGCTTCGCGCTCCTTGACCAGGAAGTCAACCAGACCGTTCTGCACGAAGCGCCGTTCGAATGCTGCGCGGTCCGCGAGGTTGTGCATCAGATAGTTGTCGAGATAGTCGGTCTGGAAATACTCCATCGAGCGATGGTACATGGCCACGCCTTCGTCGTAGGACGGAGAGAATCCGCGCTGGTTGGAAAGCTTGGTGGCGACATAGTAACTGCTGCGGGGATAACGGCTCAGTGCCTTGCCTGTCGCTTCTTCGCTTTGCCCCTGAAGATAGACCGGAGCGGAGTCGAAATAGTTGATGCCATGGGTAATGGCGTAGTCCACCAGCTCGTTGACTTTCTGCTGGTCGATAATGTCCCGGCCCGCCTCATCCTTGATCATGGGCCAACGCATGCAGCCATAGCCCAGCACGCCGATGCCCGGGTAGTTCTGGGGCATCTGGCCAGGTTGGACGGCCGGCTGGCCGGCGACGGCGTCGACGGCCTTGGGGGCGCAGGCAGCCAGGGCGGCGCCTGCTGCGCCGAGACCTGCGGTCTTGATAAAATCTCTTCTATCCATGGTTAATTGAGCGGGTGGTGAACGGAATTGGGTCTGACGGTAATGGCACTGATGGGACGCGACGGGCACAGGTTCTCACAGGCGCCGCAGCCGATGCATTGCGCCTCGGACACGACCGGAATCTTGTACTCGGAGCCCTCGCGATCCACCATCATGATGGCCCCGGAAGGGCAGTGGTAAGCGCAGTTGCCGCAACTTGCTTCGCCGGAAGCGGCGAAGCAGAGATCGAGGTTTACATGCGCGACGCCGATCTGGATGGTCATTTTCTGCCCCTGTGCGACGGGACGGATGGCACCTGCCGGGCAGACCTGGCTGCATATGTTGCACTCCGGGCGGCAGTAGCCTTTGTCGTAGCCCATCTGCGGCTGGAGGAAGTGGGCGAAATCGGTGGACGGGCGCAGCACGTGGTTGGGGCAGTTGGTCACACAGAGCTGGCAAGCCGTGCAACGACTGTAGAAATCCTCCACGCTGCCCGATCCAAACGGCACGAGACGGCCCTCACGCTCGGGATTCTGCTTGTCGACAACCTCGGCAAAACCCCCGTCCATGTGGCCGCTCTGGGCTTGCGCAACCAATGCGGTACCGACCAATGCCGTCGTCGCCATAAACGCCCGGCGGCCGCCGTCAGTCTTCTTCTCGTCCGAAGCGGATTCTTTCTTCCCGAACCCCACGAAGCGGTATTTCAACGCCCCTTCGGTGCAGTTGTCCAGGCAGTCGAAGCAGACCACGCAGCGGCTGTAATCGATCTTATGCTCCTGGGTGTCGATGCAGGAGGCCTTGCAGCCTTTGCCGCACCGGCCGCAATTGATGCACTTGGAGGTGTCGATGGTCGGTCGGAACAGCGAGAAACGGCTCACCAGACTGAGCGTCGTGCCGACGGGGCAGACGGTGTTGCAGTATTCGCGGCCCCAGAGCCAGGCGCAGCAGGCGATGACGAGAAGGGTCACCAGACCGGTGAGCAGCAGAGGCAGGACGATCGATCCGGAGGCCACGCCCACGATGCTGCGCACCACGCGTCCGTAGGCGCTGTAGGGGGCGATCAGGGCGATCAGCATCTGACCGCTCACGACGAGCGAGACGATGGAAAGCACCAGCACACCGTAGCGCACCCATTTGTGCTCCTTGACATAAGAGAAGCGTTTCAGGTACTGACGCACCTTGGGCTTCTCGGCGGAGCCTTGCTCCTTGAGACGTTTGAGGTGGCGGGTCTGTGCATTCTGCATCCATTTTCCGCCCGTACGGCGGATCCACAGGATGACGTCCTGGAATACGCCCATCGGACAAATGACGGAGCAATACAGACGGCCGCATACGAAGGTGAGCAGCAAAATGACTGCGATCACGGCGAAATTAAGGGCCAGGGCGGAAGGGAGGAACTGGAGCTTCGCCATCCATCCCCACCACTGGTGGCCGATGCCCACGAAAAGCAGCGTGATTCCGACAAAGAACAAGGCTGCCAGGGCAATGCGGATTTTTCTTAACATATGCGACAGTTAGTGTGTGTCGCAAATATATAAGAAATCCGGCATTATCCAATTATCATTATTCTCAATTCTTTCTCTATTCTTTCACCCTTCGCCGACATCTTCCCGGGCATGGAGTTTCCGGCGGCGCGTTTCGGCCGAATCGTGGCCGAAAAGCAGACGCGGTCCTTCGGCGGCCCGCCAGGCCTTCGTGTCGAACTCCTCCGGGTCGCGGGGGCTCACATACGGCCCCTCATGGTCGATCACGAACGAAAGATACGTGATCGGGTACCCCTGCTCCAGGAACAACTGCTCGTAGAACGTCTGCACTTCCCTCACTACATCAGGCGGAGCCGCAGCGGCAGTCGCCCCAGAAAACCGTGCCACCCTCGGCATCGTAAGAGGGAGGGGCCCATCGTCAGATGGGAGGGGTCCGGCACAGCCGGACGTTTTCAGGGGCGAGCTGCCGCACGGCTCCGTATTGTATAGATCGTTGGTACTTGCAAGAATGTGGAGTTTGTTGGCGCGGCAGACGGACAGGGCGTATTCGTGCAGGAAGCGGGAGTCGGTCTTGAGATGGACGATGCCGCCGGGCCGCAGGAAACTGCGGTAGCGCTCCAGGAAGAGCGGCGAGCAGAGCCGCGAATTCTCGCTGCGGTACTGCGGATCCGAGAAGGTCAGCCAGATCTCCGAGACTTCGCCCGGTGCGAAAAAGGCCGTGATGAACTCCACCCGCGTGCGCAGGAACGCCACATTGGGCAGCGCATGCTCCGTGGCATACTTTGCACCCTTCCACAGCCGCGCCCCCTTGATGTCCACGCCGATATAGTTCCGCTCCGGATCCCGCTCCGCCAGCGCAATCGTATATTCTCCCTTCCCGCAACCCAGTTCCAGGACCAGTTCCTTCTCGGGCGCAGCCGCTTCGGCAGTCGCCCCAGAAAACCGTGCCACCCTCGGCACCGTAAGAGGGAGGGGCCCATCGTCAGATGGGAGGGGTCCGGCAACGCCGGACGTTTTCAGGGGGGAGCTGCCGAACGGCAAGCTGGAGAAGAACGAACTCCAGTGGCCCTTGACGGCGTGGTCGCGAAGATGGAAGTAGCCGTCGGCGAGGAGCTCCTGCGCCGAGGGCTGCAGGAGACAGGCGAACGTCTCGTTCTCCGCAAATTTGCGCAGTTTATCGTGTCCCATCGCGTTTCTTGCAAACGACACCGAATCCCAGCAGCTCCCCCGATCCGTCCAGCGGACGCACGCTGAGCTGCCACTCTCCCGCCTGTGCGGGAATCATCCCGCTGCGGTACAGCTCCTTCGAACCGCGAAGCCCGACCTCACGCATATAGACCGACTCGGAAAAGCCTTCACCGGAAGGAGAGAGCCACTGTACATTGAGCCGGAGGTTCTCCAGCGGTTCCGTTTCGGTCCGGCTGTAAAACCAGAAATCGTAGGCAGAGGTGGTATCCTGCAGCGGAAGGGTATAGACATAGACCCCGTCCCGGGCGTCGTCCCGGAGCACAAAAAACTCCAGGTCCTCCGGACGGGAACACGCCGGAAGCACCATGCCGAGGCAGAGTGCCGCAAGCAGAAACCGGGTCGGGAAGCGCTGCGTCATTCTCTAACGGGCGGGCTTGGACTTCTTCGGACCGCCCTTGGCGGCCTGGCCGGCCGTTTTTGCGCCGCCCCGGCCCTTGCCGCGGTTGCGGCCGGACCGGGAACGCTTGCGCGCCGGCGTATCGAAACGGCTGATGCTGTCGTCGCCGACCGCCGTCACGAACTCGGGCACATTGGGCACCGGCTCGGAACGCAGCGAAGCGGGCTTTTCGCCGTTGCGGTTCATCTCGATGATGTCCCACACTTCGGCGGCATCCAGCGGGAACAGTTCCGCGTCGGAACCCTTTTCGTAGGAGAAATACATCAGCTCGCGCAGGATGTCGGTCTTGCGCAGCCAGGCATGGCCGTCCTCGAACTCCAGCGGCTCGCTGACCTTGGGGATGCGCGACTGGGCATCCAGATAGTTGGCCACTTCGTAGTTGAGGCAGCATTTGAGCTTGCCGCACTGGCCGGCAAGTTTCTGCGGATTCAGCGACAGGTCCTGGCAGCGGGCCGCCGCCGTGGAGATGCTCTGGAAAGAAGAAATATAGTTGGCGCAGCAGAGCTCGCGTCCGCAGATGCCCAGACCTCCGATGAGACCGGCTTCCTGACGGGCGCCGATCTGTTTCATCTCGATGCGGATGCGGAACTCCTCCGCAAACACCTTGATAAGCTGGCGGAAGTCCACGCGCCCGTCGGCAATATAGTAGAAAATGGCCTTGGAGCCGTCCCCCTGGAACTCCACGTCCCCGATTTTCATCTCCAGCCCCATTTCTGCGGCGATGCGACGGGCCTTGATCATGGTGTCCTCCTCCCGGGCGATGGCCTCCTGCCATTTCTCGATGTCGCTCTGGCGGGCCTTGCGGTAGATCTTGCGGAACTGCGCCGTTTCGGGATCGACCCCCTTGCTGCGCATCTGGCGTCCCACGATCGGACCCTCGAGGGTCACGATGCCGAGGTCCTGGCCCGTCACGGCCTCCACGACCACCAGGTCGCCCAGCCGGATATTCTGCGAGGAATCGTTCACATAGAATCCCTTGCGCGTATTCTTGAAGCGAACCTCGAAAAGGTCGCGGTACGTCCCGTCGGAAGCGTCCTTGAGCCAGTTGTAATCTCCCAGCTTGCAGCAACCGGCACGGTAGGTGCAATGGGTTTCCCCGGTCTCCTCCCCGTGCGTGACCACGCAGCCCCGGGAGCAATCATATTGGATGGTTTCGTTTGTCGTCATATCGCTAAATACAAGCGGTCGGCCATGTCGGAGAAGAGGATCTTCAGGTTGACGTTGCGGCCGATCAGGTTTTGTGCACGGTCCAGGACCTCGAGGGCCTGGCGCGAAAAAGTCTTGCGGCACCGGGAAGCCCACTGCCGGGCTTCCGGGGAGATCCCGCCGGCTCCTTCGATCCCCTGCTGGGCAAGGAACACCTGGCGGAACCGGTCCGATGCAAAAGCGCAGAACGCCTTGGCGCTCTCACGCGAGGGCAGCGAAGCGATCCGCTCGGACACTTCCTGCGCCAGCAGGAGATCCTTGGACAGCAGCGCCGCCATAAGCTCGTCCAGAAGGTCCGCATCTGCGAACGCCATTTCCGCGGCCGTCCCGGCGGGCAGGACGCGGATACGCTGACAACGGGACAAGATCGTCGGCAGCACCTTGTCCACCTGGTGCGCGATCAGCAGGAACTGCGTCAGCACCGGCGGCTCTTCGATCATCTTGAGGAGGCGGTTCGCCGCCTCGGTATTCATGCGTTCCGGCAAGAAGATAACCACGGCGCGGTATCCTCCTTCCAGCGCGCTCAGG
This sequence comes from Bacteroidales bacterium, assembly GCA_012744435.1. Classification (GTDB taxonomy): domain Bacteria; phylum Bacteroidota; class Bacteroidia; order Bacteroidales; family UBA932; genus Cryptobacteroides. The sequence goes on from JAAYCA010000048.1 coordinate 35,485, forward strand.
GAAAGCTTGTCCAGCAGCCTGCGCGCTTCCAGCACCGTGATGGCGGCACTCTTGCGCTCGAGGCCCAGGGAACCCAGCAGATCCGCTTCGCGGAAGGATGGCTGGGCGGATACCAGCTGCCGGAATGAATCCATGAACTGCTCCGAGACCAGGCCTCCCGCCGTCGGGAAGATGAAATGCACGTCCGGATGGATCAGCCGGGCGATCTTGTTGCAGGACGGGCAGTTGTCGCAGGAGTCGCCGCCGACGCGCTTCCGGCAGAAAAGATACTGCAGGAAAGCCAGACAGAGCGGAAAGGCCCCTCCGCCGTCATCTTCATGGAACAGGATGGCGTGCGGGACCCGGCCGGCGTCCACCATGCGGGAGAGCGCCTTCGTCACTTCTTCATTGCCCTGCACCTGCGAAAAGCTCATACCTGTCTCCATTCATTATAACGGGCGATGCCGGCCAGGTATTCCCGGGCCGGGCTGTCGGGGAAGACGTCCAGCGCCCGCACGGCGCGTTCCACCCACTCCGAGAGCCGCCGGGCGGCAAACCCGACACCATCCCGTTCCGTCACGAAACGGCGGACCTGTCCGCAATACTCGGGATGCGATGGGATGTCGCGCACCATGGCGCGGATTTCCGCTTCGCGGGGCGAGCCCTGCAGGGCACCCAGCAGCGGAAGGGTAATCTTCTGCTCGAGCAGATCCTGACCGACCGGCTTGCCCAGACTGTCCGTACCGGCATAATCCAGGATGTCATCCTTGATCTGGAAGGCGATACCGAGGGCGGAACCGTAAGCGAGGGCCGCCGCCGTCTGCTCCGGACCGGCATCGACGGACACGGCCGCCGTTTCGGCTGCAACGCAAAAAAGGGAAGCCGTCTTGCAGTGGATAATGCGCAGGTAGTCCGCTTCCGTGGTATCGCAGGCGCTCGCTTTCTCCAGCTGGAGCATCTCCCCCTCCGCAAGGTCTGTCAGCGTCTTGGCGAACTTCCGGATCACGGCGTCACGGTGTGCCGTGTCCACGACCAGGTCCACCGCCCGGGCCAGCCAGTAATCGCCGAGGAGCACGGCCGTTCCGGCACCGAGCAGCGCGCTGACGGTCGGCTGGCCGCGCCGCTCGGCACTCCCGTCGGCCACGTCGTCGTGGATGAGCGTGGCATTGTGCAACAGCTCCGAGGCCGCAGCAAAGCAGATGCTGTCGCCGGTCGGCGTGCCGACGGCACGCGCCATGAGCAGCGCCACCATCGGACGGAGCATCTTGCCGGTGTTGGACAGGATCTGTCTGTTGGTCTGCTCCAGCAAGCCGACATCAGAATGCAACTGGTCCCGGATCAGGGCCAGGGTTCGGTCCCAATCCGATCCGAGATAGTTGATGATGTCCTTGTTGCTCACAGAAGCGTTTTTATTTCATCGACCGTCTCCGGGAAGTGCACCAGGGCGCGGGAAGCCGCATCCATCATGCCCCGCTCCACGTAGAAGTCCAATTGTTGTTTAAACGGATCGTAGAATCCGTTCATATTGAATACGATCACCCGGCCGGAATAACGGCCGAGCTTCGCGAGGCAATACGTCTCGGCGATCTCGTCGAGCGTACCGATACCGCCCGGCAGGGCGATGGCGAGGCTGGTGCCTTCGCGCATGGCATCCTTCCGCTCGGACATCCGTTCCGTCCAGATGCATTCCGTCAGGCGCGGATGCTCGAAACCCTTCATGAAACGCGGAAGCACGCCGATCACGCGCACCCCATGCTCCAGGGCCTCGTCGCAAACATGCCCCATCGTCCCCCGCCACGATCCGCCCGAGACAATATCGTATCCACTTAAACAAGCTGCGCGGACAATCTGCCGCGCAGCTTCGTTGTAGATCGGATCGATGTCGGAGCTGGAGGAGCAATAAATAACTGCCCGTTTGTCCGACATGTGAGACTAGAAGAGGAGGGCGACGGAAGCCATCACACCGTTGGCGTTCTTGCTGGAAGCAGAATCCTTGATCAGGTTGATGGCGTCGCTGGCGCTGCTGATATTGGCATCCTTGGTGCCACCCAGGTTCCAGAAGTAGCGGACGGACACCTGGACATGCTTGATAAGCTCGACGCCGGCACCGAGACCGAAGCCATACTCAAGCTTGTCGGCGAAATCGATGTCCGAGAGATCCTGGGTCTCCTTGAGCATCTGCTGGGAGATCTGCATGCCTACGAAAGGCTCGGCAATGGCATACACGCGGGCGAGATCGCCGAGGCCCATGCCGACCTGCAGCTGGACGGGAACCTCGAGGTAACCGTTCTTGAAATCAAAGTCGTCCACGTTATCGATGTCGGCGAACTTTGAGCCCTTGACGTTATAGATGATGGCCGGCTGGACGGCGATGAGGTTGCCGAGTCCGAGCTTGAAGGTCAGACCGACATGGTACTGGGTCGCAGCCTGAAGGGCATCATTGGCAACATCCAGATTCTCGAATTTTGTCTGCGCGGAAGTAATACCGGCGATGACACCAAGCTGGGCGTGCGCACTCACTGCGATAAGCAGGGAAGCGACGATAACGATTAATTTTCTCATTATTAACAGGGTTATAAAAGGTTGTTACATGAGATTTTCCAGACGGGAGACGATTTCCTGCTTCGAAACCACGCCGACCGTGCGGTCCATAAGCTGCCCGCCCTTGAAGTAAAGCAGGGTGGGGATGTTGCGGATGCCGTACTGGACGGCGATGTCCTCGCAGTCGTCCACATTGCATTTGGCTACGACGGCCTTGCCTTGCAGCTCGGCGGCCACTTCGTCCACCGTCGGGGAGAGAACGCGGCAGGGGCCGCACCAACTGGCCCAGAAGTCGACCAGCACAGGAACTCCGGAAGAAATGACTTCCTGGATATTTTCGTTGTTGATTACGATTTCCATATCATACACATTTATCTGATGCACAATTCAAGGCATCAGTTGCAAAGATAGCAAAAAATTAATAGAAACAATCAATGCCCCATACAAAGGCCCGCAGGCCCAGGTCCGGTGCTTCCTCGTCTTTTGCCTTGAGCGCTTCGAGAAGCGGGGCGACCTTCTCGTCCTTGAGCATGACCAGCAGGGCATGGTTCATCTCCGGCCACGCATGGTTGCCGAAGCGGGGGATGCCGTTGAATCCGCCTTTGCCCTCTACGTTCTCCCAGCGGGTGAATCCCCGCTGTCCGTGGGCGGCGAGCAGGTCCACGATCTCTTCATTGTACGCCTGGTTGTAGGCGATGAACATCGCTTTCATTGCTTGTTTTTCCTCCTTTCCATTCTATAGGTGAACGAACAGTATACCGTCGGGATGAGCACCAGGGTGATGAGCGTCGAGACGCTCAGGCCCCAGCACACCGTAACGCCCAGCGCACGCCACATCTCCGAGCCTTCACCCGTCCCGATGGCCATCGGGAGCATGCCCAGGACCGTCGTCAGGGTGGTCATGAGGATCGGACGGAGACGGCTCTTGGCCGCCGTCGTGGACGCGTCGCGGATGTTCATGCCGCGCTCGCGGCACAGGATCGTATAATCGATCAGCACGATACCGTTCTTCACGACGATACCGATCAGGATGATGATGCCGATGATGGACATCACGCCGAGGGCCAGTCCGCAGACGCGCAGGCCCAGCAGCACGCCCACCAGGGCAAACGGCACGCTGAACATGATCACGAACGGGGCCATCAGGCTCTCGAACTGGGAAGCCATCACCATATACACGAGCAGGATCATCAGAACGATGAGCACGAACATCTGCCCGAACATTTCCTGCTGGTCCTCGAAATCGCCGGCGACCACGGTCGTGACATCACCGGGAAGATCCGTCTGCGCGATGGCCCGGTTGGCGGCCGCCACGCCTTCGCTGAGGGCGGCGTCCATCGCCACGATGCCCGTGACCGTGATGAGACGCGAGCGGTCCTTGCGCTCGATGGTCGGCGGCACGAGTCCCTCGACCACCGTCCCGAGCTCCTTCATCTTGACGATGGCGCCGGTGGGGGTGCTCACGGCGATGTTCTCCATGTCCTCGACGCTGGTACGGAACTGCGGGGCATAACGCACCCGGATGGAATACTCCTCGCCGTCCTCCCGGTACACCGACGCCACGGTACCGCTCATCGCCGCGCTGAACGCGGAGGCGGCCGTCGTGGAATTGAGCCCGTGCAGGGCGAGCTTCGTCCGGTCGAAGTCCATCCGGAGCTCCGGCGTGTACTCCTCGCGGCTGAGGTTTACCTGTGTGAAAGCCGGATCCTGCCGGAGAATCTCCTGTATCTGTTTCGCGACGCGGTCCGTCTGCTCAAAGTCATAGCCGAAGACCTCGATGTCCACCGTCGAGGCGCCGCCCATGCCCATACCCTCGGACACGCGCGCCTCGCGGATAATCGGGTAGCTCGCGCAAATGCCGCGCAGCACGTCCGCAATCTCGGCGGCCGTGCGCTTGCGGGTACTCGAGGTGCCGATGTTGATGTTCATCGAAAGGATGTGCGTGCCGTTGCTCTGCATGCTCGCAAAGGTGTTGTCCGTGTCGGCCTGGCCGAAGGTGGCGTTGAACACCCGGATCTCGGGGACGGCTTCCACGATGTCGGCATAAACCTGCTCGTAAACGCCGCGCGTCACTTCCTGGGCAGTACCCATCGGAAGGTTGATCGTGACCGAGAGACTCTCGGAGTCGCCGCGCGGGAAGTATTCGGTCTCAAGCCCGGGCACCAGCAGGACCAGTGACAGGATGAACACCCCGGCAAAACCCAGGATGACCACCCGGCGGCGCTTGGTCGCCCAGTGGATGACGTGGGCATAGCCGCGGGAGACCTTGTCGATGGCCTTGTTTACCGGTATGAAGATGGCGTTGTACAGTTTGCCGTGCTTCCTGTCCCGCTTGAGCCAGCGGGAGCAGAGCATCGGCACGAAGGTCAGGGCCGCCGTCGTGGACACGATCATGATAATCGACACGATCCAGCCCAGCTGGGCGAACATGATGCCGGCCATGCCGTTGATCATGGTCAGCGGCAGGAACACGCAGAGCATCGTCAGCGTGGAAGCGATGACCGAAATACCCACTTCGGACGTGCCGTGCACGGCCGCCTCCTTGGGCTTCTCTCCGCGGGCAATGTGCGTACTGATGTTCTCCAGCACCACGATGGCATCGTCCACGACCATGCCGATCGCAATGGCGAGCGCCGACATCGAGATGATGTTGAGCGTGTTGCCGGTGGCGAACAGGTACATCAGGGAGGCCAGCAGGGCCAGCGGGATGGACAGGACGATGATGACGGTGGACTTCCAGTCGCCCAGGAAGATGAACACCACGAACATCACCACGAAGAAGGTGATAAGGATGGTCTCGATGAGGGTCCGGATGGTGTTGATGATCTCCGTGGAGCCGTCCACGATGGTCGTGATCTTGACATCGGCGGGAAGCTCCTTCTCGATCTGGGCGAGCTGTTTCTTCACGCCCTTGATGACATTGACCGTGTTGGCGCCGCTCTGTTTCTGGATGATGATGCGGGCGGAGCGGCGGCCGTCGGTGTAAGACTCCTGCTCGCGCTCCTGGCGACCGTCCGTGACCGTGGCCACGTCACGCAGGTACACGGCCCGGCCGTTCACCGCACCGACGACGATGTCCAGCAGCTCCGACGGGTCGAAGAACTCCTGGTGCACGCGAAGCGTATAGGTCTCGCTGCCGATATCGATATTTCCCGAAGGGAGATTGCGGTTCTCCGCGGAAATGACCGCAGCGATCGTGCTGATGCTCAGCCCGTAAGCCTGCAGTCTGTTGGGATCGCAATAGACCTGGATCTCCCGGCCGGGAGCGCCGCTCACGGACACCGTGCCGACGCCGTTCACGCGCGCCAGCGGGGTGGAGACCTTGTCGTCCAGGATCTTGTCCAGGCCCGCGAGGCTTTCCTCCGCCGTGGCGGAAAGCATCATGATCGGCATGTCGGATGCGCTGAACTTGAAGATGGTCGGCATCGACACCCCGTCGGGAAGCATCTGGTTGACCATGTCCAGCTTGTCACGGACGCTGTTGGTCGCAGCCTCGATGTCCACGCCGTAGTTGAAGGTGAGGGTCAGCAGGGAGATGTTCTCCTTGGACTGGCTGTTCAGCTCCTTGAGGTCCTCCACGCCGTTGAGGGCGTTCTCCAGGACCTTGGTCAGATTGGTCTCGATATCCTGCGCGTTGGCGCCCTGATAGGAAGACATCACCATGATCGTATTGGAGTCGAACTCCGGAAACTGGGCGATGGACGTCCGGGTCAGGGAGAAGACACCCAGGATCGCCAGGGCGATGAACAGCAGGGCGGTCGTCACGGGATGCTCGACCGCAGAACGGTAGATGCTCATTGCCGGACCTCCACTTTATCCCCGGCCTTGAGGCTGGTATGACCGCCCGTCAGGACCTGTTCTCCCTCTTCCAGACCGGAAAGGATCTCGTAACTGGCGCCGACATGGCGTCCGACGGAAACCAATCGCAACTCGGCGGTGTTGTCGGGTTGCAGCACAAACACGTTGCGCTGCCCGGATCCCTGCTGCTTGAGCACGGCGGCATCCGGTACGACGATGCTCTCCCGGGCGCCGAAGTCCACGGTGGCGCGGGCGTACATGCCGGGACGCAGCTCACGGTCCGTATTCGCCACGCGCACCTCCGCGTTGAACGTGTGTGTAGCAGCGTCCATCGTCGGATACAGCCGTACGATGCTGCCCGTGAAGGTCTTGCCCGGCAAAGCATCGGCCGTCAGGCTCACCTTGTCGCCGCGCTTCACCCGGGTATAGTCGGTCTCCGAGATGGGGATCAACAGCTTGACCGGGGTGATCTGCTGGACGGTGTAGATGGGCTGTCCCATCGAGAAGAGGTCTCCGCGGTCATAGTTGCGGGCGGAGACGACGCCGCCCACCGGAGCGCGGAGGATCGTATTTTCGAGGAGGTTGTCGTAGCTGCTTTTGGACACCTTGAAGGCGAGTTCGAGCGCTTCGTAGTCCGACTGCGAAACGCCGCCCTCGGCGAGGAGCTGCTTTACGCGGGCAAGTTCCGTCTCATCATTGCGGAGCCGGAGTTCGGTCTGATCCAGCTGCACACGGTCCATCTCCGCGAGCACCTGGCCGGCGGAGACGAAATCACCGACTTCGACGTTGAGCTTCTGGATACGCCCGCTGGCCAGCGGAGCGATGTTATTGACGGCATTGGCCTGGACCGTCGCGGAATACACGGCGTCCTGAGGCACCAGCTGCCGCGTGGCGGCGGTCACGGACACGACCGGCGCGGCATTGGGATCCGCCATCGGGAAAGCGGGAGCGGAGGCACTGTTGCGGGGTCCGCAGGAAACACATAACAGGGCGCACAGCGTGGCACCCATCATCATATTTTTATTCATTATCGTATGTTTTATTCAATTGTACATTGCCCTCGCCGTCGATGAAGTCGGCGCCCAGCGTCCCTTCGAGGCCGGCCTTCGCCACGACAAAGTTGTACACGGCCTGGGAAACGCCGAGCCGGGACTGCGTGAGTGCAAGCTGGGCGTCGTTGAGGTCGGTCAGCGTGCTGCGCCCGACATGATAGGACTTGGCTGCAATATCATAGGCTTTCTGGGCTGTCTCGGCGGCGCTCAGCGCGGAGCTGTAGCTCTTCATCGCCGTCTCCATCTGGTTGAGATACTGACGGATGGATATCTTGAGCTGGCGCTCGGTGTTGACCCGCTGGATCTCCAGTTCCTGCGCCTGCACCCGGGACTGCCGGACGGCATTCAGACGCTGGCCGCCGGAGAAGATCGGCACCGACAGCGACAGTCCCACGAAGGAATACGGGGACCAGTTGTATTCGCTGAACTTGTAGTCGTTGGCCATCGCGTTGATGCTGTAATTGAACGACAGCGCCAGCGACGGCAGGAAGGCGTACTGCTGGACCTTGATCGCGTCGGCGAGCTGTTCGGCCTGGATGGCCAGCTGACGCATCGTGGAGTTGTCCGCGAGCGAGAGCTCTTCGCTGGCCTGCAGGTCATAGAGCATGTGCTCCGCATAGTCGTCCAACGCGCCGGCCACGTCGATGTTGCTGTCCAGGTCCACGCCCATCACGGCCTTGAGCTGCCACAAGGCGAGGATCATCGCGCTCTCGGCGTCGTACACGTTCGGAATGGCGTTGGAAAGCGTGGTCTTGGCACGGGTGAGTTCCAGTTCCGACGCACGCTGCACTTGGTAGCGCCGCTCGATCTGTTCATAATTCTCCAGGGCGTTTTCGTAGGCGGACTTGTAGACCTCGAAGGCCTCGCGTGCCAGCAGGCAGGAAAAAAAAGCCTGCTTGACCTGGTTCACCGTCTCGAGACGCGAGCTGCGCGCCTTCTCGACGGCAAGCTCCACGTCCTGGTCGGAAATGCGGAGATTCTGCCACAGCTGGGCGTTGACCAGCGGCATGCTGGCACTCACGCCCGCCGACCAGGTATTCCAGCGGCCCACTTCGAAGCCGTCATTCTTGCCGGAAGAACCTCCGCCGGCCGTCATATCGACTGCCGCCCCGGCGCCGTCGGCGTCACCGCCACCACCACCGAAGGCACTCATGTCGAAATCCATGTACATCACCTGTTTCTTGATGGTCCGCTGATAGGATCCCGATCCGCTGACCTGGGGAAACAGGGAAGCATAGGTACCCCTGCGGGCGTACCCGGTCCTCTCGATCTCCCGGTCCGCCACCTTGACGGACGCGTTCTCGCTCAGTGCGATTTTCAACGCATCCTGCAGGGACAGGAGCGTGGGCGCAGCCGTCGTGTCGGCCGCCTGTGCAAAGACAAGTACGGGGAGGAGAGAGGAGACTACTGACAATAATATCTTTCTCATAATTAAAAATCCGGCAAAGATATGCAAATAATGTGCTATATTTGTCGCAAACGCACATGAATATGGAAAATCTTCTTTACGTGCATTGGCACGTCAACCCCATACTCCTTCGTCTCGGATCCCTGGAAGTCCGCTGGTACGGCCTGTTGTTCGTGTCGGGCTTTGTCATCGGCTGGTACCTTTTCAAGTGGTTTTTCACCCGCGAGAAAGTGGACACCAAGCTGATGGACCCGCTGCTCTTCACCCTGTTGATCGCCACGATCGTGGGCGCCCGGCTCGGCCATTGCATTTTCTACCAACCGGACTATTACTTCGGATCGTGGAAGGGTTTCTTCGAAATCTTCATGCCCTGGAAGGGCGGTCTCGCCAGCCACGGCGGCGCCATCGCCCTGCTGCTGGCGATGTGGTGGTTTGTCCACCGTTACGGCAAGAAGAACGACTTCGATTTCCTCTGGATCCTGGACCGCCTGTGCATCGCGGTGGCCTTCGCCGGCTGCATGATCCGGCTGGGCAACCTCTTCAACTCGGAGATCTACGGCGACGTGACCACGCTCCCCTGGGGCTTCATCTTCGACCTGCGGGGCGAGACCGAGCCCAAGCATCCCACCCAGCTATACGAAGCCCTTTCCTACTTGTTGCTGGGTCTGGTGATGGTCTGGGTCTATAAGAATAAACTGGACAAAGTCCACCGCGGCTTCTTCTTCGGCTTCTTCCTGGTAGGTTGTTTCGGAGCCCGCTTCCTGATCGAATTCATCAAGGAGCCGCAGGTCGAGTTCGAGCAGACGATGCTCCTGGACATGGGCCAGATCCTCTCGATCCCCTTCGTCATCGCCGGGATCGCCCTGCTGGCCTATGCCGCCAAGGCGAAAAAACCGGCCGCGGTCGTCCACCCGCAGCCGGTCAAAAAAGAGCCGACGCACTTCGCGCACGGCGTAAACGCCCAAACTGACAAGCGGGAGCGCCGCTCCTAGTCCACAAAGACGTACCACTGATCCTCGCCGAAGAGCTGAAGCTGGTCGCCCTGCTGACGCAGGCCGAAAAGGTTTTTGCTCTCGGGAGCCGAGTTGTTGAAGAAAAGGATGACATTGTCGTGCTTGTCAAAAGCGACGCACAACAGATCCGGGATGCCATAGGAGCCCTCGTCATCGACATGCCATACGCTGTTCTCTCCGCCTTCGCCCGGATCGATATCGGTCGTATCCACCCAGGTGGCCTCGATCTTGCCGCCCCGGATCCAGACGATCACAACCATCGCCTCGCCGTCCTTGGGCTCGAATTCGAAGATCCCCACGCGGCCGTCCTCCTCGCGGAGATGGCCGATATACCGGGACTGTCTGAGCGTACGGCCATAACGGGTCTCCATCTGTTTTTCGAGCGTGGCGCCCATGGACTGCTCCTGCTCGCCCCATTTCCAGCGGCTGAACGGAGGGAAACGGTGGAACGCGGCAAACTCGGACTCCACCAGGAGGCCGATGACCTCGTACGCCTCATAGCCACGGAACATCTCCTGCTTGACGGCGCCCGGCACGGGCATCTCAAAGTACACGCCCTGCATCTCGTCGGCCCGCATCGGGTTGTAGCCCCAATTCGCCGTCTCGTCCTCCATGCGATCCTGCACGAATCTCAGGGGAGCGTAATTGTGCTTGAAGAACATCCACCTCGGGCTTGTACGGTTATACTCCGGGAATTCCTGCTGGAGCACAAACAGCATGAAGTCCCCGCTGGGATAGACGTATTCCGGAAGACCATAGTGGGAATCCCAATAATAGCGGATGCCGCTGCGGTAGAACGCGGACGCCTTTACATACTGTTTCTCGCGGTCCCAGATGACTTCGGTCACGGCTTTGTTGTCCCGGAAGGCGTTCTCGGCGATACCCACCACCGGGAAGACCTCTTCCCCGACGCGCACGGCCGAGGGGAGGCGGACCGTGCCGGAATAACGGCCCCCCGCGCAAAGCTCCAGTTCCGAACCCTCGCTGACACGCTGGTAGCGGAAACCGTCGGCATCGGTGACATACGTTTCGTCAGACTCATAACTGCCACGCACGGCCGCATCGTCCTGGGCGAAAACGGAAAACACGGCGGCGCACAGCACCACGGCGACAATCGGAAATTTAATCTTCATCATACATTGAACTTTCCATCTGTCCTTCTTCCTGAACACGCAGCCCGGACGGAATGGCATCCGTGCCGGACAGGCCGATCTCGTAGGACATCCCCTGCCCGCTGGCGGTAAACGAGCCCGTCACAGGGGTGTAATCATATTCAAAACCTTCGTCACCGGCCCACATGCGTTCGTGCCGGCGGAATTCAAACGTGCGCACATCATCCTCCCACTCTTTTTCGCTGAACGAGCCGGAATATCCCTCGTGCGGGGAATAATCCTCCCGGCTGACGCAAAGGACATGATACTTCCAGTCAGGCGTAAGGGAGATCTCATAAAAATACCGGTCATCTTTGCCTATGTAGCGGCCATGGTCCGTGAAATACGGAATCTCGGTCCGTCCGCCACGCTCATCCAGGGCATAGATCGTCTGGTACTCGTAGAAGGTTTCGCCGGTCTCCACATCCTCCCAGCCGCCACCGCCGCCGGACTCGAATCCGTTCACGTCCTTGAAGCCGGGCAGCGCATCACTGAGGTCGGGTCCGCCATGCTGCAACGCATAGAAGATACCGGCCATCTTGACATCGCCGTTCTCCATCACGACGCAGGCCACGGGATTGTAGTCCTGGCCGATCGTGCCGAGGAACACGCCCTTGCACAGGCCGTTGATCCCTTCGAAGACCTTGTCTCCGTCGGCCAGCACGATGGACTCTTCTTCGAAGCCGAAATATCCGAGCGGAGCGGCCGAACTGGTCAGGATGGGCTGGCCGGCCCGCAGGCTGACGCGGATGCCGAAGTCATTCCCCTCGGGATCCTCACCGTAATCGAAGGACGCGAAACCCTTCAGCGGCTTGGGGATCGGGAGGGAAATGTCCAGGACGGAGCCGTCTGCAGGCACTTTCAAAGCTCCCGTGTCCGGGGTGATTCCGGGCGTATACAGGGTTGAGCGTCCTTCGTTGTCCGTACAGGCCACCAGGCTGTTCTCCCCGTGCCAATTGTTGAGGACCAGCACCGGCTTCCCCTCTTCACTGCGGTAGAACACCTCGCGATTGTCGTCCGTGACGTATTCTCCCTCCGCATCGACCGCGAGTGTCGCCATCGGATCGCGCGGAACGACCAGGTACAATTCGCGTCCGAGACCGGCCACGACCTGTTCCGCCTCCACGATCTGCGGGAAAGTCTTGGTCAAGGACACATAGGAGGGGGAATTCTCGAACGACCCGAAAGAATCGTAGTAGCCCAGGAAAGCGACAGCCATCAGGTTGCCGTCCTCCCACTTGATCCCGCCGCC
>JAAYCA010000049.1 GCA_012744435.1 Bacteroidales bacterium
GAAGAGGCCTGGATCAGCATGGGCCGTACCGCCCAGATCCTGGACAACCTCATCGAGAAGGGCCTCGCCGAGCCGATGATCGTGGTGATGCCGAACGGCAATCCGGGCCAGCAGGCTGCCCAGACCCTGAATCTTCCGACCAAGCAGGTCACCGAGCCTGACGCCTATGTCAAGAGCCTCGTGACCGAGATCGTCCCGTTCATCGAGAAGAATTTCCGGGTCATCCCCAAGAAGGCTTCCCGCGCCATCGCAGGCCTGTCCATGGGCGGCGGCCACACCACCCGTGCGACCATCCTGTATCCGGACGTGTTCGACTACATCTGCCCGCTCAGCTGCGGTATCCGTGAGAGCGACCAGCTCGACGCCCAGCTCCAGGGCATCAAGAAGGCCGGCTACAAGCTCTACTGGGTCGGCTGCGGCACGGACGACTTCGCCTGGCCGGGTACCGAGGTCCTCGACAAGGCCCTCGAGCGCAACGGTATGCCGCACACGATCTACGCCTCCGACGGCGGTCACGTGTGGTTCAACTGGCGTTTGTACCTCAACACTTTCGCCCGTCTGCTCTTCAAGTAACAGAGCGGTAATACGAAAACGGAACCCGTTTGATCGGAAGCCGGTACCGGCTCGGTCAAACGGGTTCCGTTTTGTCAATGCTACTTGCGCGCGGCGTCTTTCGGCAGAATGCCGAACTGTTGCTTGAAGGCTTTGGAGAAGTAAGAGAGCGAACTGATACCCACGGAGTATGCGACTTCCGAGACACTGCTCTTGCCCTGGCGAAGCATCTGGGCGGCGGTTTCAAGCCGGTAGCGGCGGATCAGATCGTTCGGACTCATGCCCATGATCTCCTTGATCCGGTAGAAGAGTTTGGAACGGGAGACGTTCATCCGACGCGCCAGATCGGCAACGAGACATTTTTGGGGATGGATAAGCGGAAAATCCCCAATTGATTGCCAGTTATTCTATCTAAAGATATGGCGAAAAACACAAAATAACAAACAAATTAACTGAATCGATTAAAATAATACGCGTATGTTGGCTATATTTGAAAAGGGTTTAATAATACCATCCTAATCAATTTAACATTATGTGTAACCTAAAATAAGAATCTGTTCCCAATGTTCAGTTATTTAGCACCACCTGGAATCCGGCCGGCTTTACCTACACCACGGGCGGTTTCCAGACCGGACGCCATGAACTGTACCCCTTCCCGAAGACGGAGACCTTGGTGAACGAACCCCTGGTTCAGAATCCGGGTTGGAACAAATAGATAATCCATAATGATGAACAAAAAAACAATCGCACTCCCCATGCTGGCCCTCGGCGGGCTGGCGATGGCGCAGAACGATCCGCAGCATCCCAATGTCGTCTTCATCCTTGCAGACGACATGGGATTCTCCGGAATCCACTGCTACGGCGGGGAAGGCATCGACAGTCCGAATATCGACTATCTGGCCGAGAACGGCATCGTGGCCACGAACTTCCGGGCCACGGCGCTCAGTTCTCCCACCCGCGTCTGCCTCATGACCGGCAACTACGCCCAGCGTGCCGGCCTGAATCACATCTTCTCCGAAGTGGATCCGATGGACGGCCTCGATCCGGCCGTGCATCCGTCCTTCGCCAAGGTGCTCCAGGCGGCTGGTTACCGCACCGGCATCATGGGAAAATGGCACCTCGGACAAGACATCATGTTCAACCCGCTCAATCACGGATGGGACGTGTGGCACGGCTATACGATGGGCAACATCGATTTCCATACGCATTACAACACCCAGCACCGGATCGACTGGTGGGATGGCAGGGAGGAAGCTGACGAGCCCGGATATGTCACGTATCTGATCAACAAGTATTCCGTGCAGTTCATCCGCGAATCCGTTGCGATGGAACAGCCTTTCTTCCTGTTTGTCTCCGAGAATGCCGTCCATGTGCCGATGCAGGGCCCGAACGATCCGCCCCTCCGCACGGCGGAGGTCTGCCCTTATCGCAATGATCAGGACATGACGGACCAGGAATACCGCCGGGTCTATCAGGACATGGTCAAGGCCGTGGACGACGGTGTCGGCCAGATCTACCAGACCCTCAAGGAACTGGGCGTCCTGGACAACACGCTGATCATCTACACTTCCGATAATGGCGGAGAATCGATTGCCGCGCAAAAGTATCCGGGCAACAACGGCTACTTCCGCGGGGCCAAGGGCGGCCCGTACGAAGGCGGTTGCCGCGTCCCGGCCATCTTCTATTATCCGAAGGAGTGGGGCCACCGGATGACCATGGAGCCGATGTCCGTCATCGACTACATGCCTACCTTCCTCGATTTCTGCGGTGTCAGCAACGCCCGCAAAGTGGACGGCGTCTCCCTGCTGAGCACGCTGCGCACGGGCGCCCCGATGCCTGAGCGCAAGCTGTTCGCCGCCCAGACTGGATTCCAGACCGTCGTGGACGGAGACTGGAAACTCGTCTGGACCCGGGACGACACGATCGAACTCTTCAACCTCTTCACTGACCGCAATGAAGAACACAACCTGGCCGACAAGTATCCGGAGCGTGTGAAAGCGATGAAAGCGGATATCCAGGCCTGGTGGGATGACTGCACGAAAGGCACGAGACTTGAAGGGAAAACGACGTTCAATTCCGGGTGGATGGTTGAGATGATGGCAGGTCGGCAGCAAGGTGCCGGTGCGCAACGTCCCCAGCCCGCCAAGTAATAGTTTTAATGAATAAGATTCAATCTACCGTTTTGCTGTCAGCTGCGGCCCTGAGCGGGGCCGCAGCGGCGGCACAACCGGTGCGGCCCCGGCAGGAGCCGGCCGAACCGGACAACCGCCTGAACGTGCTGTTCATCTCTTCTGATGATTTGTGCAGTGCGATGAACGCCTTCGGCGATCCCCGTGTGCAGACCCCGAACCTGGACCGGCTGGCCCGGATGGGCGTCGTGTTCAACCGTGCCTACAACCAGTCGCCCCTGTCCGGTCCCAGCCGCGCCTCCATCATGACCGGCTGCCGTCCGGACCGGACCGGCGTGCACGACCTGAGCGGCAAGTTCCGCTATGCCATGCCGGACGCCGTGACCCTGCCGCAGCTCTTCAAGAACAACGGCTATTACACCGTCCGCGTCGGCAAGATCTACCATGCCGGCGTCCCGAGCGACATCGGCCAGCCGGGTTCCGACGATCCGGCATCCTGGACGATTGCCTACAATCCGATCGGCCGGGACCGCACCGATGAGTACTTGCTGGAGGGAAATACCCATCCGGGCACCTGGATGGCCCTGGACTGCAATGACAACGAGATGACGGACGGAATATCCGCCAACGTGGCCGTCAGCCTGCTGCGCAGCCGCTACAGCAATGTCGGCAGCGCATACGGGGGACCGGCCCGCAAGGATGCCCCTGTCCGCCGGGCCGCCCAGCCCTTCTTCATGGCCGTCGGCTTCTACCGGCCGCATATCCCTTATATTGCGCCGCAGAAATATTTCGACCTCTACCCTGAGGTCACGATCCCTGAAAACTTCGAGCAGGAATGGCTCACCAAGCCGGACCTTGCCCGCAACAATACTTCCTGGAACGGCGGAGTCAGCGAAGAGGACTGCCTGAATGCCGTCCGCGCTTATTACGCTTCCATCACCTTCATCGACGCCCAGATCGGCAAGATGCTGGACGCATTGGAGGAGCTGGACCTGATGGACAAGACCATCATCGTTTTCTGGAGCGACCACGGATATATGCTCGGCGACCATGGCATGTGGCAGAAGCAGAATCTGTTCGAGCGGACGGCCCATCAGCCGCTGCTGATCTACGCCCCGGGCGTCACGGACGGAAAGCAGTGCAACGCCGTCGTCGAGATGATCGACATCTATCCGACCGTAGCCGAACTCGCCGCTCTGCCGGCCCCCGGGACCCTGGACGGCGTCAGCCTGAAGCCGCTGCTGGACGATGTCGACCGGACGTGGGACCGTCCCGCCTTTACCCAGCAGGCCCGTACCCTCTACGGAGAGGGCCAGAACAATGCGATGATGCGCGCCTTCAGCGGCGGCACCCGTTTCATGTTCAATCCATCCCTCGACGACAGCCACACGACCGTCTTCGGACGCAGCGTCCGTACCGACCGCTATCGCTATACCGAGTGGGATGAGGGCCGCGAAGGCGTGGAACTTTATGACTACGAGACCGATCCGGAGGAGCATGTCAACCTCGCCCACAACCCGGACCGGAAGACCCGGAACCTGATGGAAGAACTCGCCGCGCTGCTGCATTCCAGTTACGATAAGGCGGCCATCGAGCAGACCCAGAAGACCATTGCCCGGAACCGGGCTGCGGCCAATCAATCCCTTGAACCCTTATATCCCAGAGTAACTTATTGAAAATGAATATGGATAAAAAACTCAAAGCCACAATGCTCTATGGCTCCGTCGGCCTGGCTGCCGTCGGAGCGGTGACGGGCTGCTCCCCCAAGAAAGGTGCCCCCGCGAAGCAGATGAACATCGTCTACATCATGTGCGATGACCATTCGTTCCAGACGATCA